>DATJOE010000026.1:0-20982 GCA_035507305.1 Solirubrobacteraceae bacterium | reverse complement strand
CCTAAACGAAGCCACGCTGAACCTCAGCCTGGGCGCGGGTGCTGCAGCGATCGGCCACGGCGACCCCAATGACTTCCCCGCAACCGACATCTTCGGCACTCCTCGCTCAAGCCCGCCGGATGCCGGGGCGGTGGAGGTGGGGACCTAAACCGTGGCCTTTGGGATCGCCGGCCGCTGCGAGTGGCCGGTGGTCTGGGGGCCGAACGTTCGTGGCTCGTGCTGAGGGTGCCGTCAGCCGTAAAGCCCGCCCTCGATTCCTACAAACTCAGGTTCGTCGCCGAGTTCCGCTTGATCGAGGACAACCTTTGTCGCCGCAGGGGACCAGACTGGCATCGACTTGGATAGATCGAGCGGGAACGCGAGAATCTGCTGGCCGACTCGACTCGCGACGTAGAGTATTCCGCGATCGCCTGCTAGCAGTTCCAGTGCCATGCCCGCGGTGTGATCTATCTTCGGGTTTGTCTTCGCAATTAGCTCGACTGGTTTGGCCGAAGGCTGGGTTGCGTTCCAGGCATATACCGCGTTCTGAGACTCGCTCCCGATCAACAGCCAGTGGTGGGCGGGTTCGTAGAGCAGGTGGACCGGCTGGGGGATAGGGATCTTGAGGACCTTCTCGAGATCTTCGTCGTAAGCGGCTACGTGTCCCTTGCCGGCGTCGGCGACGTACAGGAGCTTTCCATCGAAGGCGAGGCCGCGTACTTCGTCAAAGTCCTTAAGCGTTTGATCGAGTTCGCCGGAGGCGTTGTAGCTCGTGACCGCTTCTGAGTCTTGATTTGAGACGAACAGCTCGCCGGCGAAGCCAAAGACCAGGTCGAACGGATGTGCGATTCCCTGTGGTTCATTGGTGAACACCTTTTCGTAGCGCCACGGTTCTCCCGCTTGCTCGGGCGCCGAAAAGCGGACCACCTGGTTCAGCTTCTTCCAGCCATTGGCCACGTACAGCTCGCTTCTGTCCGCGCTGAACAAGAACTTCCGCAACTCGCGGAGCGGATGTACGACCGCGTCGATTGTCGCTGCGGAGAGCAGAGGGCGAGAAGGTTCTCCAGGTGGGAAAGCAATCACGTTGTTGATCGCCTCTTCACCGCCGTGGAAGCTTACGAGGAGCGTCGTCATCTGCCCAACCCCGATCACCTTTTGGTTGAAGACCTAGAATTCGTCTAGATCGAACGGGTCCGAATCTACGGCAGCCGTGCGGAATGGTCAAGCGGGCGCTGCTCAGGTCAAGCGGGCGCTGCTCAGCCCGGCAGCTTGAAGATCGTGAAGCCGTGCGAGGGATTCGTGCCCTCGACGGGTGCGCTCAGCGTTCCCACGGTTTCCGTCGAGAGCTGCGAGTCGCGTAGATAAGCGCCGATCTGCTTGTTGTAGGAGATGCCGAACGTCGGTGTGCCCCAGTCGGCGAAGTCCCGCGCACCGATCACCGCGAGCTTGACGTGGTAGCGGCGCAGGCGGTCGATCGCCGCGCGTTCTTCGGCGGGCGAGGCGATCAGCCCGTGCAGCACCGAGAGCTCGCGCAGCGCTGGGCGGCGGTCGCTCATGAAATACAGCCCGCCGTCCAGCGGCGCCGCGAGGATCCGTTCGCCGGGCGCCGTGTCCGCGTCGATTCGCGTGACGGCTGCTTGCAGGGCGCCCGCGCTTTCGGCGTTCGTCACGAACGTTCCTCGGGCCGTGTGCACGGCCGTGTCGTAGTGGCGGTATAGGCCACCAAGCGCGTATGCCGCGAGGCCGGCAGCGACGAGCCCGAGCGCGCCGAACGCCGCGAGGCGAGCCTGCGGGCGCCGCTCGGCCAGGCGCGCGTGGAGGATTCCCAGCAGCAGCACGAGTGGGGCGGCGTAGTAGGCCGCGTAGGAGCCGTAGGTCGTGAACTCGTTGTAGGCGCGCAGGCCGAGCCCGGCGGCTGCCACGATCAACGCGAGGTCCGCGGGCCAGGAGCGGGCAAGGGGCGAGTCGCCCCGCCGCCACAGGCGTACGGCGGCGAGCGCCGCGATCAGAAAGCCGAGCGCGGGCAGCCAGCTCATGCCCAGCATCAGGTGACGCACCTCTTCTTCGATCGCACTGCGCTGTTCGACGAGCAGTCCGCCCGCGCGCAGCAACCCGTCGACGCAGGCGATCGCCAGGGCCGCTGCCGCGAGCGGCCAGAGGCCGAGCACGCGACGCACACCATTACGTCGGCGCCAGGACTCCACGCTCACGATCAACGCTGCGAGCACGCCGAGGTATAGAGCGCCGCGCATGATCACCCCGGCCGCGCTACTCGCCGTGAAGGGCATCCAACTTTCCTCGGTCTTCGCGCCGATGTGGATGAACTTGACCGGCCAGAGGTTTTCCGCGAACAGCGTGTGCGTTCCCAGCCGCGCCGCGAAAAGCCCCAGCACGACGCCCGGGATCGCCACCCCGGGCAGCGCGAGCTTGAGGGTCGCGCGCCACGCCGCCGCCCAGCCTTCAAAGCGCCAGCGCGCGATGACGAACGCGCCCAGAGCGCCCACCGTCACAGCCAGGAACTCCGGACGCGTGAGCGCCACGAGCCCCGCGGCGAGCCCAGCGAGCACGAGCCGCTCGCGCGCGAGCGCCAGCAACGAGAGCAGCAGGAACAGCAGGCCGAACGTGGCCGAGTTCGTGTGCGGCAGGACGAAGTTAAAGGCCGTGCCCGAGAAGCCGATCGCCATCAGCACCGCGGTCGCGAGACCCGCCGCTAGCGGCTGTAGCCACTGGCGCGCGAGCGCATAGAACGCGACCAGGATCGCGGCGGCCTGCACGAGCCCGAAGGCGTAGGCCGTCGTGTAGCTCGTGCCGAACAGCTTGAAGCTGAGCGCCAGCGAGTACAGACCGAGCGGGCCGTAGTAGTAGCGGACGTCGCTGTACAGCGTGGCGCCGTGCTTGACGAGGTCCGCCGTCGTCAGCTCTGCGCCCGCGTCCAGCTCCGGCACGCCCCACTTGCGCCAGGTCAGCGCGGTGATCGCGGCAAAGCACGCGAGCAGTACCGCGATCACCCAGCGCTCGCGCGGGTTCCAGCGCCCCTCGGTCGCGCCGTCGACCGGCTGGGTCTGCCCGCCGGTGCCCGTCGCGACCGGCGCGAGCGCCGGCCTCGGCAACGTCGTCGCGCTCACGCCGCCGCGGGTCGGACGCTTACGGCGCGCAGCAGCGTCTCGAGCTGCGGGCGCGCCACGATGCGCAGTCCTCCCAGGTAGAGGCAACTGCCGATCGCCCCGGCCAGCGCCGCCTGGACGAATCCTGTGTGCAGCGCGATGCCCGCCGTCCAGCCCACGCCGAACGCGATCAGCGAGAGCCCGACGAAGCGTGCCGCGTCGCTCGCCAGCTCACGGGCGAGTGCGGCTGCGTACTCGCGGCCGGTGCCGGCAACAAGCAGCACCCCGCCCAGCAGTGCCGGGGCCACGAAGAAGGCACCCACTGCGCCGTCCACCCCGAACAGTGCGCTGCCGAGTGCCGTCGCCGCGACGTGCACCAGCACCAGCGGCAGCGCGACCAGGCCGAGCAGGCGGGCGCGGCCGAGCGCGAGCAGCACCGGCAAGAGGAAATTGACGAGCAGCGCCGCGAGCGTCCAAGGGACGAGCAGCGCGGTGAACGTACGCAGCGTCACGACCTGCGCAGCGGACAGGCTGTGAGGAAGAATGTCGTGCACGAGCGGCGCGCCGCACACGATCAGCACACCCATCGCCGGGGCGACGATCAGCATCGCGTAGCGAAAGCCGCGCGGCACCGTGGCCGCCACGACCGCGCGACGCTGCGCGCGCGCCTCGCGCGTCATGTCGGGGATGCTCGACATGCCCAACGCCATTCCCGTGCCCGCGACGAGATAGCTCGCGAACAGATAGGCGTAGGAGAGGACGGTCGTGCCGCCGGAAGCCGCGTGGCTCGCGAACGCGAGCGTGATCACGAACAGCACGTTGAACGCGAGGTAGATCGCCGTGCGCCCAAGCACCAACACGCCGTCGCGCGCGAGGCCCGCGAGCACGTTGCGCGCCTGATTCGTGCGCGTCACCGCGCCGCCCTTCAGGCCGCCCGAGCGCCGAACGCCCACGAGCATCCACCCGCACGTGACGACCGACATCGCGAACATCGACCAGCCGAGCGTCTGCACGCCCGCGCTGCCCATCAGGGCGAGGAACGTGACCAGCCCGGCGAGCGCGCCTGAGATGTAGGCGCCCGCGATCGTCAGGAAGCGGTCGCGGATCGCCAGCAGCGTCGCGCCGCCCGAGGCCCACAGCTGGAGCGCCATCGCCACGCCCAGCACCGGCAGCGCGTGCGCGGTCACCGAGCGCCCCGCGTGGCTGAGGCCCGGCGCGAGCACGGCCGCGAGCGGCACCGCGAGGGGAATGGTCAGCACGAGCACGATGCCGGCCACGCAGGCCAGCACGGTCGCGAAGCGGCGGAAGCTGAGCCGCGCCCCGGGTTCGACCAGCAGCGGCACCGAGGTGACGCGCAGGCTCTGGCTGAACACGCCGAAGGTCGAGTAAAGGGCGAACGCGACGAAGAACCCGTCGGTCCGCGCGTTGGTGCCGAAGCGGCCCAGGTAGAGGATCGCCTGGATCCCCGAGGCCGCGGCCATCGCGAACGTCGCCAGCGACATCGCCATGCCCGCGCGCGCCTTGCGCGCGTTGGTCTCAGCGCCCGCGGGCTCGACCGCGGCCACCGTGGCCTCGGCCGCGAGCGTCTCGGCGCCCAGTGTCAGCGTCTGTGTGCTCATGCCAGAAAAACGTCTGGGAGAGCGCGATTCTCGCGGGCGTCGCCTAGAACAGTCGGACGTTGCCGAACGAGAACGTGTTCGTGCTCGCCGTGTTGCCGAACAGGTCCTTGATCGTCGGCGCCAGGGTGCCGCTGACGGTCGCCGGCCCGCCCGAGCTGAAGCGGTTGCTCGGGTCGTTGATCGCCGTGATCGTCAGTTTCACCGTAGCGCCACTGACCGTCGTTTTTGCGGTCGCGCTCGCGGACGCGCCCGTGGCGCTGATGTACTTCCCGCTCACGCTGCTGTCGCCCGTGCTCCAAGCGTTGCCGCTGATCCCGCTGATCGTGACTGTCGTCGAGCCGCTGGTCGGGCGGCTGTAGGTCAGCGTCACACTGGCCGGGATGCTCGCCGCTTCTAGCGCGTCGCTAAATGTCAGCGTCAGCACGTCGTTGACCTGCGGTTTGCCCGCGCTGCTGCCGGCCGTCGTGTCACTGATCCCACTCAGGGTCGGTTTGGTGTTGTCGACCCGCACGGTGACCGCCGACGAGGTGGTCGAGTTGCCCGCCTTGTCGGACACTTCGTACTCGTACTCGTAGCATTTGCCGCTGCTCACGCTGGTGTCGCTGAACGGCGAGGCGACTCCTTCGTTGCCGAGGTTGCTGAAGAAGAAGAACGAGCCGCACGAGTCGTTCGAGGACGTGTAGGTGCTGCTCGCACGCCGCAGCTGGCTGCTCGTCGTGTCCACGCCCGAGCCGGCGTCGGTGGCGCTGAAGGTCAGCGGCACGGCTCCACTCGTGCGCGCGGGCGCGCTCAGCGTGGCGGTCGGGTTGGTTTTGTCGACCTCGACCGTCGTCACGAGCAGCGCCGCGTTGCCCACGCGGTCAAGGCCCGTCAGCGTGTAGCGGTAGCAGCCCGCGGCCAGGTTGGTCTGGTTGGGGTTGCCGGTGATCGTCGTTGCCGCGCCGAACGTGCCGCAGGCGCCGTTGCTGAGCGTCGCGCTCTGGCGCGTCAGCGTCGAGGAGATGAAGCCGGAGCCTGTGTCGTTGTTGAAGTCGGTGCGTTTGCCGATCGAGAAGCTGCCCGAGCTGTTGTAGCTCGTGCTGCCCGTCGCCGTGCCCGCGACGTTGTTGACGGTCAGCGCGCCACCGGTCGGCCCGGTCGTGTCGGCGATCAGGCTGTACGTCGCGGTAGCCGAGGTTGCGCCCGCGTTGCTGATCGCCGCGATCGTCGGTGCGGCAGCCGGCTGTGTGGCGGTCGCGCCGAACGTGTAGGACATTTTGCCGCCGCTCAGCGATTCGGTGAAGCCATTGCTTGCCAGCGAGCTGAACTTGTATTCCCTGATCCCGGTCTGCGTGTCCGTGGAGGCGGCCGTCACGGTGAAGGCGCCACCCGCGGCCGGGCGGAAGTAGATCGCGTTGGTCGAGGTCTTCTGGAAGACATTGCCCGACAGACCGCTGAACGTCAGCGCGGGCGTCGTCGGTGCCGAGTTATCGACGATCACCGTCGTGGAGATCGAAGCCTGGTTGCCGACGTTGTCCAGCCCGGTAAGCGTGTAGCGGTAGCAGCCCGCGGGCTCGCTTTGCGCCGGGGCGCCCGTGATCGTGCTTGGCGTGCCGAACGTGCCGCAGACGTTGTTCGACAGCGTCGCCGTGGCCAGCGTGAGCGTGCTGGATTTCAGGCCGGACTGCGACGGCGACTGGGCCTCGGTGTAATCGGTGCGGGTCGCGATCGGGTAGCCGCCCGTGAGGTTGTAGCTGCTCGAGCCGGCCGCGCTGGCCGCGGTGCCGTTGACGGTCAGCGCGCCGTTCGCGGGCGCCGTCGTGTCGGGCACGACCGAGAATTCAGAGCTCGAGCTGACGTTGCCGTTGTTGGTCGCGGTCACCGTCTGCGGGCCGGAGGCCGTGGCGCCCGTGCCCGACCAGGAGTAGGTCGTTTCATACGGGGTGGCGGTGTCTACGCCGCCGCCGGCGGTGAAGCCGGTCAGCGTCGGGAACGTGACGTTCTTGACACCCGAGAAGGAGTCGCTCGTGCTCGCGCTCACCTTGAAGCCGCCCGACTTGCCGCTCTGCGGGTTGGTGTAGGCGGTGGTGCCCGAGACGAACGTGCTGCCGGTCGCTGCGGACAGCGTCAGCACCGGTTTGCTCGGCGGCGCCAGCGTGACCGTGACGATCTGCGTGGTGCGTGCCACGATCCCTTCGCTGTCGGTCGTCTGCAGTCCGACCACGTAGGTGCCCGCGGCGGGTGCCGCGCCGGTCAGCGTGGGGGTGGTCCCAGTGTCGATCGCGTAGTTGCCGCTGCCGTCGATGTCCCACTTGTAGTCGGTGATCGTGCCGTGTGAGTCAGTCGAGCCCGAGGCGTTCAGGGTCACGTTCTGGCCGGCGAACACCTGTGCCGGGCTGACCGTGAAGGACGGCACCAGCGAGAGGTTGACGTCGGTCGAGTGGTACTGACTGAACACCGTCGGGGCGCTCAGCGCTTGGTTGTAGATCGCCAGTTCATCCAGTGCCCCCGAGCCGAACAGCGAGCTGCCCGCGCGTGACATCAGGTACAGCGTCGAGTTTGCGAAGGATCCCGCACCGGGTTCGCTGCTCTCCTTCTGGTAGCTGACCAGCTGGCCGTCCACGTACGGCGTGATCTCCGATGCCGCGGGTGCGGCGGTGTCGATCACGAGCGCGTAGTGGTGCCAGGCGCCGGCGCTGGGACGGGCGAAGAACACGCTGTTGCGCGATTCGGGGGTCCCGATCGAGACGCCGAACGTGCCGCCGAACTCACCGGCGTTCGGGTCCACCAGGAAACCGCCCGCGTTCGAGTTGAAGTTCGGCGTGAACTCCATCGCGAGCGCGTCGTCGTTGGCGTAGTGGTTCCACTTCAGCCAGAACTCGACGGTGATCTGGTTGCTGCCCGATAGATCGAGCGGGACCGAGCCCGAGTCGCTCGTGCCGTTGAAGCCGACGGCCGTCTGACGCTGGACCGCGCCGGGCAGGCCGAACGTCCCGCCGCTGATCGTGCCGTTGCTCGTGCCCTTGCTGTCGGCGATCGACGGGCCTTTGCCCTCGCCCATCCTGTAGTAGTGGAGCAGGCCAGGCGCTTTCTGAACCGCTTCCGCGTACGTGGTCGGCGAGCTTTCGAGCACGTTGACCACGATCGTCGTGTGCGAGCTGAGACCGTGGTCGTCCGTGGCTTCGATGCCGACCGTGTGCGCCCCGGCCGTCTGGAAGCTCGTCGTGACTTTGGCCGTCGAGCCCGTGTCGGTCTCATACGTGCCGTCGTTGTCGAGGTCCCACTTGTAGTCGGTGATCGCGCCCTGATCGGTTGAGGCCGAGGCGTCGATCGTCACGTTCTGGCCGACGTTCACCGTGTTGGGCGTCGCGGTCGCTTTGACGACCGGCGGGAGGTTGCCGACAGTCAGCGCGTGCGTCGCGGTCGCCGTCGCGCCGCCGCTGGTCGCCACGCGCAGGCCGATGTTGTATTCGCCCGCGTTGGCGAGGCTCGTCGTCAGCGTCGGGTTCGTGCCCGTGTCGGTCTCATAGATGCCGTCGCCGTTGAGGTCCCAGCGGTAGTCGGTGATCTGGCCCGAGGGCGTGCTCGAACCCGACGCGTTGAACGTCACGTTCTGGCCGGGACGAACCGGGTTCTGGGAGATCGTGAACGCGGCAGTCGGCGGTTTCACCGTGCCGTGAGAGTTGAAGTGCTGCACGATCGCGCCGGAGCTCAGGGGCTGGTTGTAGATCGCGAGCTGGTCGAGCGAGCCGGCGCCGAACAGCGCTTCGCCGCCGCGCGACATCAGGTACAGCGTCGAGTTGGCGAATGTGCCCTGACCCGTGCCCGCGCCGTCTTGCTGGAAGCTCACCGGCTGGCCGTCGACGTACGGCGTGATCACTTTGCCCGCGGATGCGGTGGTGTCGATCACGATCGCGTAGTGGTGCCACACGCCGGCGCTCGGGCGCTGGAAGAAGACGCTGTTGCGGTTTTCGATGCCGCCCAGGGCGATGCCGAACGTGCCGCCGAACTGCGGTGCGTTCGGGTCGACCAGGAAGCCGCCCGCGTTCGCGTTGAAGTTCGGCGTGAACTCCATCGCGAGCGCGTCATTGTTCGCGTAGGCGTTCCACTTCAGCCAGAACTCGATCGTCAGCTTGTTCGTGTTCGACAGGTTGAGCGGGATCGAGCCGTAGTCGCTCGAGCCGTTGAAGCCGATCGACGTGGTTGGGTCTTCGGCGACCGCTCCAGGGAGACCGAATGTCCCACCGTTGATCGTGCCGTTGCTGGAGCCCACGCTGTCGGCGATCGTCGGGCCGCTCGGCTCGCCGAGCTTGTAGTAGTCGATCAGGCCCTGCGTGTTCTGTACGGCGTCCTCGTAGTCGCTGATGCCCTGTTCGAGCACGCTGACGTCGACCGTCTTGGTGCTCGAGAGCCCCTGGCTGTCGGTCACGCGCACGCCTACGGTGTGGGTGCCCGCGGTCTGGAAAGCGGTGCTCACTTTCGGCGTGGAGCCCGTGTCGGTCGCGAAGTTGCCGCTGTTGTCGAGGTCCCACTTGTAGTCGGTGATCGCGCCCTGGTCGGTCGAGCCGGAGGCGTCGAAGGTCACTTGCGTTCCGGTCAGCGCCGGGTTCGGCGAGGCGGTCACGCTGACGACGGGCGGGAACGAGCCGACCGAGATCTGCTTGGTCGTCGTCCCGGTCGCGCCGTCGCTGTCGGTCACGCGCAGGCCGACGGTGTGCGTCCCCGATGTCGAGAACGAGGTCGTTGCTTTGGACGTCGCGCCCGTGTTCGTCTCGTACGTGCCGTCGCCGTTCAAATCCCATTCGTACTTCGTGATCGTGCCGTTGGCATAGTGCGAGCCCGAGCCGTCGAGCGTGACGGTGTCGCCGACGTGCGGCAGCGTGGGGGACGCGGCGATTGAGGCGACGGGCCGCAGCTCCGGTCCGTTGGAGTTGAACTGTTCCTGGATCGTCGCTTCGCTGAGGCCGCCACCGTAGATCGCGAGCTCGTCCAGCGAGCCGGTGCCGAACAGCGAGGTGCCGGCGCGCGACATCAAGAACAGCTTGGAGTTGGCGAACGAGCCCGCGCCGGTGCCGCTGCTCTCCTTCTGGAAGCTGATCGGCTGGCCGTCGACGTACGGCTTGATCTGCGATTCAGCGGCCGCTTCGGTGTTCAGGACGAAGGCGTAGTGGTGCCAGACTTTGGCGCTGGGTCGCGCGAAGAACACGCTGTTGCGGCTGCCGCCGGAGCCGAGCCCGACGCCGAACGTGCCGCCGAACTCGGGCGCGTTCGGGTCGACGATGAAGCCGCCCGTGTTTTCGTTGTAGTTGGGCGTGAACTCCATCGCGAGCGCGTCGTTGTTGCCATACGCTTCCCACTTCAGCCAGAACTCCACGGTGATCGACTGCTGGCCGGAGAGGTCCATCGGCACTTCGCCGAAGGAGGACGGCACGCCCTCGAATGCGTCGCCGGTGCCGGGGAACAGCGCAGCCGTGTCGCTGTCGCCGTTGACGGCGCCCGGCACGCCGAGCGTGACGTTCGTGAGGTTGCCGTTGCTGTGGCCCGCGCTGTCGGCGATCGTCGTGCCCGAAGGCTCGTCCAGGCGGTAGTAGTGCAGCAGCGAGGGAACCGCGCTAACGGAGTCGCCGTAGCTGCTCACGGCTTGCGTGATCACGCGGATCGGCAGCGTCGCGGTCGCGGTCGCTCCGTGGCTGTCGGTGACCTGCAGGCCGACGGTCGCCGTGCCGGCGCTCGCGAAGGTCTTGCTGACGGTCGGCGTTGTGCCCGTGTCGGTCTCATACGTGCCGTTGCCGTCGAGGTCCCACTTGTAGTCGACGATCGTGCCGTTCAGCGCGCTCGAGCCCACGCCGCTGAGCGTGTCTTTCTGACCGACGCCGACCGGGTTCATCGAAGCGCTGAGCTTGGCCGTCGCGGTGTTTTCGACGTTGACCGTGCGCTCGGTGGTTTCGGTTTGTCCTTTCGCGTCGGTCACCTTCAGCAGCACGCGATAGGTGCCGGGCTGGTTGAAGACGTGCGTGGTCGAGGAGCTCGAGCCGGTGTCCGTGGCGAATTTGCCGCTGTTGTCGAAGTCCCACTTGTAATCGGTGATCGAGCCGTTCGGCGATTTCGTGGCCGAGGCGTTGAACGAGACCGATTCGCCGATCAGGATCGAGGCGGGCGTCGCGGTGAAGGAAGGCCACGGCGGTTTCAGCGCGCTCGGCGATTCCGTCGTGATGTCTTCGGCGGGCGTCGCTGGCTGCACGCCCATGTCGGCGATGATGTTGTACGTGGCCTGGTCGATCGGCTGTTGCACGTCGAACGCGAGGCTCCACTCCATCGAGCCCGAGGAGAAGACGAGCGCGCCGCTCGGAGCGCGGTACTCGACCGCGCTCACGTTGCTCGGGGTGCCGGGCGGCGCAGTCGAGGCGCGCGCGCGGCCGGCATCCTGCAGCCAGGAGTCGCCCGAGTTCGTGACGTCGGTCAGCGTGAGCTGCTTGACGCCCGCGGGCTCCTGTGCGAGATAGCCGGGGACCGTCGGGATCTGGTCCCACTCCCAGCCGACGAACGGTTCTTCCATCGTGGTCTTCTGGGTGTGGTTGATTTCGGCGTTGCGCCAGAAGCGGTTGGTCCCGAATTCGCCGTTCGCGTTACCCGCGGGGATTTCCAGTTTGAAGGGGTTGTCGTCGTTGTCGCCGACGTACATCACGCCCCACAGGGAGTTCTCCGGTTCGTTCGGGCCGATGCGCCCGCCCGGAGGAGCGTTGGGGTCGCCCGCCGGCGCGCCGGGATCGCGGCGCGTCGTCGTCGCGAATTCAGGACGCGGTTCGCCATTCGGGCCGATCGAGGCGGGATCGTTGGGCGTGCCGCCCGGGTTGCCGCTGGTCGTACCCTGGATCGTCTTGTAACAGATCAGCGTGCGGTGGTTGTTTTCGTAGCGCGTCTGCCAGTAGGCGGTGTTCGCGCTGAGCGAGACGATGTTCACACCCGCGTCTCGCGCTTTCTTGAAGTTGTTGAACGAGTTGTAGGACCAGTACTCGCTGTGCCCGGAGACGAGGTCGATCTTGTGGTTCAGCAGTGAGGGCAGGTTGGAGTCGGTCTGGATGTCGTCCGTGTAGGTGACGTCGTAGCCCTGCTGCTCCAGCCAGAACACCGTGTTGTAGTCGGGCCCGAAGAAGTGGTTGTCTTCGTTGTCGCCGTGTGCGGTGGGTCGGTCGAAGGACACCGCGACCGCGCGCGGGTCGCCGGCGATCGTGTTGGCGCCGCCGCATTCGTCGAAGTACAGCGACTTGCAGCCCCACAGGTTGTAGGCCTGGTAGTCGGCGTCGGGCAGGACGTAGAGGATTTCCGAGGCGCGCGATTCGTTGCGCACGGGGAAGATCACGTAGTTCTCGATGCCGCCGTCGGCGACGTCGGTGAAGACCGCCTCGTAGATCCCCGAGATCGGCAGCGATTTGCCGGGGATCGTGTAGCTCACGTTCCAGTTGGAGCAGCTCAGTTCCCCGGTGGTCGTGTTCTCCGGGTTGCATTCGAAGGTGTTGTTGACTTTGACGTTATTCGCGCCGGCGCCCGGGATCAGGCGCGCGCCCTTGCCGCCGTAGTAGCCGATCCGGTAGACGCTGATGTTGACGTTCGTCGCCGGGAAGGAGCCCTCGTCGGTACCGATCTTCAGCGGCACGTTTTCGCCGAGGCTGTAGCTCGACTGCGGCGTGAAGCCGTTGATGTCTTCGGAGTAGTTTTCGATCGCCAACTCGTTTTCTTCGGTGCCTTCGCCCATGCAGTTGTTCTCGTTGACGATCGGGTTGGAGTTGGGGCAGGTGGCCGCGTTCGCCGTGGCGGACCCGGCGAGCAGCAGCGCGCAGGTCGTGACGAGCAGGGCAAGGAGGCCGCAGATGGCCTGCGCCTTCGGGGTTTTGGGCAGAGCGATATTTATGAGCACGATCAGACAACGGGCCGGATCGCCCCGTGCTTTTGCGGAATTGGGAATTTTTTAGAAGTCACGGCAGCCCGGCGCTACGCGGCTGGCCGGGTGCCGCCGAGCCCGCGCTTGGAGCTACCGAGGCGACGGACGAGCGGGCCGTGCTCGGGAGCTACCCGAGCGAGAGCTTCTGGGCGATGTTCGAGAGGTCCTGCGCCGCTTCGCCGACCTGCTGGGCGATCTTGCGCTTATCGGCCGGTGACAGCGCGCCATACAGTGCGAAGCCCAGCGGCGTGTCGCGTCGGTAGGCGTTCAGCTCGTCCTGGACGGCCTGAAGCTGCCCTTCGATCTTGTCGTAGAGCGCTTTGTCCCCGCCGTGCTGTTCGAGCGGCACGCGCACGAACTGGAAGGCCTTGCGCGCTCCGGTCAGGTTCCCCTGGAAGTCCGAGAGATCCGTGTGCGAGTAGCGGTCCTCTTCGCCGGTGATCTTGACATTCGTGATCTCGTTGAGCAGCTGGACGGAGCCGTTGATCATCTGCGTGGCCACGAGCGGCAGGGTGGGGACCTTCTGGTGGAGCGTCTCGACGTTTTCGAGCAGCTGCGTTGCGTACTTGCTAGTGCCCTGGAGCGTGTTCTTGGCCCACATCGCCTGCTCGATGCGATGGAAGCCGGTCCACTTGCTCACGTCGCCCGCGACCGTAGGGGAGTCGATCCGCGCGTCGATCTCCGAGTCCAGTCCGGGGAAGCTGCTGGCGACTGGCTCGATGATCTCGTAGTGGCGGCGGACCGGGCCGTACAGGCGCTTTGCCTCCGCGAGATTTCCCTGCTCGATCGCAGCGACGAAGCGGCGCGTGCCGTCCAGCAGCTGGGTGAGCTGTTCAGAGACGTAGGTGCGGTACTGCAGAACGGCGGTCTTGAGCGCGACTTCGGAGGTCGTGTGCACGCGGTAGGGCTTGCCCGTTACGAGCAGCTGGCCCCGCGTCGTGTTGCCGCTCGGGCAATTGACGATGTACTTGCCTGGCTGCAGGTCGAGAGAGAAGGAGCCGGAGAGCCCGGGGAGGATGTTCTCGCGCTCGCCGATGATGATTTCCTGCTCGTTTTGCAGCTCGAGCTCGGTGACGAAGCGGGCCCCGCCGTTGCTGACCGAGATAGTCACCGGACCGGCTGGAACGCTCGCATCGTTGGGCACGCAGCCCTGGTTAGTGAGCGTGAAGCTGAGCTTGTGTGAGCCGCCGCTTCCGCTGCCGCCGCAACTGCTCAGTGAAAGCGCGACAGCAAGCGTCGCGATGCCCGCGATTGCGGCGCCAGGCCTGAATGTCGTACAGCCGTCGAGTTTCCCGTAAAGACGCAAAGCGGCAGCTCCCCGATCCGTTGGGTAGAAGGACGTATCGGCACCCTAGATCTAAACCCTTAGTAGAGGGTTAGGGTGTGAATTAATTAGGGTACCCTAACATGAGCTTTGGCGAAATAGCATCACCTCGAGCATTTCCGCGCGTCGTGCGTGTGCTGAGCACGTGCCTGTCGATGGCGCTGCTCACGCTGCTGCTCGTCCTGCCGGGTCCCGCTGTGGCCGCTTCGGCCACCAGCGCTGCCTCCTCGCCCGCCGGCTCGCCTGCCGCCGCCTCCACGCCCCCCGCGATCACGCCCACTGAAGCGCAGACGCTCGACATGCTGCTCGCGCTGCTGCCGAGCCGCTACGAAAACGCCCACCCGCTGCACGACACAAAGCTGGCCGCGCCCGTGAGGCTGCTGGCCCGAGCCGTGGAGCAGCGGGTGCGCCAAGCGAGCGGAGCGCTCGCCGCGAGCGACCCGTCGGCCGGTGCGCGCGCGCTGGCCGCGCTTGAGAGCTTGACCAGGTCGCTGCGCTCGACCAATGAACGCTTCCAGCCCTGGCCGCTTGGCTTCGAAGTGAGCGACCTGGCGACGCGAGCCCGGACCGAGCTCGCCCGTGCTCTGCATCCTCCAGCTTGGCCCGCAGAGCTTCACCGACAGATCGAACCGGCGCTCGCGCGCGTGCTCTCGAACGCCCGGACGAGCCAGACGGGCCATCTCGGGGACGTGCCTGTCGACAGTGATGTACTGCGCGCCTACGCGCTGTACGCGGCTGGGCCGGGCAAGCGCCTGCTCGCCGAGGACCCCGCACTGGACGCGCAGATCACGAGCGGGCTGCTGCTCGGTGGCGCCGGATCGCCGTCGGTGAACGAACTCGTCCTCGAGGGCGCCCGCCCCGCGCGCGTCGCGCACGCCATCGAAGGAGTACGGGCCGACGTGGGTGTGGCCGAACAAGTGCTCGGGCTCGTGACGGTCAGCCACGCGACGATCGTCGCCAACGGCGCGATCATCGTCTTCCGCGAGGGGTTGGAGGCGATCCTGATCCTCGCGGCGATCACCGCCTCGTTCGTCGGCGCCAGGAGGCACTTGCGCCGTCCGGTCCTGATTGGGGCGCTCGCCGGGGTTCTCGTGACGGCACTCACATGGATCGTCGCGCAGGTGCTGCTGCACATGCTCGGCGACGGCGGGCTGAAGCTCCAGGCGGTCACGGGCCTGATCGCGATCGCAGTGCTGCTGCTGATCACGAACTGGTTCTTTCACCGCGTGTACTGGAGTGAGTGGATCTCGCGCTTCAACCGCCGGCGCAAGGCGATCGAGCGATTCGACCGCGTCGGGTTCCTCTCCGGCCAGGTGCTCGGTCTCGTGCTGCTCGGCCTGTCGAGCGTCTACCGCGAGGGTCTTGAGACCGTGCTGTTCTTGCAGGCGCTGCAAACGAGCGCGGGCCTCGGCGCGGCGGCGCTCGGCGCGGGGATTGGCTTGGGCGCGACATTGATCGTCGGCGTGATCACGTTCAAGGTGCAGCGCAAGCTGCCCTTCAAGCGAATGCTTATCTTGACCGGGGTGCTGATCGCGCTTGTGCTCGCGGTGATGGTCGGCACGACCGTCCACAACATGCAGGGCATCGGCTGGCTGCCGACGACCACGACGAGCTTCGACGTGTCGATCGACTGGAGCATGTGGCTCGGGGTTTATCCGACGTGGGAGGGCATCGGCGCGCAGCTCGGTGCGCTCGTGTTCGTGCTGGGCTCTTACTTCGCCGCGCGCGAGCTGCAGGTGAGGGGTCCGCGCCGCCGCGCGCAACGCGCCTCGACTCCGACGGCCTCGCGCGTCGGCGCGGCGGATGCCTAGGGCACGCGTAACGGCGTTGGTCGGCGCCTGCCTCGCGGTGCTCGCGGGAGTGGTGCTGGTCGTGTCGGGCCTCACCGGGACGACCGGCTCGGCGCTGGAGCGCAAGTTTGCCTCGGTCACGTTCTACGTCTCCCCTAGCGGCAGCGACGCGGCGGACTGCACGAGCGCTGCCGCGCCCTGTGCCTCGCTCGGGGGCGCATACCGCAAGGCGGCACCCGGCGACGTCGTGCTGATTGCCGCGGGCGAATACCCCGCGCAGACGATCGGCGGGCCGGACGCGGGCGAACCAAGGGAGGTCGCGGGTCGGCACGGACAGGTCACGTTCCTTCCCGCGCCCGGCGCCTCCGTGCGCTTCACAGGCAGGATCGAGGTGTTCGGCTCGCACGTCGGCCTCGCGCACTTGACGGTCCAGGACGTGATCATCGGCAACTACGACCAGACGTCGGGGCGCATTAATCCAACCGACGTGACGCTCGCACACCTGCGCGGGCGGAACTTCCAGATCGACTCGGCGACCAACGTCACGGTGAAGGGGGGCTCCTGGGGCCCGGCGAGCGCGTGCGGCGGACCGTACGGCGGCACGAACAACAGCATCCGCGACATCACGGGTGTCGTGCCGACGCACATCGCGATCGAATCCGTCGTGATCCACGACGTGCAGTCCTATGACCTCACGAACTGCCACATCGAGGGGCTAGCGATCTTTGCGGGGCGCGAAGTCAGCGTGACCCACTCCCGCTTCTACGGCAACTCCGTCTACGACGTATTCGTGCAAGCCAACAGCGGCCCGATATCCGGCTTGCGCTTCGTCGGGAACTGGATGGCGATGCCCGTCGGCACCGACGCAGTGCAGAACGGCACAGTGATCGGTTTCTCCTCGATCAGCTCAGACGTGCTGGTGAAGGACAACCGCTTCAACTACATCATCTCGCTGGACGACAACGGCATAAACCCGTTGTTCAAGCACTTCGAGCTGGTCGGCAACGTCGGAGTGCTGCCCTACGCGGGGTGCTCGCTGCGTGGGATTGTCTGGCGCAAAAACCTGTGGCGCAACGGCGCGTGCTCGCGTAGCGACGTGAGCTTGCACGGCAGGTCGCTGCCCTACCGCGATGACTCAAACGGCGGGTCGCTGAACTACCGGCTGACGTCGGCCGTGCCTGTCCGCTGGCGCTCGTCGCTGCTGCCAGGACGCTAGGCCAGCGCCAGGTCGAGCAGGGTCTCCTGCCGCGAGGCCCAGGAGTGCTCAGCGATAAACGCTCGGCGCGCGTCCTCGGAGGCGCGACCGCGGGCCAGCGCCTGGCGTACGCCCCCCGCGAAATCACCGCCGGGCTCGACCAGCACGACGCCGGGGTCAACGCCGCGCATCGGCTGCAGGTCGCCGGCCACGACGGGCAGCCCGCCCGCCAAGTACTCGTACAGCTTCAGCGGGCTCATCGCCCGGGTGAGCGCAGAGTCGACGTGTGGGACGAGACCGACGTCAGCGCTGCGGATCAGGCCCGCCACCTGCTCGCGCGCGAGCGCCGGGTGGATCTTCACGTTGGCTTGCCCGCGCAGCGGTGCGAGGTGCGGATCGTCGAGCAACGGCCCCACCAGCGCGATCTCCGACTCAGGCAGCTCTCGCGCGAGTCTCGCCAGTGCAGGCACGTCCAGGCGGGAGTCGAGCGAGCCGACGTAGAGCAGCAGCGGTCGTCGCGCTCGGGGTGCCCAGCTCGGCGGAGGGGGCGCCGGACCCTCCCACTCGGTGGGGTCGAGTCCGTTGGGCACGACCGCGCTCGATCCGCTCGGCGCGATCCGCTCCAGCGCCGCCTGCGAGACGGCGCAGACCCGCCGGCCCCTGGCACGCACCTGGGCGAAGCTTGCCTCGTAGGCCGGCCACCAACGTTCGTGCAGCGGGTAGGCGAGCCAGTCGTCGTGGGCGAAGTAGGTGACCGAGCCGGCCCACGCGAACTCGGCGAAACCGGCCATCAGCGGGTTTGCGGTGATCAGCACCGGTTCGCGCATGCCCATCCGCCGGGCGCGGCGCTCGAGCACGCGGTCGTAGGCCGCGCAGGCGCGGCGCACCCCGGCGATTGAGGTGGGGTACTCGCGCCGCAGGCGCACCGGGCGCAGCAGCTGGCGCGAGGTGCTGGTCGGGAAGGGGTAGCGGTCGCTTCGCAGCGCAGACACGCCGTCGCGCAGCAGCTTCACGGGCAGGCTGCGCATCAAATCGGAAATCAACAGGCGCTCGACACGCTCGTGTGAGACGAGCGCCTTCGCGAGGCGGTCCTCGGGCATGAACCACCCGCGTTCCGCCGCGGCCTGCCAGCTCACGTAGGAGTACGTGAAGACGACGTCCGCGCCCTTCATAACTTCTCAACGGTCGCGACCGGCACAAACTTCTGGCGGCGCGAGCCTCGGGCGAGTCCCGAGCAGCCCGAACCAGCCCGAGCGTCACGCGGACCATGGGCGGACTGTGGCCTGCCTGCAAGCCTCGCCTCTGCATACCCGTTGTTTAGGGAACGCCCATGCCGCAAAACTCCTTCAAAGAGGCCACGATCAGCGGCGTCCGTTGGGTGATGCTCACGCGCGCGGTGAGCGAAGTGCTCGCGCTTGGTTGCATCGTCCTGCTCGCTCGGCACGTGTCCCCGGCCGACTTCGGCCACGCCGCGGTCGCGGTGATCTTCGTGCCGCTCGCGGGCATCCTCACGTTCGAGGGTTTCGCCTCCGCGCTGGTGCAGCGTGACTCGGTGGATGAGACTCACAGGCGGGTGGCAATGATGATGAGCCTGCTCGGTGGGCTGGTCCTCAGCTTGCTTGTACTCGGGCTCGTGCCGCTCGTATGGCGCCCGGTGTTCGGCGCGAGGACCGCGGAACTGATCGCGCTGGTCTCGCCCGTGTTTTTCTTCGCGTCGCTGGGCACGGTCTCACGCGCCACGCTGTGGCGACGCCTGGACTTCAGGCGGATGAGCCTGATCGACATGCGCGCGACGATCCTCGGCAACATCGTGCCGGTAGTACTCGCGATCGGGCTAGGGCTGGGCGCTACGGCGATTGTGATCGGAGCGCTCGCGCAGGTGCTGCTGACCTCGTTGTTGCTGCTGGTCGCGGCGCCCCCGCCGCTGCCGGGCTGGCACGGACGCTCACAGCGTGAAATCGGCGGCTTCGGACTGGCCGCGGCGCTCGCGGGTCTGGTCGACGTGATGTTTCGCAATGTGGACTACGCGATCCTCGCGGCGCAACTGCCCGCCGCGCAGGTCGGGATCTACTGGCGCGCGTTCAATCTCGGCGTCGTCTACCAAGACAAGCTAAGCAGCGTGATGATGCAGCTCGCGTTCCCGGTCTACTCGCGCACCGAGGGCCGCGAGGAGATCCGTGAGCTGCACGAGCGCGCGGCGCGCGTGCACGCCGCGGTGATCTTCCCCTTGCTCGCCTCGCTGATCGTGCTTGGCCCGGTGCTTATCCCCTTCGTGCTCGGCGGCGAGTGGATCCCCGCGGTTCGTCCTGCGCAGATCCTCGCGGTCGCGGGGATGGTCGCAGCGGTGCTCACGGGCTATCCGCAGGTGATGCTCGCGGTCGGTCAGCCGCGGCGGCTGCTCAAATTCAACGTCGCGATGCTGCTCGGCTACGCGGCGATCGTCGCGGCGGTCGCCCAGCAAGGGCTGATCACGATCGCGATCGCCGTGGTCGTCGCGTACTTGGCGATCCTGCTCGGCGTCTACCGCTTTATGCTCCAGCGCGAGGTCGGAATCTCAGTCGCCCGACTCGTGCCCGAGCTGGGCCCTGCGATCGCGGGTTGCCTAGCGCTGGCTGCGATCGATGAACCGCTGCGTCGGCTGTTGGACCCTGCGATCGGCGCTGCGCCGACGCTTGCAGTCGCGGGCAGCGCGGGGCTCCTCGCCTACTGCCTGACGCTGCGACTGGTCTCGCGGGCGACGTGGAACGACCTCACGGGTCTCGCGGCGCGCGTGCTGCCGCTGCCGAGCGGCCTGGCACGGATGCTCAGTGCTCGGAAAGGCGGCGAACCAGCCGCCCCGGCGCCCCAGCCACAACCGACCGCGGTGGCACATCCTCCCGTATGACCGAGTTCGCGCCGATGACCGCGCCACGTCCGACGGTCACGCCGGGCAGCAGCACGACGTTCTGACCTAGCCACGCGCCATCTTCGACGACCACGGGGCGGATGTCTTGCAGCGGCTGGTCGATGATCGGCACGTCCTCTAGCTCGAACCCGTGCCGGTGGTCGGCGATGTAAACGTTGCGCGCGAATAGGACGCTACGACCGATGCGCACGCTGACCGCGGCCGAGAGCACGCAGTAGCCGGCAATCGAGGTGTCATCGCCGACCTCAAGTCGTCCCTCAGGCTCGTGGGTCAACAGCCAGCAGCCGGGGCCAAAATACACGCGGCTGCCGATCGTGATCCGCTTGCTGCCCACGAGTTGCACCGGCAGCGATAGGCGGCTACGGGCACCCAAGCTCGCGAAGGAGGAACGCATCGCCAGCGAGAAAACGCGGTCGCGCGTTTCGCGCAGCAGGTTGTAAGCGCTTGCGGCGTTCATCTCCAGACCGTTATCGGCTGCGGGGCTAGCCGAATGGAGGGGGAGCGACGCCGGCGATAACCGCCAGCGCGTGCCGCTCCGCTGCCAGCCGCTCCTCGGGACGCGTCCACGGCCGCGCCGACAGACCGAGTACGCGCAGCAGGTGCCGGGCCGTGAGCGCGGCGCGAATCGCCGCGCTGCGCCCGCCGCGGTAGTGCTTGCGCGCGAACAGCAGCTTCGCGTAGCTGAGCTGGGCGACCAGGTCGGGCCGCGTGCTCGGCTTGGTGTGGTGGGTCACGCGCATCTGCGGCAAGTGGCGGACCTCCCAGCCGGCGGCGCGCGCGCGATAGCACCAGTCGGTCTCCTCGGAGTAGAGGAAGAAGCGCTCATCCAACCCGCCGATCTGCTGCACGACCTCGGCGCGTGCGAGCAGGAACGCGCCGACGAGCCAGTCGGCGTCACCCTCTTGGCGGTAGCGGTCGGCCATGCGCTCTTCCTCGCGGGCACCAGCCCAAGGCAGCGCGACGGCCTCGCCGAACGTGCGCATCACCGAGGGGTAGTGGCGAATCGAGTACTGAAGCTCCTCGTCTGAGCCCTGCTGGATCACGCTGGCGATGCCGACCCCCGGGCGAGCGTCCAGTGCGTCGATCAGCTCGGCCAGGGTGCCGGAGATGATGTCCACGTCGGGGTTCAGCAGCAGCACGTAGCGGCC
>DATJOE010000025.1:0-3000 GCA_035507305.1 Solirubrobacteraceae bacterium | reverse complement strand
CGGTCGTTAGCCAGCGCGGGATGGTGTATTAGTCCGCCGGCCCGGAGAGGCTGTCCCGCGCCGCCTTGGCCGCTCGAAAGTTGGGCAGGAGCTTCAACGCCGCATCGAATGCCTGCCCTGCCTTCGCCTTATTCCCCGAGTCGCGGTACGCAAGGCCGAGATGGTACAGGAGGATCGGCCTGCCCTGCGCAATGGGTTTGAGCGTGTTCACTGCGTCGGGATAGTCGTGCCGCGCGCGATAGATCTCGGCGAGCGTATCGTCGTAGTTGGGGTTCTTTGGGGCGATGCGGGTCGCTTGCTTTGCCAGCGCGAGCGCCTCGTCGAGATCGTGTCCCTCGGCCGCCAGGACATAGGCGAGGTTGTTTATCGTGTCGGGATCGCCGGGCCGGGCCCTACGGGCAGCACGATAATCCTGTTCGGCATCGGCCAGATGATGCTGATGCTCTTCGAGAACGCCAAGCCGCAACCACGCGATGTCCGAAAGCGGCGCCATCTTGGCACCCGCTTCATATGCCGCACGCGCCTCGCCGATCTTTCCCCGCATCGCAAGCACATCTCCCCGCCCGATCTCCGCACCGAGAAAGTCAGGCTTGACTTTCAGGGCGGCATCGAACGAAGCGAGCGCCGCGTCGAGCTGGCCCGCATGCAAGTGCGCCGCGCCGAGCGCCGACCACCCTAAGACATTCTTCGGCTCCAGGTCGACCGCGGTCTTGAGTTCCACGATGGCCTCTTCCGATTGACCCGACGCCAGCAAGGCATTGCCGAGGGCATAATGTAGGGCAGCATTCTTTGGAACGGTGGCGAGTGCCGCGCGATAGTCGGTTGCGGCTTCAGTCTCGTGATGAACGCTTGCCTGGAGGTCGCCCTCCTCGATCAGCAGGTCGACGCGGTTCGGGTCAGCCCGGATGGCCGTGTCGAGGTGGGTGATCGCACCGCTCACATCGCCCCGCGTCAAGAGGTACCGTGCCCAGGCGGCATTCGCATCGCTCGAGCTTGGTGCGACCTTGAGAGCCTCGCTCAGACTCTTTGCAACGCCGGCCTTGTCACCACGTCGGCGCGCAACTTCGGCCAGCCCGAGAAACCCATTGGGCGCCGTCGGCGCGACCTGTGTGGCGATGCGGAATTGGGCTTCTGCCGTGTCGAGATCCTTCCTCCTGATCGCATCTGCGGCCGCACGCAGCGCGACGTTGGCTCTAGCGGCCTTATCCGCCGTGATACCGTCGATGCCCGGAACGCTCGGGACCTCCGATTGCGATTCGTAGAGAATCTCCGCATCGGCTGACGGGATTGCAAAAGGTGCAGCGACCAAGCACCCAGCAAGTAGGAACCGGCCAACTACACGCATCAGCACGATCGCCCCCGTCTTTGGTTTTGTTCAGGCTAATCCAATGCGACGAGTTTTCCCAGAAGCTCGCGCGAGTCCCGCCCCAACCTCGGCCCCGGGGATCCCCGGTGCGCTGTCAAAGGCCTCCGGCGGGCCTGGCTGGATGCGCCTCGAGCGGTCCACCCGTAGCGGCAGCGTCATTACCCAAAGCGCATCGACGGCGTCGGACGGCGCCTTCAGACGCCGTCCTCTTTCTTGAGGCGTCTGCACACACTCCGAAGCGGTGCCTGCGGCGGAGCGACCGAGGCTCTGCGGCCTATTTGCCTGGCCTTAGTGAGCCGTGTACCCTTCGGGCTCCTTGGCGGGGGCGCCGCGCGGCAGGGCCTCGCGGTGGGCAGTCTGCTTCCCTGCCGCACTCGATCACGTCCCCATCGTCTAGAGGCCTAGGACATCGCCCTTTCACGGCGGTAACACGGGTTCGAATCCCGTTGGGGACGCAAGTGCGATCTGCCCGAAGGGGCGACCAGCGCCCCGACTGCCTTCCGCTCAAGGAATCGTCGTGCTCACCAAGTTAGTTGGCGGGCTCTGCTCGCCGCTAGCGGCTACAGTGACCAGAGCGAAGTACCACGTGCCCGACGCGAGACCGGAGATGGTATAGCTCGTCGCGGAGGGGTCTTGGACTGACACTGTCTCAGTGAGTGCACTCGAACTCGTCCCGTACACGATGATGTATCCGGCGAGGTTCGTGAGGGCCGAGCCATCGGTGTTCTGGGCCGGCGTAGTCCAGTTCAGCGTCGCGCTTCCGGTCGATGTAGTCGGGGGCGGCGGCGACGTAACGCTGATTGTGAAGGCCGGGAGCGATGCGCTCGTCGTACCGTCGCTCACACTGATGACGATGCCCGAATCAGAGCCGACATTTGTGCTCGAGGGAGTGCCGCTCAGTTGCCCTGTGCTGGTGCTGAAATTGGCCCACGCCGGCTTGTTCTGAATGCTGAAAGTCAACTTATTACCGTCCTTGTCGGCGGCGGTCGGCGTGAACGAATATGTCTGGCCAGCCTGCACCTGTGTGCCGGGAGTGCCGGTGATCGTTGGCGCAGAATTCGTTGGCGGCGGCGAGGACGCTGCGAGCACCTGAATGCTGAACACAGGGAGCGATACGGTGTTCTGCCCGTCGCTCACGCTGATCTCGATTCCGCTGTAGGTTCCGACGGCTGCGCTTCCGGGGGTACCGCTCAGAAGGCCGCTGGCGGCGTTGAACGTCGCCCATGAGGGCGTGTTCTTGATCGAGAAAGAGAGCGTGTCTCCATCCGGATCTGAGGCAGAAGGTTGGAAACTGTACTTCGATCCCACATGGACCGACGTCGCGGGTTGCCCGGATATTGTGGGGGGCGAGTTCGTCGGACCGCTCGGCGGTGGCGGACTCGTCGGCGGTGCGCTCACTTGGATCTCGAACGGATTCAGCGACGCCGAAGATTGACCGTCGCTCACGGTGATCGTGATGGCCAAAGTCGCGCCGACGTCCGAGTCGGCAGGCGTACCGGTCAACCGTCCGGATGAGGCGTCGAAGGTTGCCCACACGGGCAGATTCTGTACGGAATACGTGAGAGTGTCGCCATCCGTATCCGCGCCGCTCGGCTGAAAGCTGTAGATCGTCCCAACGACGGCCGTGGTCGGAG
>DATJOE010000024.1:0-16039 GCA_035507305.1 Solirubrobacteraceae bacterium | reverse complement strand
AAGGAGCGCAGGGGGCGGGTGCCTCCTCGACGCTGGCTGTGGCGCTGAAGTTCGGCAAATGCACGGACGAAGTCAAATTCGGCACCAAGCCGGCCTTCGTGCCGACCCGGTTCCTCACCCCGCTGGCGGTCGAATACCACGCCAACGGCTTTGTGGAAACCGGCTCGGAACTCGAAGAATTCGAAGGCTCGGCGACGCTCGCGGGCGGTGAAGCCGAAATCAAGGTCTACACCGGCGTGCTCCCCGGCGAACACGAAAAGTCACGCTGCAACATCCTCTGGCCGGAACAGACGCTTCCGCTGAAAGCGATCAAAAAACCGGAAGCTGAATACTCGGAGGCGACTTACTCGAACGTTGCCACGCCGACGTCGAACAAAAAATTCCTCGACGGCTTCCAGCATTCGATCAACATCGCCAACACCTTCAAAGGGATCAAATACGAATTTGAAGGCGAACCCTGCGAAGAATGGGGTAAAGAAGAAGGGGAAGAAGGCGGTGCCGGGACGTACACGGGCTCCTTCCCCGTGTTCCTCAGCGGTGGCAACCTGGAATTCAGCTAGTCCCCATCAGGACGGCTAACCGCAAGGGCGGGCGGCGGACGCGAAAGCGTCTCGCCCCCGCCCTTCGTCGTTCTCATGCATCAGGGCAGAGGAGTGCGCGTCTCTGCTGCCTACTCGCCGAGCCGGCGCCTGCCGGTCAGCTCGCGGCCAACTCCGCCATCTGCTGGAAGGCCGCGAGCGGGTTCGGAGGCTCGGCCGCCGCGTCTAGCTCGGCGTAGATGTTCGCGAGGTTGACCACGAGGCGCTCTTCCTCTTTCCAGTCGGCCCAGCGGTCGAACGCGAGCGCGCGTGCCGCCTGCAGCGGGCTCATCCCCTCGGCGTGGAGCGCTCGGGCCTGCTCGTACAGGTACTCGAAGTAGGAACGCAACTCGCGCACCTGCTCGATGGTGCAGATCGGTCCGTGGCCCGGAACGATCACTTCGGGCGCGAGCGCGAGGATCCGATCGCAGGCAGCGATCCAGTTGGACACCGGCCCCGCCCAGGCGATCGGGTGGGCGCCTGCGAACAGGATGTCACCGGTAAACAGAACGTCGCTGTCGGGGACGTGAACGATCGTGTCACCCCGCGTGTGAGCTGGGCCCAGCTCAATCAGTCGCAGCTCGCGCTCGCCGACGCGCAGCGATAGCTCGCCGCTAAACGTCTGCTTCGGCAGCGTCAGCTCGATCCCCTCGAAGTCGAAGGCGCCGAAGCAGCGTAGGAAGAACTCGCCAAGCTCGCCCATTTGCGGGGCGGCCCGCACCAGCTCGGCCATCGCTGCGGGAGGTAGCTCGCTCATCTCTTCCGCCGTGTGCTTCGAGGCGACGATCAACGCTTCGCCCACGAGCTGGTTGCCGTAGCAGTGGTCTCCGTTCGCGTGCGTGTTCACGACCGTGTCGATTCGCGCGGCCGCCGGAACTGCACGTCGCATCGCGCCCAGCATCTCCTCGGTCAGGTTCAAATCGAACAGCGTGTCGATCAGCAGAGAGACTTCGCCGTCCACAACCAGGCCCGCATTGCTCCAGCCCCAGCCGCCGTCGGGCTGCAAGTAGCCGTACAGGCCGTTTCCCACGTCGTGCAAGCCCTTCTCGTAGAGCGCGCTCATCGGTCCTCGAACGGTGCGATCGGCACCCCGTGATCGCGCTCGCGCATGCCGAGCTCATATACCCCGCCATGGGCGCTGTGCAGCGTGCGCGGGGCTTCGCCGCCGGGCAATGTCAGCTCCAACTCAATCGCCGCGATCGAGCAGTTGACGACGTCGTGGCCCGAATCGCCCTCGGGATCGCCGTAGCGCCAGCCCGCCGCCGTGCCCTCCGGCACCGACGCTCGCACGCTCAGTTGAAGACCCCCCTCGCCCGGCAACCGCAGCGTGCAACCGCTCGCGTCCTCGCTGACCTGAAGGCCCCGGGCGCCCAGCCCGCCCAGGCGCAGCCTACGGCCGTCGAGGCTGATCGCCCCGTTCGCGATCCACGGGGTCATCCGGCCCGCCAGCTTCACGCGTCCCAGCGCCATATCCAGCCAGGCCCCGGGCGCGTCCTCGAAGTCGATCCCGTGCAGCCAGATCCAGCGCTCAGCATGCTCAGCCCCCCAGTTATGGCCGACCATCCCGCGCCAGTCCCTCAGCTCAAACATAGGCCGATCGGGGAGCCGCACCGTGCCTGAGAAGCGCGCGCTCGGCGCGGGACTCGTCAGCTTCGTGCGCGGCAGCGGCGTGCGATACAGCCACTCGCGAGGCAGGTGGCGCAGTTCGGGCTCGGGCTGTTCGATGCGCAGCGACCACGAAGCCCCGCCACACGACCCCCGCGCGCCCTGTGCTCCCAGCACGGCACCTTCTCCTGACTCGTCCGTCTCGCCGACCGCGATCCACTCCTCGGCAGGCGCCGTCAAACGATCGCTCGTCAGCTTGTGTTGGAAGGGTCGCCCTCGCGAAGCGTCAAACACCGTGCACCAAACGGAACCCCGCGCGCGCTCGCCTGGGCGCTTCTGCACCGTGTTTCGGATCCAGACGCCCACCGGCTCTCGTGGCGAGACCGCCCGCAGGTAGAAGGACTCGTACATGCCGCTGCGCGCCCGTACTCGGGGAAAGATCGCGACCGTGCCCATGCACCACGATCCTAACCCCGCGCGGATCGTGACAGGATCACGCCCGTGCAACGAGACCCTTTGGTTCAACTCCCCGCCGAGCTCGCGCAGCCAGGCACGCGCGCACTGGGTCGCTATTTGCTCGGTCTCGACGGCGGCGCCACCAAGACCCTCGCCGCCGTGCTCGACCTCGAGCGCCGCGCGGTGCACCTCGCGCGCGGTGGGCCGAGCAACGAGGACGCGGTCGGTCCCCAGGCTGCGGCTGGCACGCTCGTCGGGGTCGCCGAGCAGGCGCTCGAGCGAGCGGGCGTCGACGCTGAGGGGCTTGCCGCGGGCGTCCTGGCCGTCGCGGGCGTTGATACCGACGCGATCTGTCGCCAGGTGCGCGGGGCCGGGCACGAGGACTGGATCGTCGTCAACGACGTAGTCGGCGCTTGGGCCACCGCGACCGGTGCCCAGCCCGGGATCGGCACGATCTCCGGCACCGGCTCGAACGTGTTCGGCGTTGGCTTCGACGGCAGCTCCTGGCGGGTCGGAGGCTGGGGCCATCTGCTCGGCGATGAGGGCAGCGGCTACTGGTTCGGTGTCGAGTCCATCCGCGCGGCGCTACGCGATCGCGACGGCTCCGGTCCCGAAACCGCGCTTAGTGATGCCTTGGTCAAGTTCTTCGGGGTCGGGAGCGTCGAGGCCGCCGCCGCCCTCGTCTACTCAAAGCCGCTCAGCAAGGCCGAGATTGCCGCGTTTACCGTCGAAACCCAGCGGCTCGCGGGGGAAGGTGACGAGGTCGCGCGTGAGCTCTACCGACGCGGTGCCGAGCTGCTCGGCGAGCAGGTCGCTGAGGTCGCTAGGCGCACGGGGATGGCCCAGGCCGACTCCTTCCCCGTCGGGCTTATCGGCAGTGTCTTCAAGGCCGGTGAGCTGTTCGTCAAACCGCTTGCCGCCGTCGTGCATCGTGCCGCGCCCGGCGCCCGCTTGCAGGCCGCGGAGATGGAGCCCGTTGGCGGCAGTCTCGAGCTCGCGCTGCGTGCCTGCGGGGCGAGCGATGCGCTTACCCCCGCCGAGTTGCGCGAGCTGCTCGATCGGGCGCTCGCGCAGTTGGATTGACCCCTCGTAGGTTCAGCCCACTGTGTGCATGCGGGCTTCGATCGCCGTGCGGTCGCCCACAGCGTCGGGACCCTCCCCTGACAGGCGCACCGCCGCGGCTGCGTTCGCAAACGCGGTCGCCCCGCGCGCGTCCTTGCCCTCGGCGAGCGCGATGAAGAAGGCCGCCGCGAACACGTCGCCAGCGCCCATGTCGTCGCGCATCTGAGCGACGTGCGGGACCTCAATTAGAACCGGCTCCTCGCTCGGCACGCGCAGCTCAGTCGGGGCGCCCTCATCGGTCACTGCGATCGTCGTCGTCCGCTGCCAGAGGACATCACAGAACGGGCGCTCAAGCGCGTTAAGTACCGCAGCGTCGCAGCGCTTGGGCAACTGCTCGTGCGAGAGCGGCGCGAGCACGACCCGCTCGCCGGGTCCCGTCCACGTGCGCAATAGGCCCTGCGGCGTGATCCCGACCAGCCTCGCCTCGCCGCGCCAGCCTGGCCGTGTCTCGCGCGCCACCGGTGCCAGGTGCAGCACCTGCGTGTCGAGCACGGGCTCAGCCTCGATCTCCCCGGCCCACGCGAGCATTCGTTGCGCGCGCTCGCGCCCAATTCCGCTCGTCGCGAACGATGTCGTGCAGGAGGCTTCCTCCAGCTCGACAGTCAGTTCATCACTGTAGGGGGCAAGCAGCTCCTCGATCTCGCTGCCCACCCCGCGCGTCATGATGAGCGCGCGCCGCCCCAGGCGCGCGGCTTGAAGCGCACTGTAGAAGGCGCTGCCGCCCGGACGGCGAAGTCCGTCTCCCATCACGTCGAGCGTGACGTGCCCAACCGTTGTGTAGTCGAAGCCCACGCGCCCGTATACCAAATCGAATGGTCCCTTCGCCTGTTCTTGAGCAAAGTCGATGAGCCAGTTCCGCCGTCATATCCCCCTGCATACCGCCGTGCTCGGCCTACTGCTCGCGCTGCTCGTGGCTATCCCGGATGCCGGCGCGTCGGTCGCGACTCACGCGAAGCGCCGGGGCTCGGCGGTCAACCACGCTGCACGCTATCCCCGAGCGATCTCGCGTCCGCGCTACCACGCGAGCTCGGTGCCGCGCGCTGGGACCGCCACTGCGAAGAAAACCAAGAAGCCCAAGAAGCCCAAGCTGACCGGCAACCCTGCGCGCGCTCTGCTCGCCTTCGAAGCGATGCAGCATTACTACTACGTGCGCGGCTCGGGACTGTACGTCGGGGAACCCTTCTCCTACCTGTGGCCTTTCTCGCAGGCGCTCGCAGCGACGTTCAGCATGGCCAACGTACCCGGCTTGCCCGTTTCGCTCGGACCCGAAGTGCACGCTCGGCTGATCGGACTGCGCACCTATCTCGATCAGAACAACTCAGGAGCGCCCGAAGGGAACTTCACCAGCACGCTACCCGCGTTCGACGGCACCGTCGCCCCGCCCGTCGGCCCGGGTGGTGCGAAGTACTACGACGACAACGACTGGATCGGCATCGAGCTGGCGCGCAACTACAAAACCACCCACAACGCTGGGGCGCTCGGCTACGCCGAGGGGATCATGGCTTTCGAGATGGCGGGCTGGTCCGGCGATGCGACGCTCGCCTGTCCCGGGGGAATCCCCTTCTCGAACGACATCGAAAATACTGATCGCAACACGATCACGAACGCGCCCGCGGCCGAGCTGGCGGTCCAGCTCTATGAGATCACCGGCAACCAGCAGTACCTGCAGTTCGCGGAAATGGCTTACAACTGGGTGCGAGCTTGTCTGCTGCGCGGCGATGGCATGTACGCCGATCACATCCGCCCACACGGGATGATCGACTACTCGCTTTGGAGCTACAACCAAGGCGTGATGATCGGGGCGGGGACGCTGCTCTACCAGGCGACCGGCAATGGCGCCTACCTCTATCAAGCGCGGCAGACCGCGCAGGCGGCTCGCAAATACTTCACGCCCCAGCGACTGGGCGAAGAGAACCCGTTCTTCCCTTCGGTCTACTTCCGCAACCTGATGTACATGGACTCGGTCACGCACGACCCGCCCGGCCCCAAGATTGCGCAGGCCTACGTCGACTACGCCTGGGGTCACCTGCGCCTCTCGAACAACCTGTTCGTGGCGGGCTCACCCGCCTCGGCCCAGCTGCTCTATCAGGCGGCCATCGTGCAGATCTACGCGCTGCTCTGCTCCGCGCCCAGCACGTACTTCTAACCCGGAGGGCGACAGGGGCGAGCGCGCACGCGCTAGGCTCACGCAGGTGAGCGACGCCGCGAACATGATCACCGCCGAGGGCCTGGCCGAACTGCAGGCTGAGCTGGCCGCGCTTGAGAACGAGGGCCGCCGCGAGATCGCCGAGCGGATCAAAACCGCCCGCGAGTGGGGTGATCTGAAGGAGAACAGCGAGTACCACGACGCTAAGAACGACCAGGCGCACCTGGAGACCAAGATCGCTCGGCTGCGTGAGCGGATCAATGCCGCGGTCGTCGTCGAGGCCGCGACTGGCGAGCGCGGCGCCGTCGCCTTCGGCTCCTCGGTCCGCGTGCGCGACCAGGACGGCAAGGAGCAGACCTGGACGATCGTCAGCTCGCACGACGCAAGCCCCGCCGAAGGCAAGCTCTCCGCCGAATCGCCCGTCGCCGTCGCGCTGATGGGTCGCAGCGTCGGCGAGACCGCCTCGGTCGCGCTGCCGAAAGGCAGCCGCGAACTCACGGTCCTCAGCGTCAGCTGATCGCCCGTCGGTCCTTAGTGTCAGCTCAGCCCGGCGCGCGACTCAGCGCCGGCCCGACGAGTGCAGCTTGCTCGCCTTGCGCACACTCCGCACGAAGCGCTTGGGCTTGTGCGCGTACAGTTGCGCCCCGTCGCGCAGCGCCCGCTTGCGCAGCTGCTTTCGCCGCTTAGCAATCAACCGCAGGAGCAGCTTGCGCGTGCGTCGCCCCGGGGCGTGTGGGCTCGCTGCTTTTCGTACTCGCTCGCCCAGCACCGCGAGATCATGCTCCTGGCCCAACAGTTCGCCCAGCGCGTCGGCTCGCTTGGCCCGCTTGCCCGCCCCAAGCATCTCCTGCGCGTAGCGCAGGTCCTTCACGCGTTTGCGCCACTCGTGCATCTTGCGCATCCGTCCTCGCGAACCATCCGCTTTCGCCGCCCGGCGCATCCGCTTACGACCCGTCGCGTAAAGGCGCTCCAACGCTGGCTCGATCGAATCGAGCTCGCTCATCTGGGTCGGTCGCCACTGCTCAACTCGCGCCCGCATCGCGCGTAGCTCTCCCAGCGCACCCGCCGGTACCGCGCTCGCCGCGAGTGCTCGCTCCGCGGCGCCCTCGCGTTCCCCTTGCAGCCCGGCCCGGAGCCGCTGAACGCCACGCCGGCTCGCGAGCTTCTTCGGGTGGCGCGCAATCAATTCATCCAGCGTCGCGAGCAGTACCTCCGTATCGCGGGCCTCCGCCAGTCGCCGGCCAGTGTCGCGTACGACCGCGTGCTCGCGCCGGTACAGCCGCTCGCCCAGCTCGCTCCGCAACAGCCGCAGCAGGGTGCGCAGCCGCTTCAGTGCCTTGCGTGCCTCGTGCACGCGTTCTTCCGGTGAGCGCTTGCCCGTGTCCCGTTCGAGCGCCTCGATCGCCACGTCCAGCTGGCCCAGCGCCATGCGCCGCAGACCGACGCCAAGCGTCTCCTCGGCGATGGGGGCAAACCGCCGTGCCTGCCTCTCGTGCTTACGACGCGTGCGGCGCTCGCGCTCGCCGCGCGCCAGCGCAACGCCGACGCCCAGTGCGACCGTCGCCACAACCGTCGCGGCCAACGGCGCGAGAATGGAGCCATGTCCCGACTTCCGCGCGCTCCATGGTGGACGGTGCGCCCTTCGGCGAATCGCAAGCCTGCGACGTATCGCTGTCCGCTGTGTGGCCATCATCTACCTGCGCTCAGCGAGCATATGCTGATCGCGCCCGAAGGCGATACCCGCCGTCGTCGTCACGCCCACACCGAGTGCGTGCTTGCGGCGCGGGGGCGCGGAGAATTGCCCCTACGCGAAGACTGGATTCGCGCGCAGCCGCGGCCGCCCGCGCTGTGGCGGCGCCTGCTGCGGCGCCGCCACTGAGTCGCCGTCAGGACGGCGGCGCCTGGTAGTAGACGTGGTCGGGCTCGACGCGGATGATCACTCGCTGTTCGCCCGGCTGGCGCAGCGGATAGCTGTCCAGGCCCATGTACTTCTTCGCCAGCGCGTCGATGTGATCGTCCGCGCCGTCGTGTGTGCGCTCTGCGACCTTGCCGCGGACCTCCACGTACTCGTAGGGGTTCTCAGTGTTCTGCACCGTCAACGTCACGCGGGGGTCGCGCTCTAGGTTGCGCGGCCAAGCGCGTCCCTCCGCCGAGTTCACCACCGCCTTGCCGTCCTGCACATCGACCCACACCGGCGAGACCTGCACCGAGCCGTCGGCGCGGAGCGTGGCCACGTTCGCGAAGTTCTTCCCCTTCAGCAGATCCGCCGCAGCACCCTCAAGCGTTGCGCTCATCCTCAAGCCCTTTCTCGTGAGATTTCAGCGTTCGCCGCCTCACGATAGAACGGTGCGGACCGCGGTCCGATGCGTCATCGGGCAGCGGCGGAACTCGTTGGCACGCCCGCGTCGGCCGCCGACACGCTGGGCACGGGTCGCCGGACGGCGCTGCCGGTGTCCGCGACCGCGCCGCCCGCGCAGCGAGGAGCCGAAGCGGGGACGCGCCGCGCCTACTGGCGGCTGAGGCCAGTGCTCGATTCAAACGGCGGGATCTTCTGTAGCGGCACGAGCTTGCCGTTGTTCAGCTGGAACGTCACGTGCGCTTCGCCGCCGCTCGGGTTCGCCAGCGGATCGCCCTTGCGATACAGCGCATAGCCCAGCGTCACTTCCGTATCGCCTTGGCTTACCACCTTCACCGTCGCGCTCGGCAGCTTTGTGTCCGTGCCTAGGTAGCGGCCGTTCACGAAGAAGAACGCCTGCTGCGCGTAGCCGTCTGCCGAGCCCGTACGAGTGCCCACCAGCACGCCCAGCGCCTGGTCTGAGTGGTACTGCGCAGGGTCGTTTGGGGTGTAGCCGTGGGCCCGCACAACCGCCGCCGCGCCTGTCGCCCCTTCCGCCTTCGCTTCCCCTTCCGTGAACGCCGGCTCCGGCGAGGAACGCGTCGTTGACGTGTTCGTCGAGGGCGCCGTCGACGTGCTCGTCTGCGTCGGCGTGCTCTGGGTGCTCTGGGTTTCCTGCGTGCTCGGCGTCGTCGCCTGCGTCGTCTGTGACACCGACGGAATGTTCGAGGCCGTCACCGTCTTCGTGCCGCCTCCGCATGATGCCAGCAGCAACGCCGCTCCCGCCAGCGGCGAGAACCAGACGAATCGGCGAACGCGGGCCATCACATCCATGGTATTCGCCGCCCTCGTGGGCGCTCCTCGCTGCGGTCTGCGGCCCGCGGGGCGCGCGCCCGGCAGTCGCGCCCAGGTGCGCAGCCACGCGGGAATGTAGCGACCTACGGTCGCCCTTGAATAATTATTAGTGACTGCTAATCTAATCCATATCCCCCGGACACCCGCCACGAAGGAGCGCCCGATGAGCGGCATCTCACGCAAGAACGGTTGGACTCTCGCGATCGTCTCCATCGCCCTTTTCATGGTCGTGCTCGACAACCTCGTCGTCAGCGTCGCCCTGCCCACGATCCACCGCGAGCTAGGCGCCTCGATCCAGCAGCTCGAGTGGACCGTCAACGCATATGTGCTCGCCTACGCCGTGCTGCTGCTCACCGGCGCAGCGCTCGGCGATCGCTTCGGGCGAAAGCGCATGTTCCTGCTCGGGCTCGGTGTCTTCACCGTCGCGTCTGCGCTTGCCGCGCTCGCTCGCAGTACTGATCTGTTGATCGCCGCCCGCGCCGTGCAGGGTGCCGGCGCCGCGATCGTCACTCCGCTTACCCTCACGCTGCTCGCCGAGGCCTTCCCCGGTGAGCGGCGCGGCATCGCAATCGGCATTTGGTCTGGGATCTCCGGCATCGCCGTCGCCCTTGGGCCGCTCGTCGGCGGCGCCGTCGTCCAGGGCATCTCCTGGCACTGGATCTTCTGGCTCAACGTCCCCATCGGCCTCGCCGTCATCCCCCTTGCCACGCGCTGGCTAGCCGAGAGCCGTGGGCCCTACGGCCGGCTTGACCTGCCCGGGCTCGCCCTCGCCTCAAGCGGCCTGTTCGGGATCGTCTTTGGCCTCGTCCGCGCCCAGTCGCTCGGCTGGACCAGCGCGACGATCCTCGCCTCGCTCGGCGCCGGTGCCGCACTGCTCGCGGGCTTCGTGCTCTGGGAGAGGCGCACCAGCGAGCCCATGCTGCCCATGTACTTCTTCGCCAAGCGCTCCTTCGCCGTCACCAACGTCGCTTCGCTCGCCATGTACTTCGGCATGTTCGGCTCGATTTTCTTCCTCTCCCAGTACATGCAAAACGTCCTCGGCAACTCGCCGTTGCAGGCCGGGCTCAAGCTGCTCGTTTGGACCGGTGGGACCATGGTCGTCGCCCCGCTCGCCGGCGTCTTCTCCGAGCGCATCGGCTCACGTCCCTTCATGTTCGCTGGGCTCGCCTTGCAGGCCGGGGCGCTCGCTTGGCTGAACTCCATGACCTCGCTGCACCTCGCCTACTCGCGCATGCTAGTGCCCTTCTTCATGGCTGGTGCTGGCATGGCGCTCGTCTTCGCCCCCTCCGCCAACGCCGTGCTCTCCTCCGTGCGCACCGACCAGGCCGGTCAGGCTTCCGGTGCTAACAACGCGATCCGCGAGGTCGGCGGCGTGCTCGGTGTCGCCGTGCTCGCCTCCGTCTTCACCGGCGCCGGTGGTTACACCTCGCCGCAGGCGTTCGTCGACGGGCTCATTCCCGCCATCTGGGTTGGCGTCGCCGTGCTCGGGCTTGGCGCGCTCGTAGTGCTCGCCCTGCCCTTTGGCAAGGCCGAGGTCGAGGGTGCGGGGGACGCTGCAGGGGAGGCCGCCTCGCTGGAGTTGGGCGCCGCGCGGAAGGCCGGCAGCGCTCCGGGTCCCGGACCTCGGTCCGCGCCTGCCCCTGGCGCACGCGGGCTCGCCGTGGTAGGAAGAAAGGTGTGAACGCCCCCGTCAAAGAGGCACGTCGCCGTGTACCCGCCGCCGAGCGCCGCGAAGAGCTGATCGCCGCCGCGGTCCACGAGTTCGCTCACGGCGGTCTGCACGGCACCCCCGTCGAGCGGATCGCCCGTCGCGTCGGCGTCGCTCAGCCCTATGTCTTCAGCCTTTTCCCCAGCAAGCGCGACCTGTTCCTCGCCGCGCTCGAGCGTGGCTTCGAGCGCGTCGCCGAAGCTTTCCGTCGCGCCGCCGCCGAGTACGCCGAGGGCCGCGCCCCCGCCGAGTGCGACGACGCCCTTGACGCCATGGGGATGGCCTACAAGGGCTTGCTCTCAAGCGATCGCGACTATCTCATGCTCCAACATCAGTCCTACGCCGCCTGTGACGATGAGGCCGTGCGCGCCTGCGTGCGTCGCCGCTATGCCGAGCTCGTTGACCTCGCTCGCGAGCTCTCCGGCGCCGATGCCGAGCGGATCGATGACTTCTTTCGGCACGGCATGGCGCTCAACGTCGCCGCTGCGCTCGGTGTTGAGGACCTATCCGTCGGTTGCACTTGGGTCGCTGAGGAGCTGCGGCGCGCGACTCGGTAGCGGCGCGCCTAGGCCCCGACGGGCGCGCCTGGGCTTCCGAGGGGGGCTTCGAATCGCGGTTGCGGTAGCAAACGTATATACGGCGAGCTTCGCGATCCTCCGTGAGGGGTAGGATCGCTATAGCGCATGTCCGCATCCGCACAGACACCCCCCGGTGGCGCGCAGGGCGCCGGCTCTCACAAGGGACACGCTGGAGGGCCCGGTGGCCTAGACAAGCGCAGCCAGCGCGAGGTCGCTCGTACTGGCGCGCTCGTCGTTCTCACGATCCTCATCACCCTCTTTGCGGTCTTCAACCTCAAAGAGGTCAAGGTCTCCTACGTCTTCGGTTCCGGTAAGGCGCCCTTGATCGTTGTGATCGTTATCTCCGTGCTCGTCGGGATTGTGCTCAGCTACTTTGCCGAGCGGATCCCGCGGCGTAAGCGGCGTTAGGTCTCGCGGCGCTAGTCCTTAAGGAGGCGGCGCTAAGCCGCCGCCTCCTCGACCAGCAGCTCCGCTGCCTGCTCTGCGCCCACGAATGGCGCCAGCGCGATGTACGTCAGGTAGTCCGAGAGCACCGACAGCAGCTGGATCTGACCGCTCGCCACCTGGCAGCGGATCGTGTGCGACAACGCGCCCGCGACTCCCTGTACCACGAGCACGCTGCGGGCCTCCTCCGGCGCGCCCTCCGTCAGGCGCGCAGCGATCCCGTACGCCAGCCGCAGGTTCAGCGCCGCCGCCTCCGGGCCAGCTGCCACCGCTCCTTCCGCCAGCGTGTGCGCGTAGATCGGATGCTCACCCAGGTAGCTCATCAGCAAGCGAATCGTCCGTCGTACCGCCTGCGTCCATTCCGAGCCGCGCAGGTCTGGGTCGCTCGCCAGCTTCTTTAGCTGCTCGCCCAGCATGTCGAGTGCCGCCATGAAGCACTCCTCCTTGCTCGCGAACAGCTCAAAGAACGCGTCGATCGGGACGTTCGCCGCATCCGCGATCTGTGGCGCGCTCAGCTCGCGGTAACCCTCCAGCACTGCAAGCCGCAGAGCCTGCTCCAGCAGTCGCTCGCGATCGCCGCGTTCTGGTGCGCCGTTCCCGTTCCCGTTCTTCGGTGCCTTGCGACCTTCGATCAGCGCCAGTCGCGCGCGCTCCGCCAGCCGCTCCGCCAACTGCTTCGCCGCCGGCGTCTGGAACAGCAACGTCCATTCGAACATCTCCTCTGCCAGTTGCGGCGCCCGCTCCGGCGAGCCCTCACGTAGGCACTTCGAGATCGACGCGTGCAGGCCGCCAGCGATCCCGCGGATTACTGGAGCCGGCAGTGGGCTCGGCGTCTGCGCGTGCTCGAAGCACGCACCCAGCATCTGCTCGAACGTCTGCGATGCGCGTCGCAGACGATGCAGAGCCGGGGCCCCCACCTTCGGTGCCTCCAGGATCACCAGGTTCGCGCTGTTCCAGTTCGAGCTCATCGCCTCGCCCAGCTCGCCGAACGCCGCCTGCAACCGGTCCTCGACCGGTCCACGAGCCTTCCGGTACGCCGCGCTGATTCGCCCGGCACCGCGTGTTGCGATCAAGTCATACGTCGCCAGGAAACACTCCTGCTTGTTCGCAAACTGCTCATAGAACGAGCGTCGCGAGACGCCCGCCAGACCAACCACCTGCTTCACGCTTGTGCGCTCGTACCCGTTCGCTGCCACCGCCTCGATCATCGCCCCATGCATCCGCTGGCGTTGGTTGCGGATTACCTCCTCATGGCCCAATCGATGCGGGCCATGAGGCAATCGTTGATACAGGGGGGTGAACGCGGCCTTCCTTGCGCCCTCGCTCGCCCCGCTCCTCTCCGTCCTTGACATTCGATCCCCCAGAATCGATCGCTGTCATTGATCATGCCATAGAGTTCGGCTGTCAGGATCGTTTCACGTCGGCGATCCTTTGTCTACAGCGAACCGTCCCAACGATGGGAACGAGTAGTTTCTTGTAGTCATGCCTGGCAAGTGATGGGCACAGGCGGGGCCGACGGGCGCTTGGGTATCGCGGGCTAGGAACGGGGCCCGGGAAACTCCCGCGACGCGCGCGCTTGCGCCTCGGCAAAGGTCGGGTCCGAGCGCAGTTGGAGGCGCGAGTCCCGCGCGCGTTTGTGCGTCTAGCGCAGGATGCCCTTGACCGCGAGGATCGCGATCCCCATCGTCACCCCGACTCCTGCCTTCAGCAGCAGTTCTGCCGGGGTCGATTTCGCGCGGAGGCCCGCGACGACCTCGAACACCACGACGGTCACAACCGCGGTCCGCAACGCAGCGGTCACGCCCGATTCCCGACTCGCCCCCGCGACCCACGCGATTACGAGCGCGAGCAGCGGGATCGCCGCGCCGCGCACGATCGCCCAGTCATGCACGAGCGCGCGTCCCAGCGCGCGAATCGTTAGCGACTCGCCCGTCGCCAGTCGACGGCCGAGCAGGTCCGCGTAGGAGTGGGCCAGCCAGTAGAGCAGCGTCGCCACCAGCGCCGAGGCGAATAGGTCCAGGTAGCTCTCGTGCCGACCGCTCTCCGCTGCCATCAGCGCGCCGATCGTGATCACGCCGTAGACCACGCCCGCCGCGTTGCCCGCGGGTACAAGGCGTTTGCTTGTGAGCCAGCTTCTTTTACGTACCATTCAGCGAGAGGCCAGCGGGTCTTTAGGGTAGTGGTAGAGCATGCTCGGGATGCCTCGCAACATCAGACAGAAGGTAATCGCCTTTGCGGCCGTAGCCGTTCTGCTCGGCGGCACGTCTTTCGCCGCGGTCTCCGCCACCGGCCAGGGCAACGGGCACGCTGCTCGTACTAAGGCGCACGAGCTGCGCCGCCTGCATCGCAGCGATCTGCAAGCCGCAGCCACGTACCTCGGCGTATCCAGCGAACAGCTCGTCCGCGAGCTCTCTTCAAAGTCGCTCGCCCAGATTGCCGAAGCCCACGGCAAGTCGGCGCAGGGGTTGATCGACGCGATCGTTTCCGCCCGCCGAGTGCGCCTGGCCAAGGTCTCGGCGACGCTGCCCAAGCGCGTGCGGGCCGAGGTCTCGCGCACCGTCAAGCCCGTCATCGCGCCTAGCGCCGGGCGCGCACTTTCGCTGTTCACCGCCCCCGGGCACCTCGGCGCCGCGGCCGCCGACTATCTCGGGATTACGCCCGCGCAGCTGCGCTCCCGGCTGCAGGCCGGCTCCTCGCTCGCGCAGGTCGCCCGCGAAAGCTCCGGCAAGGACGAGGCGGGTCTGGTCGACGCGCTCCTCGCCGCCAAGCAGCAACGGATCGCCGCTGGGGTCGCTGCCGGTCAGGTCAGCCACGAGCGGGCCACCCGTCGGGAACAGCGATTGCGCACGCGCATCGACGCGCTCGTCCAGCGCAAATTCGCGGGCAGCCCCAAGTCGTAGCTAAAGGGCCCGCGCGACGCTGCCGACAGTTTGGGCGGAAGGCCACAGGTCATCCGGGTAGAGGGCGACCGTGGGGCTAGTGTCTCGGCCCCCGGTCGCTCCATAACCCCGGGTCCAGGCCCAGCCGAGACCCAGCGGTCCGCGCCTCGGACTTCCGCGAAGAACGGCGGGTGCCGTTTTCAATGAGACACCAGTCCTTGAGTGCTTCTTTGTGCAAGGCTGCTGCCTCATGCGCGACGCCGTGATCTGCGAACCCCTGCGCACGCCGGTCGGCGGCTTCGGCGGCGTGTTCCGCGACGTCCCGCCCCAGCGACTCGCCGCGACCGTGATTGAAGAGCTCGTAAAGCGCACCTCGCTTCCCACGAGCGAGATCGAGGACGTGATCCTCGGGCAGGGCTATCCCAACGGAGAGGCCCCCGCGATCGGCCGCGTCGCCGCGCTCGACGCTGGTCTCGGGATCGAGGTGCCCGGGCTGCAGATCGACCGCCGCTGCGGCGCGGGGCTGCAAGCGATCATGCTCGGCTGCATGCAGGTGCAGACTGGAGCCTGCGATCTCGTGCTCGCTGGAGGCGCCGAGAGTATGAGCCAAGCCGAGTTCTACGCCACTGGTATTCGTTGGGGCGTGAAGGGCGGCGGCGTCGAGCTCGCCGACCGACTCGCTCGTCCGCGCGTGACCGCCGGGGGCCACCGTCATCCCGTCGCGGGCGGGATGATCGAAACTGCGGAGAACCTGCGACGCGAGTACGGCATCTCGCGCGACGCGCAGGACGAGCTCGCGCTGCGCTCTCACCAGCGGGCGGTCGCCGCGCTGGGAGACGGGACATTCGCCGAGGAGATCGTCCCCGTCACCGTGAAGACCCGTAAGGAGGAGCTGACGATCGAGCGCGACGAGCACCCACGCGAGGACACCACGCTGGAGCGGCTCGCCGCATTGAAACCGATCATGGCCCGCAGTGACCCCGAGTCCACGGTCACTGCCGGCAACGCGAGCGGTCAGAATGACGGCGCCGCGATCTGCATCGTCACCCACCCCGAGAAGGCCGCCGCGCTTGGGTTGCGCCCGCTTGCGCGGCTGGTCTCATGGGCGGTCTCGGGCGTCGCGCCCGAGACCATGGGAATCGGCCCCGTCCCTGCGACGCGAACTGCGCTTGATCGCGCGGGTCTCACGCTCGCGGACCTCGACCTGATCGAGCTGAACGAGGCGTTCGCCGCGCAGGCGCTCGCTGTGCTCGCCGAGTGGGAGCTACCTGACGGCCTGGAGCGGGTCAACGTGCACGGCTCGGGGATCTCGCTCGGTCACCCGATCGGCGCG
>DATJOE010000023.1:0-3650 GCA_035507305.1 Solirubrobacteraceae bacterium | reverse complement strand
CCGAGGGCCACGAAGTTGGGCGAGGAACCCTCGGATGGGTATCCCCTCCGCGACCGGCGTCTTGACGCGGTTCAGGGGAGGGGCGGCGCGGTGCTGCGATCGATGCAGCACTTCTTGTACTTCTTGCCGGAGCCACACGGGCAAGGCTCGTTTCGTCCGACCCGCGCCGCAGAAACGCGGGCCGGGGTCGGCGCCTTCGGCAGCGCGGCCTGGCGCAGCTTTCGGAACGACTCGTGCGTGCTGCGGACGATGGCGCCCAGACTTTGCCGGGTAAGGAGCTTCGGGTCCGGCATCGCTTCGAGCTTGGCGAGCATGGTCGTAGGAACGAGATCGAGCCGTCCAGCGAGATAGGCGAAGGGTGCGGCGAAGGTCCAGCGATCGTCGTCTCCGATCCATGCGGGGTCTCGCGCGGCTGCCGCCGCGTAGCCAGCGGCGAACGCCTCGCAGGCGTCGACGTCATCCTCCTCGGGAAGGATCGCATGGCCATCGTTGAAGGCATCAAGGACCTCGTTGTAGAGGCGCAGCAAGAGGCCGATGAGCACTTGCGCGTCTTGGCCTGGGCCGTTGGGAAGGACCTCGGGGAGCCATGCGGAGGGGGGCATGAGGCTCGGCGCGAGGGCGACGGCGTGGATCACTCCGAGCACGCCTTGGGTATCGAAGGGGGAGTGCTCGTCGAGCAGATCCCCGAGGGCATCGAAGTCGTCGTCGGACAGCGGCTTGATGAGGGAGGACGCGAGGTCGGTCACGTGGACACCGTGCCGCCGCGGCGACCGCGATGCAAGATGAGGAGGTCGAGGGGGAGTCAGGCGGCGGCTTGCTGCGCTGACTGCACCACGACGTAGTGCTCCGGCAAGAGCGCGGCGAGGCTCTTTTCCCCGGCGAGGAGCTTCGCGAGGGTGTCGCGAAGGTAGCGTCGCGGGTTGATGCCGAACTTCCTGCACGTGGCGAGGATCGTCAGCGCGCCGGCGGCTCGCCGAGCGCTCGCGTCGTGACCGACGAAGAGCCACGTCTTGCGATCGAGAACCCAGCGGCGCAGGTCACGCTCGACTTCGTTGTTGGTGAGCTCCATGCGCGGGTCGCAGAGGAAGGCGGTGAGGCGCTTCCACTGCCGATGGAGATAGCCGAGGGCTTGGCCGAGAGTGCTCTTCGGCTCGACGTCGGCGCGCCGCAGCTCGATCCAGGCACGGAGCCTTTCAACGAGGGGTGCGCTTTGCCGCAGGCGACGCTCGAAGCGCTGCTCGAGGGTTTCGCCGAGGCGCTTGGACTCGGCGTCGACATGGAAGATCTGGGCGAACAAGTCGAGCCCCTCGACGGCGCGGGCGTCGCCACCGCGGAGCGCCTCGACGAGCCCACGGCGACCGTGAGAGTTGCACCCACCGCGAGACCCGCCGGCGTCCTCGACGCAGTTGTTGGTCGCGGAGCCGTCGCACATCACGCTGCGCAGAGTACGTCCCGAGAAGAACGCCTTGAGGTGCTCGGCATGGCCGGTTGGGGCGTAGAAGAAGCAGGCATAGCGATGGTCGCCCTCGACCAGCCACAGCGACGCGCTGCGAATGCCGAGGGGAGCCGAGGGGTCGAGCACGGGCATGCGCGTCGCGTCGAGCGCCGTGAAAGCCGAGGCGAGGCAGCGCTCGCGGATGTGCCTCGCGATGGGGTCCAGCAGATCGATGACGCGCCCGACGCTGGAGGCGAGTGTGTTGGCAGCGAGCGGGACGCCCTGCTGGCGTGCGTTTCGCTCCATCCGCTCGTAGGGGACGGCGTCATCGTAGTGATCGACGAGGGCCTCGACGAGCAAGTCGTTTCCGAGAATGCCGCGGTCGAGCACCTCGTCGCCTTTGCACGCGGTCACGACGTACGCGTGACACTCCTGACAGGCGACGGTCTCGCAGCGCACCTGCCGGACGATGAAGTACGCGGGGACGATGTCGAGCTTCTCGGCGGTCTTGAAGCCGATGCGCTCGGCCTCGACCTCGCACGCAGGGCACTCGCGCTCATCGTCGGGTACGAGGTGGTCCTGCGGTACGCGCGGCAGGTGAGCGGGCAGCTTGGGTCGGCCGTGAGGATGCGGCGTCTTCGGTCCACGCTTGGTCGGCGGCTTGCGCTCTGGCGTCTTGCTCTTCGTGTCGTTGGCGACAGGGGCGAGCAGCAGCGGGAGCTCGAGCTGCAGGCGCCGCATCGCTTCGTTGGGCGGCCGCTTGCGCGACTTGCTCGCCAGGTTTCTCATCAGCTCCGTGTTGAGGTCGCGCATCCGCACGAGCAGCGCGACGATCGACGTGACCAGCGCCGCGACGGCGCCCTTCGAGAGCATGTCCGCGATGAACTGGCGAACGGCGCCCAGATCGGGATCGATCGCGCTCGTGATCGGGGGCGGCGAGTCCTTCGACTCCGTCATCGCGCGCCGCAACCTAAGGCTCAGCCGATCGCTGTCCAGTGTCGGTCGAGCGATTCTCGACAATCAAGCGTGCGCGCTCCGAGGTGACCATCGCTCACGCCGAACCGACCCGCGAAGGTCGATCCCTTCGAGCACCAGCAATAGCTCGGCGGCCTCGATGACCACGCGCCCCTGCTCGGGGCGCCACGGCACGTTGAAGACTCCCTTCTCCAGACGCTTCGTGATCAGCACGTAGCCGTCACGATCCCAATGCAGAACGCGGACCCGGTCGGCTCGGCGCGAGAAGAAGACGTACATCGAACCGGAGAGAGGATCCTCGGCGAACTGGGAACGAACCAGCACCGACAGGCCGTCGATCCCCTTGCGTCCGTCGACGCGGGCCGTGGCCACGAACACCCGCGCCCCCGGGGGAAGCGTCAGCATCCTCGCGGTTGCCGAGCGAGAGCTTCGACGATGCGAGCCAGGTGCTCAACGTCCAGATCCTCGCGGACCCGCACCGCGACCCCCGCGACGGCGATCTCGATGTGCGGTCGCTCCGTCGAGGGGCGCTGTCGCGACAAAGGCGCCAGAGCGACCGGGACGAACCCCATCGGTCCCGTCTCCGCCAACCGCTTGCGCCAGTACGTCAGACGCCGGATCGAGTGCCCCGTGTCCTGGGCGAACCTCGCCATGCTCAGCCCCGATTGGGCAAGCTCCGCAAGTGCCGCCCTTGCCTCCTGCTCGGTCCAGTGTCGCCAACGCTTGCGTCCGTCTGCCGTCTTCGACTCGTCCTCCATCGCGACCTCCGACTACGCGCGTAGCGGGTCGAAGGCGGGTGCGGAAGGACGCCAGTCGCGGAGGGGATACGGTCCACCCAGTAGACATAGGTTGTGTCTACCGCGACGCCGTAGGGCTTCACGGCCGATGCCACGACCGCCGGAGTACCAGTACCGTCCTCCAGGGTACGCAGGATGGCTCCCCCCAAATTGCTCGACCAATAGGCGTAGGCACCGTCTGTCGTGATCCGACTTGGCGCCGCCTGATTGGTGGCAAGGGTGACCACCGAGCCGCCGGCTGCGGGTACCGCACAGACCGTGTCGTTTCCGAGATCGGTGAAGTAAACGACACCATTCTCGACGACGATATCCTCTGGCGCTTGGCCCGTTGCAACTAGGACACCCGATGCGGGAATGCAGGTCGACTGGGAGCAGATCTCGCCTGAGCCACAGATGAGTCCACACCCGCCGCAATTTTGCGGGTCGTTCTCCGTAAATACACA
>DATJOE010000022.1:0-2219 GCA_035507305.1 Solirubrobacteraceae bacterium | reverse complement strand
CGTCATCCAGGACGCGTTCGGGCCGCTCATAACGGTCTTCGAAAAGATCCTCGTCTTCATCCACGAACACATCCTCGGCCCCAATCTGAGCTGGGGCTGGGCGATTCTGGGGCTCACGGTCGTCGTCCGCCTGGTCCTCTTCCCGCTCTTCGTGCGGCAGATGAAGTCGATCGTCTCGCTCCAGCGGCACATGCCGGAGATGAAGGCGATCCAGGAGAAGTACAAGGACGACAAGCAGCGCCAGAGCGAGGAGTTGATGAAGTTCTACCGCGAGAACAACATCAACCCGTTCGCTTCGTGCCTGCCCCTGCTCCTGCAGTTCCCGGTGCTCATCTCGCTGTTCTACATGTTGCGCACCGACCTGAAGAAGCACATCTGCGGCGAAGAGCTGGTCTCGCACTACAACAGCCTGCCGCTGCACGTACGGCAGGGCTACCACACGCTCCACGTCACGAGCACGGCCAAGCTGCCGTCGAAGTACCTGAGCAACACGAGCTGCGAAATGGTCGCGCCGCACTCCGCGAAGTTCCTCTTCATCCCGGACCTGACCGCGAAGGCGACCGGCTGGGTGCTGGCGGTGCTGCTGATCGCATACGTCGTCACGATGGTCGGGTCGAGCCTGCTTTCGACGGCCACGGCGGACCGTAACCAGCGCCTGATGGCGATCTTCCTGCCGCTCGTGTTCACCGTCATCATCATCGGGTTCCCGGCAGGTCTCGTCGTCTACTGGATCGCCACGAACGTGTGGACGATCGGCCAGGGCTGGGTGATCCGCCGCCGCATGCCGCCCGTGGTTGCGGCCAACGCGACCGCGACCGCTGGGCGCTCTGGCGGCAGTCGCGGCCGCGCAGGCCCGGCTCCGCCGGCGAGCCGTGACGAGGGAGGGGACGAGCAGGAGGACGACGCCGAGGCGCCGGCGAACGGGAACGGAGATCAGGCATCTCGCGGCCTGCTCGACCGCGTGCGGGTGGCGGCGGGCCGTGGCCAGAGCGAGGAGACCGAGAGCTCGGCGAACGAGAACGGCGCCGCTGCGGCGCCGCCTCCACCTCCGCGCAGACGCAAGAAGAGGCGTTCGGGGCGTCGGCGATGAGTTCAGAGCGCGAGCTGGAGCCCGATATCGGCGAGGAGGCGGAGATCTTCGAAGACCTGCTCGATGCGGTCGCGAGCGCCCTGCAACTCGATGCCGACATCAGCGTCGACTACGCCGATGGCGTGCTGACCGGAGAACTGCATGGCTCCGACCTGGGGCTTTTCATCGGCAGGCACGGGCAGACGATCGACGCCGTGCAGCATCTCGCGCAGCGGATCGTCCTCAGAGGTGTCGAACCTGGTCTGCGCGTGCTCGTGGACGCCGGTGGCTATCGCGGCAAACGTGCGCGAGCGCTGCGGGCGCAGGCAGATGACGCGATGGACGAAGCGCTGCGCACCGGCGAGCCGGTCGAGCTGGATCCAATGCCCGCGCTCGAGCGGCGCGTCGTGCACGAACATCTGCGCGACCGCGAGGAGATCGAAACCTACTCGGAGGGCACTGAGCCCGAGCGCTACCTGATCGTCGCTCCCGTGCGGGATTGACCGTTTCACGTGCAACGTCGGCAGCACGCCTTGATCAGCTGGCCGAGCAATACGGGCTCAGCCCGGAGCAGCGAGACCAGCTCGCCGCGATCCTCGCGGAGCTGGATGCGGACACGCACGCCCCCACGACGGTACGCGCACCGGATGATGCTGTGGACGTCCATCTCGCGGACTCGCTCGCCGCGCTCGCGCTTTCCGAGCTGACGAACGCGGCGACGGTCGTCGACATCGGTTCCGGCGCCGGCTTCCCGGGGTTGCCGCTGGCCGTGGCATTGCCTGGCGCGACCTTCTCGCTCGTGGAGAGCCAGGCGCGCAAATGCGCGTTTTTGCGCCGCGTTTGCCGCGCGGCGAAGATCGCGAACGCGACGGCGGTGTGCGTGCGCGTGGAGGAGTTACCGCAGAGCAAGGACGCTTTCGACGCGGCGCTCGCGCGGGCCGTCGGGACGCCAAGCGTCATGCTCGAGTATGCAGCGCCGCTGCTGCGCCGGGGAGGGGCGCTCGTGGACTGGCGCGCGAGCCTCGCGCGCGACGAAGAGGCGGCAGCGGCACGCGCAGCGGATGAGCTGGGCCTGGAGCTCTCGGGTGTGCACGAAGCCGCGCCATTTCCAGGTGCTTCCGCGCGGACCCTGTACCTCTACACAAAGGTT
>DATJOE010000021.1:0-2913 GCA_035507305.1 Solirubrobacteraceae bacterium | reverse complement strand
CCAGCTTCGCGGCGGCCACGTCTCCGCCGCCCGGGCGCTCGAACGCGCGGCAGCGCTCAGCGCCGACAACCCGTCACGCGCTGGGCGCCTCGTCGCGGCGGCCGAGTCCGCCTGGATCGGAGGGCAGGAAGACTACGCGCGCGACCTGATCACCCGCGCCCTGCCCGTCGCCGATCGCGCCCAGCAGGCCCGGTTGCTCTACCTCCGCGGCGTGATCGAGAGCAACTGCGGCTCGCTGCTCGAGGGCGCGGCCACCGAGAAGCACGCGCTCGTCCTGACCGAGGACCCGTCGCTGATCCTCGAGATCCTCCGCGACGGATGTGCGATGGCCAGCCAGGCCGGCTCGCGCGATGACGCCAGGGCGTTCGCCCTGCGCGCCGCCAGCGTTCCTCACACGACCGAGTTCGAACGCTTCACCAAAGCATCGCTGGCAGCGTGGGCGGCCGACCTGTCCGGCGAGTACGTCCGCGGGATGGAACTGTCGACCGAGCTCGGCGAGCTGGCCGAACCGCTCGACATCTCGATCTGCATGATCTGGGCTGCGCTCGCGGCCGTTCGCGCAGGCCTGCGCGAGGCCAGCTTGCGCTACGGCAGCCGGGCCGTCGCCATCGCGCGTGAGCAGAGCGACATCACGAGACTGCCGTTCTGCCTTGGTGTCCAGGCGATTGGGCTGACCGCCAACGGTCGCTTCGAGCTCGCTTACGCGAGCGCCGAGGAAGGAAGGAATCTGGCGGTGGACATCGGGCAGCCTTGGGCGGTGGCGTGGAACGTTATGAGTCTGGCCCTGATCGACGCTCTGCGCGGCGCGGACGATCTGACGCACTCACACGTCGCGGAGCTGCAGAGGTGGGTGGCACGAAGCGGGGCCGTGGTGATCGAGCAGCGGGCCCAATACGCGCTGGCCCTGTTGCAGCTCGGGCACGGTCACCCAGACGAGGCGCTCGATGAGTTGCTGAGGATCATCTCCGCGGCACCGCTGGAGAACAACCCTCTGCCCCTCGTCCTCGCCCAGCCCGATGCCGTCGAGGCGGCCGTGCGCACCAATCGCGCCGACGAGGTCGTCGAGCATCTCGACTCCTTCCGAGAATGGGCGCAACGATCTGAGCACCCGATCGGTCTCGCCCTGTCGGCTCGCTGTGAGGCGCTCGTGGAGCCCGGCGACCCCGAGCCTCTCTGGGAGCGGGCGATCGCGCTCGCCGATGCGCTCGCCCCGATCGAGCAGGGGCGGACGGCGCTGCTGTACGGGGAGTGGCTGCGCCGACAGCGCCGACGCATCGACGCGCGCCGCCAACTGCGCGCCGCGCTCGAACTGTTCGAGGGCCTCGGCGCCGCACCCTGGGAGGCTCGCGCGCGTGCGGAGCTGCGCGCCAGCGGCGAAACCGCTCGCAAGCGCGACCCATCGACGCGCGATCAGCTGACCCCGCAGGAGCTGCAGATCGCGCGACTGGTCGCCAGTGGCAAGACCAACCCCGAGATCGCCGCGCAACTATTCCTCAGCCCGCGCACGATCGATTACCACCTCCGCAAGGTGTTCGCGAAGCTCGACATCGCCTCCCGCGCGCAGCTCGCGAATCTCGATCTCGGCGATCCGATCGCCGCCTGACGCCCACCGCGAACCAGGTGAGACCGGCGAACTCGCCGGTGCGATCACGCCGAACTGGCGTCATCGTGAACGCATTCGACTTGCTGGCGTGTCCGCGGGTTTGAGGGACTGATCGTTCAAGTTGCCCGACGCGACCGTCTCGAGCACGTCCCTGACCGATTGCACTCCAACGGGAAAGGCCTAGCGCGATGTCACAGGAACTCATGATCCCCGCCGGGGACACTCGGCTCTACGTCCTCGACGATCCGGGCGGCGCCCCTGCCCTGGTGTTCCTCAGCGGCGGCTTCGGGACCGCGCAGAACTGGAGCCGCGTCATCCGCCGTCTCCAGGGCAAGTACCGCACTGTGCGGTTCGACGCGCGGGGCCGAGGGAAGTCGGGCAGATCGGCCGACTACTCCATCAGGGCGGCAGTCGATGATGTCGGACGGGTCATCGACGCAACCGGTATCGAACGCCCGATCCTCGTCGGGTGGTCTCAGGGTGCCACGATCGCGGTGCGCTACGCCGCCGAGCATTCCGGGCGGGTCAGCGGACTGGTGCTTGTCGACGGTGCGTACCCGATCTCCATGTTCGACGATGCCGGAAAGGAGAAGGTCCGCGCCCAGTTCCGTCGCTTGGGATGGATCATGCGCATCCTGGCAGCGCTCGGCCGCTCGGCCCGGATGTCTGCCGCCGAGTCCGCGGATGTCGTGATCGAGATGGACGCCGTCAACGGCGAACTCGGCCCCGACTTCGCAGCGCTGGAATGCCCGGCCGTGTTCGTGGTTGGCACCGGAGCGCACACCGGCGCCACCGAGGACGAGATGCGCACGGTGCGCGCGGCTGTCGCCGACGCCGGGAACAACAATAGGCGGGTGTCCGTATTTGCAACGACGCCCCACAAACACACACAGATCCTCAACAGCGCCCCAGACACCGTGGTCGCCGCGATTGAGGAGGTGGTCAGACGCGACTTCTGCGTGCGTTCGAGCACGGTCGCAGCCCATCCGGCGGTACCGCGGTGACACGAAGGCAGGGCCGATCAGCCGCGAAGGCGAGAGACCTGCATTCGCCAATCTCGGGACACGGCGCGCCGTGGACCATCCAGCCGTTGTGCCGACAAGCGCGGAGTTCTGCTTTGACATGAACTCGGGTGCGACGCCGGCGCCGGCTCCGCGGTCGCGAAGGTGCTTGCCGACTGTCTGGGTCGCGCTGGGCAGCAAGCAGCGCGGCGCTGTTGCTCTAATAGACCGAGCAGGCGCCAGCTCGAGCCTTCCGAGCTCTTCCGGGATGGACGAATTCCACAAGTCAACTCGGAGGCCCGGACCGTC
>DATJOE010000020.1:0-24062 GCA_035507305.1 Solirubrobacteraceae bacterium | reverse complement strand
CATCACGACGACCGTGGAAATGCTCAGGGCGCGCAGGCCCTTTCCGTACATCTAATCCTCCAGGAGGAAGTCGAACAGCGCGTAGGCGATCAGCCCGAAGACCAAATCATAGAGGCCGAGCATCAACAGCCAGCGCGCCGCCGGAGAGCCCGCGTGGCCCAACGCCAGCAGCGGCGAGCTCGCCCGCGCCGCGCCGATTGCGATCGGTACCAGCAACGGCAGCGCCAACAGCGGCCCCAGCAGGTCGCGAGCGCGGGTGCGCACCGCGATCGCCGCGATCAATGTGCCGATCGCCGCGATGCCTAGGTCGCCGAGCGCCAGCACGCCCAACAGATCCGGCAGCGCGTGGCCGAGCGGTGGTCCCAACAAGAGCAGACCGAACGCCGGGACCGCGATCAGCTCGAGCACGATCAGATAGGCCAGCAGCGCCAGTACCTTCGCGAACAACATCGCGCTGCGATCAACCGGCGCGAGCGCGAAACCGTCGAAGCCCCCCTGGTCCGCATCCGCCACAAACAGGCGATTGATCCCCAGGATCGCCGCGAACAGCAGCGTCACCCAGAGGATTCCTGCCGCCTCGTCGCCATCGATCGAGTTGCGCTGCAGAGCGAAGTGAAAGACCACGAACGTCGTTACCGCAAACAGCGCCATCCCCGGCACCGACTCAAGCGTGCGCAGCTCCACCAGCAACTCCTTGCGCAATAGCGCGCGCACAACCGACCACGTCGGGGTCGTGCGCCGCCGAGGCGCAGCGGGCGGCGCCTCGGCTGTGCGCTCGGGCGAGGCGATCGGCTGCGCCCCCGGGATCGTCGCACTCATCGGTACAACTCCGCGACCGCCTCGGCGTCCACTGCCGCCGCGGGCGCCAGCATCGCGGCCTGGCCTTCGCGCAAGCCGAGGACTAGGTCAGCCTCCGCGAGGCCGCCACCCGGGTCATGGCTGCAGATCACCCGCGTTCGCCCCGAGGCCGCGCCGATCAACGGCTCCACCAGCTCCACCGCCGCCGGGTCCAGGTTCGAGCGCGGCTCGTCCAGCAGCAGCAGCTCCGGGTCGTGCAGCACCGCGCGCGCCACCGCCACGCGCTGCACCATTCCCCGCGAGAGCGTGCGCAGTGGCTCTTCCGCGCGATCTCCCATCCGTACCGCCGTGAGTACCTGCTCGATGCGCTCGGGCATCACGCCGTGCAGGCGCGCGTGGAAGCTCAGGTTCTCGCGCGCCGTCAGCTCGCGGTACAGCAGCGGCTCGTGGCCCAGCAAGCCGATCCGCCCACGCACCGCCCACGATTCCTCCGGCACGCGCGAGCCCAGCACCCGCACTTCGCCCTCGTGTGGGCGCAGCAGCGTCGCCAGTACCCGCAAGAGCGTCGTCTTGCCCGCGCCGTTCGGACCGAACACCACGAGCGTTTGCCCCTGCTCAAGCGCGAGCGAGACCCCGCTCAGCGCCTCGCGTTCCCCGTAGTGCCGAGCGAGGCCGTCGACCTCGATCGCCGCCGTCGACACGAGCTCAGGCGCTCGAGGCCTCTAGCGAGCGCGCCGCGCGCGCCTGCGCCTCGGCGATCAGCTCCCGCACCGCCAGCTCACCCGGCCCCCCCACCGTCCCCGGTGCATCGCCACGCAGCAGCCCGATCGGATCGGGGGCTCCGCCCACGATCCCCTCAAAAAATTCCTTGCGATCTTGGTAGGTCGGCAGCGTGCCCTTCGCCCACCCGCGCACCTCGTTCAGCAGCACCGCCAGCTTCGCGTAGGGCTCGCCGAACTGGCCTTCGATCTCGCGCTTCATCCGCTTTGCCAGGGCCGGGGAGGCGCCCGCCGTCGAGATCGCGATCGCCAGCGGTCCTGTGCGCACGATCGCCGGCAGGATGAAGTTGCACAGCGGCGGCACGTCCACCACGTTCACCAGCATCGCCCGGCGCTCCGCGTCGTCGTACACCGCGATGTTCACGTTCGTGTCGTTCGTCGCCGCGATCGCCATGAACACACCCTCCAGGTCGGCCGGCCCCGCGTACTCGCGCTGCTCCCAGCGGATCGAGCCCTCGCGCGCGTAGTCCGCAAGCTCTCCGACCACCTCCGGCGCGATCAGTGTCACCTCACCGTCGCAGGCCAGCAAGCCCTCGACCTTCTCCAGGCCAATCTCGCCCCCACCCACGACCACGCACTTCCGACCGCTCAGCTTCAAGCACGCGATGTAGAACGGGGTGTCCAGCATCCCCTGCACGCAGGACTGATCGCAGATCCCCTTGCGCAGTTGGCAGACGCACTCCTTGCCAGCGTAGGCCTGGGCGGGCATGGATCAAGGGTAGTGCAGCCCGGCGATTTGCATACGCCGAGCCGGTGCTTACGTCGTCTTGATCAGGCCCCCGTCGATCACCCAGTTCGCCCCCGTCACGTTCGCCGTTCGCGGCGACGCCAAAAGCGTCACGAGCGTCGCGACTTCCCGCGGCGTCGAGAAGCGGCCCGTCGCGATCGCCGAAGTCGCTTGCTCGCGAACCTCCTCCGCGCTCACTCCCGTCGCCTCACCAACCGTCGCCGCTACGCCGTGCTCGCCTAGCCACAGGTCTGTCGCGACCTGGCCAGGCGAGACGGACGTCACGCGGATGCCCTTCGGGCCGAGCTCTTGCGAGAGCGACTTCGCGAGGTTTACCAGCGCCGCCTTCGCCGCGCCGTAGTCGATCACTCCGCTGTCCGGCTCAAAGAACGAGTTCACCGACGCCACGTTCACGATCGTCCCGCCCTCGCCGCGCTCGATCATTGCGCCCGCCGCCGCTCGCGTCGCCCGCAGCGCCGCGAAGAAGTTCAAGCGCAGCGACTCCTCGAAGTCCCGATCGCTCAGCTCCAAAAAGCCGCCCAGGCGGACGTGTGCCGCGCCCACGTTGTTCACCAGGATGTCGATGCGGCCATGCCGGTCGATCGCTTGCTGCACGAGCTGCGCCGGGCCGTCGGGCTCCGACAGATCGACCGCGAAGGGTGTGACGCCGTCGATCCCAGCGAGCGAGTCGATCTTGCGCGCGCCAGCCACGACCAGCGCTCCCTCGGCCGCGAGCTCCTGTGCGATCGCAAGCCCGATTCCCTTGCTCGCGCCCGTGACCACCGCGACCTTGTCAGTGAGTTCCAAGTCCATGAACCAGCTCCCCTCGACGTTGCCCCTAACGCTGCCCCTAACGCGGCAGCCCGCGCCCCAGGGCGCGGGCACCGATCCGCCCCAGCGCCAACGCCCCGTTACGCCACGCCCGCTCGCGGTCCGCCTCGCGCCCCGAGCGCATCTTTGCCACCGCGCGCGCCGCGCGCGTGCTTTGTCCGTCATAGGGCCCCCACCACAACCCGCGAGCCGTCGGCGGGTCCCACGTGATCAGCTTCTCCTGCGCGCACGCGCGTAGGCCCGCCTCGCCCAGCGTTCGCCCCAGACCGCCGCCCGCCGCCGCGCCCCACGGGCCGCGCGAGACCATCGGCGCCGGCAGGTGGTCGTTGATCCACACCATCCCCGCGTGCAGCTCGCGCGCGATCCGCTGCGCGCGGAAGCGATCCGCGCTCCACACCGAAGCTCCCAGCGCGTATTCGCTGTCGTTCGCCAGCGCGATCGCATCGCTGATCGAGTCAACCGCCATCACCGCGAGCACCGGGCCCTCCAGCGGCTCGTGCATCAGCGCCATCTCGTGCGTCACGCCCGTCACCACCGCCGGCGCGTAGAACGAGCCCGCCGCACAGCCCGCCGGGCTCACCGGGCCGCCGCAGTGAAGTTCCGCGCCCTGCGCGAGCGCGTCTCCCACCAGCGCGCTCACGTGTGCCAGGCGCCGCGGCGAGGCCAGCGGCCCCACGTCCGTGCTTGGGTCCGACGGATCGCCGACCCGCAACGCCCGTGCCCCCGCGACCAAGGCCTCCACGAAGCGCTCGTAGCGCTCACGGGCCACGTACACGCGCTCGACCGCGCCGCGCGCCTGGCCCGCACCCGCGCAGCCCGCCCACAGCGCCCCCGCCACGGCCTGCGACAAGCGCGCGTCAGCTAGCACCAGCATCGGGTCCTTACCGCCCAGCTCGACCGTCACCTCCTTCTCGCGCGAGACTCCCTCTCCCGCGACGACCCGTCCCACCGCAGGTGAGCCCGTGAACAGGATCTTCTCCACGGGAGATTTTGCTAGCGCGATGCCTACATCAGCGCCGCCGTGCGCCACGCGTACCAGGCCCTCGGGTAGGCCCGCACGGGCAAGTATCCGAGCGATCCGCTCGCCCGCTAGCGCCGCCCGTGCCGCGGGCTTGAAAGCCACGCCATTGCCCGCCAACAGTGCCCCCGCGATCTGGCCCAGCGGCTGCGCGAACGGGGCCGAGCCCGCGCCGATCACGCCCACCACGCCGTAAGGCTCGTACGCGACCCGCGCGCGCTTTGCGATCGCCATCCCGCGTCCGACCCCGACCCGGCGGGCGCCCAGAACCTCTGCCCCCTCGTCCGCGATCCAGATCAGCGCGTCGATCGCCGGCAACAGCTCCAGCGCCGCGATCTCTGCCGCTGGGCGGCCCTGCTCACGGGCCAGCGCCGAGGCCAGCTCGTCGAAGTCGTCGATTACCCCTTGGGCCATCCGGCGCATGTAGCGCGCGCGGTCCTGCACTCGCAACAGTGCCCACAGCGGCTGCACCTTCGCGACCTCCGCCGCGAGCGTCGGGATCGTCGAGGCTGCGCATGACTTCACGCTGCCCAGTGGTGCCCCTGTCGCGGGGTCGCGTACCTGCAGCACCCGCTCGCTGCCCGCCTCGCTCCCGGTCTGGCCCAGGGTCGCGCTCATTGCTCGATTATCCCCGCTCGACCCCGCGCGCCGCGCGAATCTCGCGCAGCCGCTGCGCCAGCTCGGCCTCGGCATCATCGGGCTCGTAAAAGCGCGCCCCCTCGACCCCCTCGGGCAGCAGCCGCTGCGGACCCAAGTGCCCCGGATGGTTATGGGGATTGTCGTACTCCGCCTTCTCCTGGCCTGGGCGCGGGCCCGAGCGAAGCCATGAGGGTGCGGGTTGCGCGCCGTACTCGCGTACGTGCCGGCGAGCTGCGCCTAGAGCCTTGCCTGCCGCGTTCGACTTCGGCGCCAGCGCCAGGTAGATCGCCGCCTGCGCGAGCGCGTATGTCGCCTCGGGTAGGCCCACGTGCTCGACCGCCGCCGCAGCCGCTGTCGCCACCGAGAGCGCCTGCGGGTCGGCATTACCGATGTCCTCCGAAGCCAGGATCACCATCCGGCGCACGATGAAGCGGGGGTCCTCCCCGCCCTCCAGCATCACTGCCAAGTAGTAGAGCGAGGCGTCCGGGTCCGAGCCCCGCGTAGCCTTGATCCACGCCGAGGCGTAGTCGTAGTGGCGGTCGCCGCCTTTGTCGTAGAGCACCGCGCGGCGCTGCAGCGCGTCCTCCGCGCGCGCCACCGTCACGCTCGGCTCCCCCGCCTCGGCCGCCGTCTCGCGCGCCAACTCCAGCGCGTTCAGCGCCGTGCGCGCGTCGCCTTCGCTGCGCGCCGCGAGGAAATCGATCGCCTCGGCGTCTACCGCCGGCTCAGCCGCGCTCTCAGCACCGGCGGAGTTCTCGACGCCGGTCACGCTCTCGACGCCGGCGTTGCCGTCTACGTCGACCGCACGACGCAACAGCTCCGCGACCTCGGCGGGCTCGAGCGCCTTCAGCGCGTAGACACGCACGCGGGACAAGAGTGCGCCGTTGACCTCGAACGCCGGGTTCTCCGTCGTCGCGCCGATCAGCGTCACGAGTCCCTCCTCGACCGCGGGCAGCAGCGCATCCTGCTGGGCCTTGTTAAAGCGGTGGATCTCATCGAGGAACAGCACCGTTTGCTCGCCGCCCAGCGAACGTCGGTGCTCCGCGCGCTCGATTACCGCGCGCACCTCCGCGCGCCCGGCCTGCACCGCGCTTAGCTCCTCAAACGCCGCCCGCGAGTGTTCGGCGACCATCCGGGCCAGCGTCGTCTTGCCCGTGCCCGGTGGCCCATACAGCACCATCGAGTGAGCCCGCCCCTGCTCGATTGCTATCCGCAGCGCAGAGCCCTCGCCGAGCAGGTGTCCTTGGCCGACGAACTGATCCAGAGAACGCGGTCGCATCCGTACCGCGAGCGGTCGCGAGTCGTCCCCGCGCTCCTCCGGCGGGGCTGGCTCGGAGTCGAACAACGTGCCCTCCATCTACTCCTGAGTATCGCGCGCCGCCTGGCTCGAACCCGTTCATGGCGCCTGGGCTGCCTCCGGCCGAGCCGCCCGCCTCCCTGCTGCGCTCCGGACCGGCTGGGCCGCCGCTTCTGGCTTTCGCCTCTCCGACCCGGCTGGGCGTCCGCTTCCCGGCTGCGCGGGAAGCCCGGCTCAGGTCTCGGCGCGCAGATGCCGAATAACAACCGGATAAAGCGGGCAAAGGGGAAGCAGGACGGCTCCACGGGGTGAACCTCGCAGAGGGATCGGGCCCGCCGGATCGGGTATGCCGGGCGATTGGACATGTGTGTACGAGATTGCAGCAGCAGGTTGGCCAGGCGTGGATGTCGAATCTGTACGTCCGATGCTTGTCTGGACGGAGTGCTCGTGCCCGTGAACAGGAGCGGTAGCTGATGGGTGCAGGCGCCGCGGAGATCTTCGCGGGTGCGGACAGCGGCATCGATCTCGTCGAGTCCGGCGGGGAGATCGCCGCCCGCTCGCCGCTGCAGTTGTTCTGGCGGCGCTTTCGGCGCGATCGCGTCGCCCAGGCGTCGGGCGCCTTCATCGTGCTGCTGATCCTCGTCGCGATCTTCGCCCCGCTCGTCGTCAAATTGTTCGGGCTGCCGAGCCCCTACACGCAGAACCCAAGCCTCAGCGGGCCATTTGGTGAACCGCTTGGGCCAAACGGGGCCCACCCGTTCGGCGTCGACCCGCTCGGCGAGGACGTCGCCTCGCGCGTGATTTATGGCGCGCGCGTGTCGCTTGAGGTCGGCGTGGTCGGCACCGCGATCGCGACGCTGATCGGCGTCACGCTCGGCCTGCTCGCCGGCTATTACCGCGGCTGGATCGACACCGTGATCTCTCGTCTGATCGACGTCACGTTGTCTATCCCGCTGCTGCTACTCGGTCTGGGCATCGGCTCCGCTTGCGCCGTGCGCGGCTGCGTCGCGGGCGCGATCCAGCCGGGAGTTGGCGTGATTATCTTCCTGATCGCCTTCGCGACATGGACGTACTTCGCGCGGATCGTGCGCGGGCTCGTGCTCTCACTGCGCGAGCGGGAGTTCGTCGAGGCAGCGCGCGCGCTTGGTGCCTCCGACGCGCGGATCATGTTCCGCGAGATCCTGCCGAACCTCGTCGCGCCGATCATCGTCTACGCGACGCTGCAGATCCCGCTGAACATCCTGGTCGAGGCGGCGCTCTCGTTCCTCGGCGTCGGCGTGCGACCGCCGACCGCCAGCTGGGGGCAGATGATCGCCGCGGCTACCCCGACCTTCAACACGGCCTGGTGGTACATGGTCTACCCCGGTGCCGCGCTCCTGCTCACGGTATTGGCCTTCAACCTACTTGGCGACGGATTGCGTGACGCGCTCAACCCAAGGACTTCGCAGTGAGCGCTCTTCAACAACGAAGCAAAGGAGGCGACTCGATGAGAGCGCTGAGAACGATCCTGCTGGTGGCGTTCGTCGCGGCGGTGATGACGACCCTGGCCGCGTGCGGTTCGAGCAGCAGCAGCAGCTCGAGCGGTACGTCCAGCTCCGGTGGCTCCTCGCTGCCGGCGGGCGTGAAAAACCCCGTGGACGAGTCCCTGACGGGTGGCAAAAAGGGCGGGGTCCTCAACGAGGTCCAGGCTGAGGACTTCGAACACCTCGATCCTGGTCAGGCTTACTTCCAGCTTGACTACCAGATCACGAACTCAACTCAGCGCTCGCTTTACTCCTATGAGCCGAACACGTTCTCCCAGACGACTCCGGACCTCGCCGAAGGCGAACCGAAGATCAGCGACGGGAACAAGCTGATCACGATCAACATCAAGAAAGGCGTTCACTTCAGCCCGCCGGTTAACCGCGAAGTGACAGCCGACGATGTCGTCTACGCGTTCGACCGCGTCGCCAACCCGAACGTCGCCAACCCGTATTACCTCGGTTACCTCGAATCGATCGAAGGCATGAAGGACGCGAAGGGCGGTCCGATTCCGGGCGTGAAGGCCACGGGCAAGGACACGATCCAAATAAAACTGACAGAACCGCAGGCTGCGATCGTCGTGGCTTCGATGGTGCTGCCGTGGACCGCTCCCGTGCCGAAAGACTACGCGGCGAAGTACGACGCGAAGAAACCGAGCGAATACGGTAACTATCAGGTCGCGTCGGGGCCGTACATGATGAAGAACAACTCCGAAGGCAAGGTCCTCGGGATCGGCTACCAGCCCGGCAAGTCGCTGACGCTCGTACGCAACCCGAACTGGAACGCGAGCACCGACTTCCGCCCGGCCTACCTGGACCAGATCAACATCGCGATCGGCGGCGACGCCAACGTGATCGGACGCCAGGTGCTCGAAGGTAGCGACATGGTCCAGTCCGACGCGCCCGCGGCGCCGATCGTCAAGCTCGCGGTTCAGCAGCACCCCAGCCAGCTCACGATCTCCGCTGGTGGTGGCGCGGGTGACCGCTACGTCGCGGTCAACAACAGCGACGGTCCTTTCAAGAACGTCAACCTGCGCAAGGCCCTATGGGCCGCGACCGACCGTGAAGCACTGAACAGGCTGCGCGGCGGCAAGACCGTCGCGGACGTGATGACGCACTTCCTGTGGAACGGGATCGCCGGGTTCGAAGAATCCGGTGGTTTCCCGGGCCCGAAGGTCGACTACAACGAATCCCCCACCGGCGACATGAAAGTCGCGGAAAAGTACATGAAGCTCGCGGGTTACCCGAGTGGTAAATACACCGGCAGTGAAACCGTGCAGGTCGTCGGTGACTCCTCGGCGCCCGCGAACAACGTCGCGGAAGCCGTCAACAGCACGCTGCAAAAGCTCGGCTTCAAAACGAAGCTGAACCTCGTCGAGCACACGGTCATGTACTCGAAGTATTGCGGCGTGGTCTCCGAAAAGATCGACGTCTGTCCGAACGTCGGCTGGGTCCCGGACTTCGGCGACCCACAGGCCGTTCTTGACGTTCCGTTCAACGGCAACCTGATCGTCAAGAATGGGACGAACTCGAACTGGGGCCTCGTAAACCACCCGAAGATCAACGCCGCGATGGAAGCGGCCGCAAAGGTCGTCGGCGAGAAGGCCCGTGGTGAAGCGTGGGCGAAGATCGACGAAGAACTCGTCGCGGAAGCCGTCGCGATCCCCTATCAGTGGGCGAAGGAAGCGTACATCGAGTCCAAGAACGTCAATGGCATCAACGACTACTGGAACTCGGGCACGTTCAACTACGCGTTCACCTCGTTGAAGTAGCCACGAGCGCGGTAGCCGGAGGTGAGCCGAGCGCTCGCCTCCGGCGCGCCGCGCCCAAGGCCGCGCCGAGAGAGAGTCCGATGACGCCGATCCGCAGAAGATGACCCGCTACATCATTCGCAGGCTGCTGTGGGGCGTGCTGCTGCTGGTCGTCGTGCTCGCGCTGCTGTTCGTGATGTTCTACATCCTGCCCACGGCCGACCCGGCGAAGCTCCGCGCCGGGCGCCTGCAGAACCCGAAGATCATCGCCGAGATTCGCCATACCTACGGCTTGGACAAATCACTCCCCGCGCAGTTCTGGCTGTACCTGAAGAACCTGTTCCTGCACTTCAATCTCGGCTACAGCTACTACTCAAACGCTCCGGTCAAGGAACTGATCTTCAATCGCCTCCCCGCGACGCTGTCGCTCGTGCTCGGCGGCGCGGTGATCTGGGTGATCGCCGGTCTCAGCGTCGGCATCATCTCCGCCCGCCGCGCGGGTTCGCGGCTGGATCGCGCGAGCATGGGCACCGCGCTCGTGTTCGTCTCCGCACCCGAATACTGGCTCGGCCTGCTGGCGCTGTTCTTCTTCGCGTCGGACATCGGGAAAATTCACCTGCTGCCCGGCGCGGGCAGCTACGTCGGGCTGACCGCGGAACCCGCGAAATGGTTCACCTCGCTGATCATGCCTTGGCTCGTCGTCGCCGCGGGCACCGCTGCGATCTATGCGCGCTTGATCCGCGGCAGCCTGATCGAGACGATGGGCGAGGACTACATCCGCACCGCGCGCGCGAAGGGACTCACCGAGCGGCGCGTCGTGCTGCGTCACGGCCTACGTTCCGCGATCAACCCGATCGTCACGGTGCTCGGCGTCGACATCGCCGTGCTGCTCGGTAGCTCGGTGCTCGTCGAAACCGTGTTCGACATCCCCGGGATCGGGCGCTTGAACTACATCGCGATCACCCACTCCGACTACCCGATCATCCAAGGGACCGTGCTGTTCGCCTCGCTGTTCGTGATCGTCGCGAACATTGTCGTCGATATCGCGTACGCGTTCCTCGATCCCAGGGTTAGGTACTCATGAGTGGTCTGGGTGACGGTCCCCTGCTGCGGGTCGAGGACCTGCACGTCGAGTTCCCTACCGAAGACGGCGTCGTGCACGCGGTCGACGGGATCACTTACGAGGTCGCGCGCGGGCGCACGCTCGGGATCGTGGGGGAGTCGGGCTCGGGCAAGACCGTTTCCTCGCTGACGACACTCGGCCTCACGCGCACGCAGGGTGCGCGGGTTTCGGGTCGGATCTCCTTTGAAGGCAAAGACCTCGTCACCCTGCCGGATCGCGAGCTGCGCGCGATCCGCGGGAACGAGATCGCGATGATCTTCCAGGACCCGCTCTCCTCGCTGCACCCCTTCTTCCAAGTCGGCACCCAACTGATCGAGGCGATCCGCGCGCACCGCGACGTCTCGAAGGCCGCGGCGCGCGAGCGCGCGATCGAGCTGCTCGGCCTGGTCGGTATCCCCGACGCCTCGCGGCGCGTGTGCGAGTACCCGCACGAGTTCTCGGGCGGGATGCGCCAGCGGGCGATGATCGCGATGGCGCTCGCGAACGAACCGAAGCTGTTGATCGCGGACGAGCCGACAACCGCGCTCGATGTGACGGTCCAGGCGCAGATCCTCGCGCTGCTCGAAAGCCTGCAACGCGAACTGGGGATGGCGATCGTGATCATCACCCACGACCTCGGCGTCGTCGCCGAGATGGCCGACGACATCGCGGTGATGTATGCGGGACGGATCGTGGAGACGGCCTCGGCGAAGGAGATGTTCGCGGGTCCCGAGCACCCCTACACGTGGGGCCTGCTCAAATCGGTGCCGTCGCTGAGTGCCTCCCGCGATGTGGAGCTGGTACCGATCTCCGGGCAGCCGCCGAGCCTGATCCGCCGCCCCTCCGGCTGTCACTTCCACCCGCGCTGTCCCTATGCCCAGCCCGACCACGCGCGGATCGACCCGCACCTGGAGCCGGTCTCGGGCAACCCCGCTCACCACGTCGCGTGTCTGCTTCAGTCAGAGCAGCGCAAGCGCCTGTGGGCCGAGCTAGCGAAGGGCGCGACGCCCGAGCAGGCGCGCGAGGCCGTCGGGCTGCCGGCGCCCGAGACCGATCTCGCGAGGACGGGAGCATGAGCGCGGAAGAGTCGCTCGTGCAGGTACGCGACCTCGTCAAGCACTTCCCGATTACGCAGGGAATCGTTCTCCAGCGCAAGGTCGGCGCGGTGCAGGCGGTGGACGGCGTGAGCTTCGACGTGCGCCGCGGCGAGACACTTGGGATCGTAGGCGAGTCGGGCTGTGGCAAGAGCACAACGGCGCGCCTGGTGATGCGCTTGCTCGACGCCACCGCGGGGGAGATCCACTTCGAAGGCCGCGACATCACACGCCTGAAAGGAGCGGAGCTGAAGGCGATCCGTCGCGAAATGCAGATGATCTTCCAGGACCCATATTCCTCGCTGAACCCGCGCAAGACGGTCGGCGCGGCGATCGGGCAGCCGTTCGCGATCCACGGGCTGCTCGAGGGCAAGGCCGAGCGCAAGCGCGCGGTCCAGGAGCTGATGGAGACGGTCGGGCTGAACCCCGAGCACTACAACCGCTACCCGCACGAGTTCTCGGGTGGTCAGCGCCAGCGGATTGGCGTGGCTCGCGCGCTGGCGCTTAAGCCGAAGCTGCTGATCGCCGATGAGCCGGTCTCGGCGCTGGACGTCTCGATCCAGGCGCAGGTGCTGAACCTGCTGCGCGAGATGCAGCGCGAGCTGGGCCTGACGCTGATCTTCATCGCCCACGACCTCTCGGTTGTGCGGCACATGTGCGATCGCGTCGCGGTCATGTATCTCGGGCGGATCGTCGAGATCGGGCCGGGCGATCCGCTGTATGACTTTCCCCGCCACCCTTACACGGGCGCGCTGCTCTCGGCGGTGCCCGTCGCGGATCCGCAACTGCGCGGCGAGCGGCGCGAGCTGCTCAGCGGCGATGTCCCGAGCCCGGCCAACCCCCCGAAAGCCTGTCGCTTTCACACCCGCTGTCCCAAGGCGCAGGAGCTTTGCTCACAGGAGGACCCGCCGCTCCAGGACAAGGGCACGGGCACCGAAGCGGCCTGTCACTTCCCGCTCGCTCGCGAGGAGCTCGCCGAGATCGGCGTACGATCTGCTCGATGAGCGATGACGCCGCCGCGGAGGCCGAGGAGCTGCTGCGTCGGCTGATCCGCTTCAACACCGTCAATCCGCCGGGCAACGAGCGCGAGGCGCAGGAATACCTCGCCGACCACCTCACGCAAGCAGGCTTTGAGTGCGAGCTGCTGGGGGCGCAGCCCGAGCGTCCGAATCTGATCGCGCGACTGCGTGGGCGCGAGCAAGGGCCGACGCTCTGCTACCTCGGCCACGTCGACACCGTGCTCGCGAATCCGGCGGAGTGGACGCACGACCCCTGGTCCGGCGATGTAGCGGATGGCTTCATGTGGGGCCGGGGGGCGCTGGATATGAAGTCGCAGGTCGCGGCCGAGATAGCCGCGGCCGCTGCGCTGGCCCGCTCGGGCTGGCGTCCGGCGCGCGGCGAGCTATTGATCGTCGCGGTCGTCGACGAGGAGACCGGCGGAGCGCTGGGCGCGGAATGGATCACGAAGACTCACCCCGAGAAGGTGCGCTGCGACCTGCTCGTGAACGAGGGCGGCGGCGAGTTCTTTGAGTACGACGGGCGGCGCTTCTACGGCGTGTGCTGCGCGGAGAAGGGCGTGTTCCGCTTCACGGTCGGCACCGACGGGGTCGCGGGGCACGCCTCGATGCCGAGCATGGGCGAGAACGCGTTGCTGAAGATGGCCCCCGTGCTCGACCGCTTGGCGGCCCGCCAGCCGAGCTATGAGCTGACCGACGAGCCCCGAGCGTTCCTTGCGGGGATCGGTGCTGACCCGAGCGACCTAGCGGGCTCAGTACAGCGCCTACGCGCGGCGGAGCCGATGCTCGCGACGATGTTCGAGCCGATGTTCGGCGTGACGTTCACGCCGACGCGGATCTCGGCCTCGGAGAAGATCAACGTGATCCCCAGCAGGGCCGAGCTGAAAGTGGACTGCCGTGTGCCCCCCGGCTTGGGCGAGGAGGAGGTCAGGCGTGGAATCGCCGAAGTGCTGGGCGATGGGGATTTTCAAATCGAATTCACCGAGCGGGTCGTCGGCAACCGCTCGCCGATGCAGTCGTCGTTGATGGAGATGATTAATGGATGGATCGCCGAGCGCGATCCCGGCGCCTCGGTCGTCCCGGTGATCCTGCCGGGCTTCACCGACTCGCGTCACTTCCGCGAGGCGTTCCCCGAGTGTGTGGCGTATGGGTTCTTCCCCCAGCGCTACCAGTCGATGCTCGAAGCATCGCCGCTCGTGCACGGGGCGGACGAGCGGATTGACGTGCGCGACCTGCACTTCGCGGCGGATTTCTTTACCTCGCTGGCGACTCGCGCGCTGGGTTAAAGTGCAGCTTCTTTAACCTTTGCGCAGGTTTGAGGCGGTTCACTGTAAAAATCTAGCGCTATTTTCGGAACTACCCTAGTAAACGGATATTCGATTAGACATACTTGAGCCATGCCAGGGACGGCGAATGGGATAGGGCACGCGTTCGCGGGAGTGCAAGCAGCGGTACGCGGCCTGATCGAGTCATCACCTCGGCAGCTGGAAGCGGCGCTGATGAGCTACGCGCATACCTCTCACCAGATGGTTCCCGTCGCGAGCTTCACGCCGCCGCCGACCGTGTCGGTCGCTCCTGCGGTGCACACCTCGATCGTGCAGGAAATCCAGAACGCGGCCTACAGCTGGTCGCCGGTCGTGATGATCCTGTTCTTCGCCGCGCTGCTGTACCTGATGTGGCGCACGCTGAAGGTGATGCCGCGGGTCAAGCCGCAGCAGATCAAGCCCGCTTCGAGCAAGTCGGTCTCGTTCGCGGATATCGCGGGCGTCGATGACGCAAAGGGCGAGCTACAGGAGATCGTCGAGTTCCTGCGCAACCCTAAGCCGTTTACCCAGCGCGGCGCCAAGGTGCCGAAGGGCGTGCTGTTGCACGGCCCACCAGGCACCGGCAAGACGCTGCTGGCCAAGGCGGTCGCGCACGAGTCGGGCGCGCAGTTCTTCGCGCAGTCCGCGGCCTCGTTCGTGGAGATGTTCGCGGGCCTGGGCGCCGCGCGCATCCGTCGCCTGTTCGCGGTCGCGCGCAAGCACGAACCAGCGATCATCTTCATCGACGAGCTCGACGCGGTGGGCGGCCACCGCGGGACCGACGTCTCCGGCGAGAAGGACCAGACGCTGAATCAGCTGCTGGTCGAGATGGATGGCTTTGCCTCCAGCGGCCGGGTCGTCGTGATCGCGGCCTCGAACTTGTTGCAGAAGCTCGACCCCGCGCTGCTGCGCCCGGGACGCTTTGACCGCCAGGTGTTCGTCGCGCCTCCGGACGTGCGCGGGCGCGAAGGGGTGCTGGCGGTGCACACCCGCGACAAGCCGCTGCAAGACGTGGATCTGGAGCTGATCGCGCAGCAGACCAGCGGGCTGACGGGCGCGGACCTCGCGAACATCTGCAACGAGGCCGCGATCTTCGCCACGCGCCGTGGCGCGCCGAAGATCACGACCGCCGACTTCGACGGGGCGATCGAGCGGGTGATCGCCGGCGTGCAATCGCGGCGAGTGCTGAACGACCACGAGAAGCGGGTCGTCGCCTTCCACGAGGCGGGTCACGCGCTGTGCGGCGAGCTGTTGCCCTCCGTAGATCGGGTGCACCGGATCTCGATCGTGCCGCGTGGCCAGGCGCTCGGCTACACGCTGAACCTGCCCGCCGAGGACCGCTACCTGAAGACGCGCGAGGAGCTGCTCGACTACATGACCATGCTGCTGGGGGGGCGTGTCGCTGAGCAGGTCGTGTTCGGCGCGATGACTACCGGCGCCTCGGACGACCTCAAACGGGTCGCCTCGATCGCGCACCAGATGGTGAACGACTTCGCGATGGGTACCGCTGGGCTGGGTCGCTCCCCTGAGGGCGACGTGCAGCTGTCCGAGACGACGCTGCGAATCCGCGACGAGGAGCGCCAGGACCTAATCGAGGAGGCGCGCCGCGCGGCCCAGAAGCTGATCGTCGCCCACCGTGACCAGCTGGACGAGCTAGCCCGCGAGCTGCTCGAGCATGAGGTGCTCGAACGCGAGGTGATCGACCGGATTATGGCGGGCACGCCGCGCCTTGAGCGTAGGCCCGGGGTGGGGTTGCGGGTCGTGGCCGCCGCGAGCGCGGTCGAGGGCGCGAGCGCGGGCGAATAATCGCGCGCGCAGGCCAGTCCCCAGCGCGAGCGGGACGGCTGTCCAAATGCAGGTTGCGATAGCAGGCGTATATACGCGCCGTATCTACGATTGCTATCGCTGCGTGTAAAAGCGATCCCCGCCCTCCCGTTCGCACACGAATACACTGCGGGGCGTGTTCACCCGCATCGACCACATCGGCGTCGCCGTCGAGGAGCTGGACCCGGCGCTTGCGCTTTACGGCGAGAGCTTCGAGCTGGAGCTCGCGCATCGCGAGGTCGTCGAGGAGCAGGGCGTCGAGGCCGTACTGCTCGACGTCGGCGAGAACCACGTCGAGCTGCTCGCCCCGCTTGGGCCGGAGACGCCGGTCGGCAAGTTTCTCGCCAAGAATGGTCCTGGCCTGCATCACGTCGCCTACCAGGTGAGCGACATCGACGGAACGCTCGAAAAGCTGAAGGCCGCGGGCCTGCGCTTGATCGACGAGCAGCCGCGCACCGGCATCCGTGGCTCGCGCGTCGCCTTCCTGCACCCCCGCGCGAGCGCCGGGGTGCTGACCGAGATCGTCGAGCCCGCCGGGGGAGCGCATTGATGGCGGCGACCGGCAAACAGCAGATCAGCATCGGCTTCCAGGGCGGGCAGGTGCTATCGCTGCGCGTCGCCGACGACAAGCTGAAGGCGCTCTACAAGTCGCTGGGCCAGACGGGCTGGCACGAGCTGGAAAGCGAGGAGGGTCCCGTGCGGCTCGACCTCGCACAGATCGTCTACGTGCGCGCTGAGAGCAGCGATCTAAAAGTCGGCTTCGGCGCTTAGCCATGTCCTTCGACGAGCGCGTCCTGCGCGTCGCTCGCACGTGGGGGCACACGCCCGAGCGCGATCGGGCGGTTCGCGAGTTCTCGCGGCTAGGCGAGCACGCGGCGGTGTGGCTCGCGATTGGCGTGGTCGGCGGCGCGATCGACGCCCCCCGACGCGGGCGCTGGGGGCGAGCGACCGCGACAGTCGCCGCGACCTACGCGCTGAACACCCTGCTCAAGCTGCTAGTGCGCAGGCATCGTCCGCAGCTTGAGGGACTGCCGCCGCTGGCGGGCACCCCGACGCGGCTGAGCTTCCCCAGCGCCCACGCCTCGACTGCGTTCGCGGGCGCCTTTGTCTACGAGCGTCTCGGGCTCCCTGCCCCTGCTCTATACGGCCTAGCGGGCACCCTGGCCTGGTCGCGGTTGTATCTCGGAGTTCACTACCCCTCCGACGTGCTGGCGGGCGCGTTGCTTGGCACCGCGGTCGCGGCGGCGCAAATGCCCGGCCCCCTAGCCCCGGCCACGATGAACGGTGCGGGGCCTCACGTCGCGAGCACGAACGGTCACGGGCCCACACGACCGGCAACCGCCACGGGGGACGCACTGTGAGCACGCGGATCGGGATCGTCGGGATGCCTAACGCGGGCAAGTCCTCGCTGTTCAACGCGCTCACGAAAGCGGGTGCCGAGGCGGCGAATTACCCGTTCACGACGATCGAGCCCAACGTCGCGGTCGTGCCCGTGCGCGACGAGCGCCTGGAGCAGGTCGCGCAGACCGTCGGGGCCTCGGAGATCGTCTGGGACACGATCGACTTTCATGACATCGCCGGGCTCGTGGCGGGCGCCCACGAGGGCGAGGGGCTTGGCAACCGCTTTCTCGCCAACATCCGCGAGACCGATGCGATCGTGCACGTCGTGCGCGCGCATCAGGACGCGAACGTCGTGCATCCCGAGGGCAACGTGGACCCGCTGCGCGACATCTCCACGATCGAGACCGAGCTCGTGCTTGCGGACCTTGAGCAGGCCGAACGTCGTCTGGAGCGGATTGCCCGCCAGGCGCGCAGCGGGGAGCGAACGCTCGTCGCCGAGCAGGCCTGGTTGAAGCAGGTCGTCGCCGAGCTGCAGGCGGGCCGCCCCGCGCGCGGCGTCGCCGTGCCCGAGGACGCCCCAAACGCAGCACGCGAGCTGGGCTCGCTGACCGCGAAGCCCGTGCTGTTCGTCGCCAACGTCGACGAGGGCTCGGAGGAGATACCCGCCGAGGTCCTCGCCCACGCTGAGTCGCATGGGGCACGGGCCGTCGCGGTGTCCTCGCGGATCGAGTCCGAGCTCGCCGAGCTAGACGATGAGGAAGCCGCCGCGATGCGCGAGGGGCTCGGCGTCAGCGAGTCCGGCTTGCAGCTCGTCGTCCGTGAGGCCTTCGCGCTGCTGCGTTTGATCGCGTTCTTCACTGCGGGCGAGGCCAAGCCCGCGCAGTCCTGGCACCTGCGCGACGGGCTCACCGCCTGGCACGCGGCCGGGGAGATCCACACCGACATCCAGAAGGGCTTCGTGCGCGCGGAAGTGATCGGCTGGGAAGAGCTGGTCGACGCGGGCGGCTATGCCGGCGCGCGCGAGCGCGGCACGTTGCGCTTGGAGGGTCGCGACTACGCGATGGCCGACGGCGACGTGATCTCCGTGAAGTTCACGCCGTAACCAGTCCCTCCAGCCGCTCCGCCAGCCGACGCATCCCGAGCTTGCGTGCCTGTGCCGCCCCGCGCGCGAAGTCGGTCTGCGCGGCGGCCGGGCGCTCGACCTCGATCCGTTGCAGCGTCGCGATCTCCTTGAACTTCAAGAGCTCCGCCTCGTGCTCGCGCAGCGCCGCCGCGATCCGTGGGCGCAGCGCGCCGGGCTCGCGCGCCACGCGATTCTCCAGTGCCCGCGCCGCTGCGAGCACAGACTCCAACGTGCCGTGCTCGCGCAGCAGCTGCGCCGCGGTCTTCGCGCCCACGCCCGGGGCGCCTGGCAGCCCGTCCGAGGGGTCGCCACGCAGCGCGATCAGGTCCGCGACTTGCTCTGGCGCCACGCCGTAGCGCTCTTGCACCTGCGCGGGGCCCAGCTCCGCGGACTTGCCGCCCTTCAGCAGCTCGAGCACTGCCACGCGCTCACTCACCGCCCCGTAGAGATCGCGATCGCCGGTCATCAGCAGCGCCCTTCCGCCCGCCTCCTGCTCACTTAGCGCGTGGGAGAACATCACGTCATCTGCCTCCAGCTGCTCGCTCGAAGCGTACGTCCAGCCGAGGCTTTCCAGCAGAGCCTGCGCGAGCTCCCATTGCCGGCGCAGCTCCTTCGGCATCGGATCACGGTGCGCGTGGTAGGCGGGGTAGAGCCGCACGCGATAGTCCGCCTCCTCCGCGCCCATGCACGCCACCACGCAACGAGGATCTTGCGCCGTAAGGCGCCCATCAAAAACCCCCAACAGGGCATTGACCGTGCCGAGCAGCGCGTTTACTGGCCGACCGCGCTCGTCCGCGATCGATTTCGGCAGGGCGAAGTAAGAGCGGTACAGCAGCCACGGAACGTCGGCTGCGAGCAGTGGCGCGCTAGCCATGCCCGCAGCCTAGTTTGCCTCCAACGGGAACGGTTGACCCAATCGCTCCGATCGTTCGGGCCGAGCTGGTCCGGTCAGCGAATCGTGCGGCACGCGGTCGCCCGCTCCCGCCAGCGCTAGCGCGCGCTGCAGCGCGGGTGCGTCGGTCAGCAGCGTCACCTCGCAACCGTGCCGCTCACACCAACCGCAGCGGTGCACGATCACCGCGACGCCCGCCGCGTCAATCCGCTCCAAGCCGCGCAAGTCCAGCGTCAGCGCGAGCACGCCTGTCTCGCACAGTCTTTCGACTTCCGTTTCCAGCACCGGCGCCGAAAAGCGATCCAGTTCGCCCGTCAGCACCAGCGTGTGGTCCTTCATCTCCGGTTCCTTCCAGCTTGAAGTTCCCGCACGCGCGTAGCGGCGTCTGCCGCACGCCGTGCCCACCGAGCCCGACCGTCGCGGGTCGAGCTTGTTTGGCCGCTCCGGTTAGCCCGGGCGTGCGGGAATCAGCAGGAAGGGAGCCGGCCGCAGGCGCTCGCGCAACAGGCGCAGCCTGCTGCTTGCGCCTGCGCCTGCCGACAGGAGAAGAGCTGCCAGCGCGAGCAGGACCGGCGCGGGGGAGCTTGTTCCACCCGCGCTGGCCGCTGAGGGGGCGCCGCTAGGTGCGGGCAAGGGAGACGGGTGCGCGAGCGCCGCCGCCGACTGGCTAGGGAGTCGGGCGGCAGGGTGTTCTCCAGACGCGAGCGCTTGGGTTTCCTGGGTTCCGCTCTGCGGGGTCGCGTTGCCGTTTGCCGCCGCAATCGAGGTGCGGCTGTGGCGTGGCGTCGGTCTCGGCGCATCTTCGGGCGACCCGGCGGACGCGCTCGCCGCGAGTGCCGTCCCGGCGGCCGAGTCGTTCGTGCGCACGAGGTCGTCGTGTCTACCGCTGACCGGCGCCGTCGCCTCGGTCGAGTCTCCCCCTCGCTCGCCTGTGACGACGGGGGCTCTCGCGATCGGCGGTGGCACCACCGGCAGGACGCTCGACGGCGTCGGGATCGGGTCCGGGAGCGGCCATTGCAGAGTCGACGCAAGTGCTCCCCCCGCCGCGCCCAACAGCGGCGCGAGTAGCGATTCCGTCGTGCCGCGTGCCGTGACCGTGAGACCCGTCGCAGTTCCGCCTAGCCCTGCAGCGAGCCCTTGCGCGATTTCGGGGAGCGACTCCGCCGGGAGGGCCAGGACGCGCGGCGCGTTACCCAACAGCTTGACCACCACCGGCGCAAGGACCCTGTGGGGCTCAGCGGCTGTCTGCTTCGGGTCCCCCGTACTCGGCGCCGCGTGTCGCGGGCCTCCAGATGCCCCAAGGGCCGGGTGGGCCACGGCGGGCATCTTGTGCGCGACCAGCCCCTCGACCGATCGGTGAGTTCCAGTCGCGGACGCGGGTCCGGCGTCCCCGCCGCTGTCCCTGCCGTCGGCTAGAGCCGTGTCTTGAGTACCGCTCGTCGCGTAGCCGTGGTCGTTGGCACTCTTTCGGCCGGGCGCGACTTGGCTGGACTGAGCCTCGGGCGTGGGGACGGTGGCCTGAGCGATCGCGCCCGGTGGCCCGGCAGCGTCGTCGAGCGTCTGTGGGGGTGAGGCCGTTGTGTCGCCCGTCCCACCGGACGGCGTCGGCGCCGGGATGGGGACCTGAGCTGGCTGCACGTCCTGCGCGACGTTCGACAACGGTTGCGAGACGGTGGTCTCGATCGCTCCGAGAGTGCTCGCTACGGGGCCCGCCGCCTGGGCGCCGGTCGTCGCCACGAGCGAAGTTGTGAGCGCGGCCAGCGTCGTGACCGTGATCTTCAGCGCTACTGAGGGATGCCAACCTTTGTGAAGCATTCGTCGTCCTTGCGCACGTATGTATGCCCCAAAAGGACGCGATTTACGCGCCCCGTACACAAGATCGACACGTGCCGCGGCGGCGAGGCCGCGTTGGCGGCAGGATTCAGGAGGGCGCGGCGACGCCGCCGCCCGTGCTCATCGAGGGCTGCGAGGCCGAGCTACGGGAGTCGTTCGTCGTTGACGCGGCTTCGGCCGAGGACGAGGAAGCCACGCCGCCGCCCTGGGTCGTCGTGGGCGCCGGGGCTGGGGAGGCCGCGGGTGCGGGGCTGCTCAGAGCCGACCAGCCGCTGCGGTCGGGCTCGGGCTTCGTGGCCTGGCCTTCGCGCACGCTGAAGTACGCCCACGTGCTGAGCAGGCCGAGCCGCGTGGCGAGTTCGCCGCCGCTGATCGAAGTGCGCCCGGCGGAGCCGAGCACATAAGCGCTCACGATCCGCGGGGAGAAGCCGCGCTTGAGCACTTCGATGCCGCGGAAGCTGCCGCGCACGAGGCCGTGCAGCTTCGACTGCGCCACCGCGAAGCTCAACGAGGTCTTCCACGTATGCTCGTCGCCGCGCTCGTACTGGTCAACCACGCCGCGCAGCCACGGCTGCGGTTCGCTGCCCGTGAAGACATTCTCGATGTTCTCGGTACGTCCACCCGAGCTCGCAAAGAAGTAGGTCGTCACCGCCTTGCCGCCGTAGGTCACGATCTGACCCGTGGTAGCGGCCACTGCCGCGTCGGTCTGGGGGGTCTGCGCCGCCACGCCGCGGTAGACCTGCGATCGAGTGTCGGCGTACACGTCGAACTTCGAGCCTCCCGCATGAGCGGTCAGTGCGTAGGTGCGACTTGCCACCGCCTGTGCCTCAAGCGCCGCGAGCGGCCAGCTCGCGGAGACCTCCGCCGAGACCACGCCGCGCACGTAGGTCTCCAACGGAACCTTGTGCACCTTGCCGCCCATCATCACCCGCACCTGCGTTTTCGTCGAGGCCGTACCGATCGAGGTACCCGTGTAGTAGTGGGCAAGGATCTGTTGGTAGGTAAAGCCGTGTTCGGCGTAGCCCAACGCGCCCTCCTGGCTCATGCCCACGCCATGTCCGAAACCGCCGCCTGCGATCACAAGCGTCGCCGCGCCGGACGCGCTCGCTTCGGAGCCGGGCGTCACGCTCGCGGCCACGGCCCTCTGGCTCATGTACGTGCAGGCGAACAACGCCGCGAAGATCGTGACCGCCAGGCGCATCGGGCGAGAGGAAGTGCGGTGGTAGGTTGGATTCATGGTGAGCGTCCGCGCCAAGTTGGAACCAGGCCCGCCGACTTGGGCGCACCGAGGAACGGACGCGGACATACCTGAGATCGGAGCAGGAAAACGAGCGCCTAAGCCGACGACGCGTGCCTCCTCAATTCGTCCAGACGCTGCAAGATCTGCTGCGAGCAGCGCGTTTGCCGCGGGCCGTGCGCGCGAGCACGGAGGCCGCCTGTGAGCGCTGCCGAGTCGGATCGAGGCGGAGCGCCTGAGGAGCAGGCCGTGCTCGACCGCGTCGCCAAGCAGCTCTACATCGGAGGCGAGTGGCGCGATGCGACCGGCGGCGGAACGCTCTCGGTCGAGGACCCCGCCAGCGGCGAGCCGCTGATCGAAGTCGCCGATGCCCAGCCCGAGGACGCGCTCGCGGCGCTCGCTGCCGCCGCCGAGGCGCAGGGTGACTGGGCCGTGTACCCGCCGCGCGAGCGCGGCGAGATCCTGCGCCGCGCGTTCGAGGCGATCGTCGAGCGTACGGACGAGCTCGCGCTGCTGATGACCCTGGAGATGGGCAAGTCCCTCGCGGAGTCGCGTGCCGAGATTTCCTACGCCGCCGAGTTCTTCCGCTGGTTCTCCGAGGAAGCCGTGCGCATACACGGCCGCTACATGGTCAACACCACCGGCAAGGGCCGGATCCTCACGATGCGCCAGCCCGTCGGCCCGTGCGTGTTCGTGACGCCGTGGAACTTCCCGACCGCGATGGGCACGCGCAAGATCGCCCCCGCGATCGCCGCTGGCTGCACGATGGTCGTCAAGCCCGCGCAGCAGACGCCGCTCTCGATGCTCGCGCTCGCGCAGATCCTCGAGCAGGCCGGGCTGCCCGGCGGCGTGCTGAACGTGATCACCGCCAAGCGCTCAGGCGCGGTGATCGAACCGCTGCTGAAGGACCCTCGTGCGCGCAAGCTGTCCTTCACTGGCTCGACTGAGGTTGGCCGCAAGCTGATCGAACAGTCCGCCGAGCAAATCCTGCGCGTCTCGATGGAGTTGGGCGGCAACGCGCCGTTCCTCGTCTTCCAGGACGCCGACCTCGACGCCGCGATCGAGGGCGCGATGCTCGCGAAGATGCGCAACGTCGGCGAGGCCTGCACTGCCGCGAACCGTTTCCACGTGCATGAGTCGATCGCCGAGGAGTTCGCTCGGCGCCTGGCCGAGCGGATGGAGAAGCTGAAGGTCGGGCGGGGCACCGATCCCGACATCGACGTCGGCCCGCTGATCGACGATGCCCAGCGCTCGAAGGTCTCAGAGCTGGTCGAGGACGCCAAGCAGCGCGGCGCGCGGGTGCTGATCGGCGGTGAGCCCGTCGGCGACCGCGGCTACTTCTACGCGCCCACCGTGCTAAGCGACGTGCCCGACGACGCCCGGCTGCTCGCCGAGGAGATCTTCGGCCCCGTCGCTCCCGTCGCGACGTTCTCCAGCGACGAGCAGGCGATCGAAGCCGCGAACCGCACCGAGTACGGGCTCGTCGCCTACGTCTACACTCGCGACCTCGACCGCGCCTTCCGCGTCTGCGAGGCGATCGAGACCGGGATGGTCGGGCTCAATCAGGGCGTCGTCTCGAATCCTGCTGCGCCGTTTGGCGGGGTCAAGCAGAGTGGGTTTGGGCGTGAGGGGGGTTTTGAGGGGGTCTCCGAGTATCTGGAGACCAAGTACGTGGCGCTGGGGGTCTAAGTTCCAATGCAAGGGCTTAGCCGCGCGGCTTGCACTTAAACCATGTGCGCCAGGCAGAGCCAGAGCGCGCAGCGCTCGTAGCATTCGGATATCCTGACCCGCCCTGTGATGGACGGGCCGGATATAGAGATCGAGCGTAGTAACACACGCGGGCTCGAACTAGCTTGCTGGAGTCCCGGGGGGGCACGCAGCTGGCCTGCGGCTGAACGAGGCGAATTCTTGATCCAGTTGGTCCGTTCGCGCATCG
>DATJOE010000019.1:0-2123 GCA_035507305.1 Solirubrobacteraceae bacterium | reverse complement strand
GGACAGGGCTTAGATGTACCTGACGAAGAACACCCACATTTGCGGACGCCTTCATTGATGGGCGGGCGGACCGTGATCACCGCTGCGTCTCCCGTGGGACTTACCGCCCCCGCGCTCCATGATCACGGCATTTCGCACACTTGTCCTAGAGCATGACTGAGCACGGCGTCTAGGCAACGACGGGTTGCGCAGCTATCGGGCTAACCGTCACGAAAGTCGCACGCCTCGGTCAGAGAGCCGTGTGGTAGCCGCGCCCGCGCTCGGGCGGCGACCCACCACGGCGGACTCCGAGCCAGCAAACGTACGCGTCGTCTCGACCAGCACCGGAGCCTGCGCCCCTAAGCAGCACGCCCTCGTCTTCGTTCATCTGCTCTAGACCATCATCTGCGCCTCCGACGCAGAGGCCCGGCGTCCCCTCGGTTCCTACCGCCAAACAGACTAGATGCACGGGTCCCGAGCGGTCCCGGATTGGCCCCTCTTGGGGGCGCCGATCATGGGCGTCGGTGCTCGTCGGTTGGACACAGCAATCACACAGCGCTTGCTGTGGCGTGCATCTAGTCTGTTTGGCCTTTCTGCGGGTGACAGCAGGCGCGCATACTGCGTCGGCGGTCGGCTCCGGCTACGAGCGTGTTGCGCGCTCGGCGGCGTCGATCTCGCGGGCGAAGTCGCTGACGCTCGCGTCGACGACTGCGAGGATGCGGCGGATGGTGCGCCAGTGTGCGCCGCGTTGGCCGCGCTCGAGGCGGCCGACGAAGGTGGGATCTACCCCCAGCCGCTCGGCGACCTGTTCCTGCGTCATCCCCGCCCGCTTTCGCAGCGAGCGGAGGGCGTGCCCGAGGATGAGCTGGTCCTGCTCGGCGGTTGGTTCTGATCTTCGTGGCACGGCGGGAACACTCACGAGGCACCCTGCTCGGCGCCAGGGTATTTATGGTCTGGTTCTCGTGCTAGGGTCATCGAACACATCAAAGTGCCCCCGCGCAGTTGGAGCTGCCGGGGGCGTGGCACCGAGAGCCTGAACTCCCGGCGCATAAGCACCCTACTGAGCGGCGCGAGGGGTGCCTTCTTCGCCCCGAGCAGTCCTCCCGGAGCCTCCGACGACAAGGAGGAACCGATGAGCACTACTGAGATCCCCGACGTGACTGTGCTGGCCGCGATCGACCGCGCGGAGCGTCACAGAGGCCGGCCGGGCGTACCCGTCTGGCTGATCTTCGAGCACCTGGGCATTCCACGGCGCTCCCGGCGCGTGCGCGCCCAACTCCAATCGCTCGTGCAGGACGGCGCGATCGAGCAACGGCGCGCACACGGAGTAGACATATGGGTGCTCACCCCAAGCGGTCGTGGGCGGTTGCAAAGCGCCGGACGGGTGGACCTTCCGGAGTCCCCTCAGCACCGAGAGTGGCGCAGCGCTCGCACTCTCGCCGCGCAGGAGATCGAGCGATTCCGCGGCACCTTGCATGACACGATCGTGGAGGCGAGCGCGCTACTCAGCGACGCGCCCGGCTCCGATGTGTGGTTCGAGCTGGCCGGGCGGCTCCAGAGCGCGGCGTGGCGACTTGGGTCGGCGATCTACTGTCTGCACGAGTGGATGGAGCCCAGCGACGATCGGGCGGATATCGACGACCACATCAGCCCGGCCGATCTCGCGCTCGCCCCGCGTGAGCGTCGGCAGCGCCAAGCCCGCCGTGCTGGTCGACGCAACACTCGGCTCTGGCAGGACGCGGATTCTGACGGGACTGACACGACGGCTTGACTGGCACGGACGTGGCTCTCCTGGTCGGCAAGGGAAACTCGTTGGCCGGTTTCGGCTGTTCGGGGTCTATCACCCGAAATGCAAAAGTCCGGCCAAGAGCAGCAACCGCCAGCGCGCGGCGAACTCCTCACCGCGGAGGAGGTCGCCGCGCTGCTGCGGGTCACGCCTGCGTGGGTGTACGCAGAGACTCGACGGCATCGCATCCCGCATATCCGGCTCGGCCGATACGTGCGCTACCGCCGCGAGGCGATATTCCTCTGGATGGACGAGCTGGAAGGCCAGTCGGGGCGCGACGCGAGCCGGTCCTATCCCGTCAATGGCGTTTCACGGCGACCGATATGAGACCTGGCCCGTCTTCCTCGCGGATCGGTCG
>DATJOE010000018.1:0-5906 GCA_035507305.1 Solirubrobacteraceae bacterium | reverse complement strand
AACCGACGCCGGGCGGCTCTACTTCGACAGCAAGGACTCGCTCTCGCCGAACGACGTCAACGAAGGCGTCGAAGACGCTTACTCCTACGACCCGCAAGGTCAGGGCACGTGTACGCGTCCCGACGGCTGCACCTCCTTGATCTCCTCGGGTCACGCCGCCACCGACTCGAACTTCTTCGCCGCCGACGCGACGGGGGCCAACGTGTTCTTCACCACATACGAACGGCTGCTGCCCTCCGACGAAGACGACGTCCAGGACATCTACGACGCCCGTGAAAACGGGGGAATCGTCGAAGCCGCGGAAGCTCAGGCGTGCTCCGGGGAAGCGTGTCGGCCGAACTCCCCCGGGCCGATCTTCGCCGGTGTCGCGAGCAGTGCCCTCACCGGTCTTGGGAACCTCGCACCGCCTGGGCCGGCAGCAGCCTCGCGTCAACCCGCGCCGTCTCGCGCCCAGCAGCTCGCAAAAGCGCTCAAGGCCTGTCACAAGCTGGGGCGTCGAAAGCGCCGCATGGCTTGTGAAGCGGTCGCGAGGAAGAAATATGGCCATACCGGCAGCACGAACCATCGCCGGAAGAACAAAAAGCACAACGGGCGGAGGGCTGGCTAGATGCGTTCTCGTGTGACATTGCTCGCAGCACTTGCATGTGCGCTGACGTTCGTGATTACGGCCGCCCCGGCGTGGGGCGCCTTCGGGATCGAACCCGGCAGCCTCCACGTCGCCGCGGTCAACCGCGACGGCACGCCCGACCTGCAGGCCGGTTCGCACCCCTACGCGTTCACCGTCAGCTTCAGTCTCAACCACGACTCGAGCGGAAACCCAGAAGGCAACGCGCGTGACGTCATCGTCGACCTCCCTCGCGGTCTGATTGGGAACCCCACCGCCGTTCCTCGCTGCTCTCGGGCCGACTTCGACCGGGTTCAGTCCCCGGCCTGTCCCGGCAGCACCCAGGTCGGAACGCTGCACGCGGCAGTCGAAGGCATCACACCGATCGGTCCCGTCTACAACCTCGTCCCGCCCCAGGGAGTCGCCGCTCGCCTCGGCTTCTCGGCCGCCGGCTTCAACGCGCTGCTCGACGGCTCCGTGCTCACCGGCGAAGGCTATGGGGTAGCCGTCACAGACAATCTGCTGCCGCGAGCCGCGACGCTCTCGATCAGCTCGACCATCTGGGGAGACCCCGCAGACTCCGACCACGACCCCGAACGCTCGTGCGTGGACCGCAGCAATCACGAAATCGAAAACATCGAAGACTGCTCGAGCGGGGCTACGCCCAGGCCATTTCTCACCCTGCCAACCTCCTGCACGGGACCGCTTGCGACGACGCTCAAGGTCGACTCGATCGAGTCGCCCGGTGAATTCGTCGAACAGACGACCTATTCGACCGACACCGGCGGTGATCCGACAGGCCTCTCCGGCTGCTCGCGGCTGCCTTTCAAACCCACGATCTCGGTGCAGCCGGAAAGCAGCGCGACAGACACCCCCACGGGCCTTCGCGTCGACTTGCACATCCCCCAGCCGGAAAGCGTCGAAGGCCTCGCCGAGGCCCACCTCAAGGACGCGGTCGTGAAGCTGCCCGCCGGGATGGTCGTCAATCCCGCCTCCGCCAACGGTCTGCAGGGTTGCTCCTCGGGGCAGATCGGGCTCGACAGTCCAGCACCGGCCGCCTGCCCCGACGCTTCGAAGATCGGCTCGGTCGAAGTGGACACGCCGCTCGTGGAACACTCGCTCCCGGGCGCGGTCTACCTCGCCGCCCAGGGCGATAACCCCTTCGACAGCCTGCTCGCGATCTACGTCGTCGTCGATGACCCACAGACCGGCGTGATCGTCAAGCTCGCGGGGCACGTCCAGCCCGATCCCGCAACCGGGCAGCTCACCACGACCTTCAGCGAAAACCCACAGTTGCCCTTCGAAGACTTCAAGCTCGACTTCTTCGGTGGCCCCCGCGCCCCGCTCGTCACCCCCGGAGGCTGCGGCACGTTCACGACCACGACCGACCTCACGCCCTGGAGCAGCCCTGAAGGCGCCGATGCGACGCCGTCGAGCAGCTTCAGCATCGACAGCGGCTGCGGTGCACCCGGCTTCGCCCCATCCTTCTCGGCGGGCACGCTCGGGGCTCAGGCCGGCGCATACAGCCCACTGAGCGTCACCTTCTCGCGCCAGGATCACGAACAGAGCCTGGGGGGCGTAAGCGTGACCACCCCGCCCGGCCTGCTCGGCTCGCTGGCGAACGCCGTCCAGTGCCCCGAACCGCAGGCATCGAAAGGCGAATGCGGGCCCGAGAGCCTGATCGGCGAAACCAGCGCCTCCGTCGGCGCAGGCCCGAATCCTTACTGGGTCACGGGCGGCAAGGTCTACCTGACCGGGCCCTACAACGGCGGCCCCTTCGGACTCTCGATCGTCGTGCCCACGACCGCCGGACCGTTCACGCTCACAGGTAACGGCGGCCCGGGCCGCGAGATCGTGCGCAGCTCGATCCGCATCGATCCTTACACCGCCCAGGTCACCGTCGTCTCCGATCCGCTCCCGACGATCCTCGAAGGCATTCCGCTGCAGATCAGGACCGTCAACGTCACGGTCAACCGCCCGAGCTTTACGTTCAACCCGACCGACTGCGCTCCGCTCGCGTTCTCCGGTGCGATCAGCTCGACGGCCGGGACGAGCGCGGGCGTCTCGGCGCCCTTCTCCGCGGTCAACTGCGCGAACCTACCGTTCCAGCCGAAGCTCACCGCCTCGGCGGCGGGCCATGCCAGCAAAGCCAACGGCACGAGCTTCGCCGTGCAGGTCACATCGCCGGGGCTCGGCCAGGCCAGCATCGCAAAGGTCGCGCTGACTCTGCCCAAGGCGCTGCCCTCGCGTCTGACGACAATCCAGAAAGCGTGTGCTGACGCGACGTTCGACGCCAACCCCGCGTCTTGTCCGGAGGGCTCGCTGATCGGTTCGGCCACCGTCCACACGCCGCTGCTGAACAGCCCGCTGACGGGCCCTGCCTACTTCGTCTCGCACGGCAACGCGGCGTTCCCGGATGTCGAGTTCGTGCTGCAGGGCGAAGGCGTCACGCTGATCCTCGACGGCAAGACCGACATCAAAAAGGGGATTACCTATTCGCGCTTCGAAGCCGTTCCCGACGCTCCGTTCACCAGCTTCGAAACGGTTCTGCCGGCCGGGCCTCACTCGATCTTCACCGCGCACGTGCCTGAGAAGGAACGCTACAGCCTGTGCCGCACGCCCTTGGCGATGCCGACGGAAATCACCGGCCAGAACGGTGCCGTCATCAAGCAGAGCACGAAGGTCGCCGTGACGGGCTGTCCAAAGGCCAAGGGCAAACCCCTGACCCGCGCGCAGAAGCTTGCGGCTGCGATGAAGCGGTGCAAGAAGAAGGGCGCGCAAAAACGCATCGCATGCGAGCGGCAGGCGCGCAGGAAGTTTGGCCCCGTCGCCAAGCCGACGAAGCGCAAGAAGTAGTCGGTCCCGCAGGGCCCCGACTCGGCGCGCTCTCACGACCGAGTGTCTAGTGCTGCTTCGACGGGTTCTCCCGACGCCCATGTGGTCTTGCCTCAGCAGGAGAGTAACTACATCATTGCTGTTTAAAAAAACCTTGCTGCGGAGGGTCGAACGAAGGGCTCTCTCAACCAGTTTTGACCTATGCCTACTGGCAATAACCTTGACAGAATCACGACAAGAACGTACGCTTCTCGTGTGCAAACACAAGTGTTTATTAAGCTCGGCGGGTTCCCACTGCTAGCGGATCTCCCGATCAAATCCCCACGCCCTGAATCCACGAGCGCAATCCTTCAGAAGCGGGGACTTGCTCGAGCGTCATCGCTTGCCCCTCGCTGCGATGGCGCTCGAAGAGGTCCCGTTGTCCCCCTCTAATGGGATCGGCTCCGTCCGTGGCGCTGCGGCGCAGCCGCGTCGTGGCGCCACGGTTTCGGCGAGCGGATCGCGAGTTCGTCGAGGACGCGCGCAGGGCTCAATGAGCCCTGAGATGGTGAACCTCCAAAGTGCGCGGCTGATTATTGCGGCGACTGAAGTACTCCAAGAGGTTGGCTACGAGCGCCTAACCGTCGGCCTGGTTATAGGCCGCGCGGGGGTCTCCCGAAAGACGTTCTACGACCTGTTCGCCAACTGTGAAGATTGCTTCTTGGCGGTGCTCGAACAGGCGGCTGACCGTGCGAGGAAGCTCGCCACCGATGCTTACGCACAACAACGTGGCTGGCGCGAGGGCATACGAGCTGCGCTCGAGAACGTACTCCTACTAATGGAAGAGGACCTCGAGCTAACACGCCTCTGTCTAGTTGAGTCGCTGTGCGGGGGGCCACGGATCCACCGGTTTCGGGAAGAACTACTGCAAGACGTCGCCAAGGCGCTCGATCGCGCACGCGATGCCCCCGGGGCATTGCGTGATCCACCGACGATCACCGCAGAAGCCCTGACCGGCGGCATCTTCTTGGTCCTGCATAACAGACTGCTCGACGAGCGCGAGGAGCCGCTTGCCGATCTCCTCGCGGCTCTGATGAGCATGGTCACGCTTCCGTATCTTGGAGCGCGGACAGCTGCCCGGGAGCTGAATAAACCTGGCCGAGCGCCGGCACAAGCATGGGTGGCACGTCCCTCGCGTATAGAGACAGATCCACTTCAGGGGCTGAACATCCGGCTCACCTACCGCACCGTGTGCGCGCTCGCGGCGATCGCGGGAAGTCCCGGGGCGCGCAACTGCGACATCGCCCTGGCTGCAGGGGTCGTTGATCAGGGCCAGATATCAAAGCTGCTGAATCGGCTCTCACGTGCGGGGCTAATCGAGAACACCGGACGTGGGCACACCGAGGGTGCGGCGAACGCCTGGTGGCTGACCGAGCGAGGCGGGCAGCTGTATCGAGCGGCGTGGCCTCGCTGAGGGGGGAGTCTTTTGAGCACGGGAACAGGCGCACTCTTTGATCCGTTCGTAGTGCCCAGGCTCGCCGAGCCCCGCTACTCGCAATCGCTCGAGCGTGGCCTTGCGATCCTCAGCTGCTTCACGCCCAAGCGGCCGGTGCTCGGCATCGCGGACATCGCCGACGAGCTGAGCATGAGCCGCTCGACCACGCATCGCTACATGATCACGCTCCTGGCGCTCGGCTACCTCGAGCAGGATGCCTCACGCAAGTACCGCCTCGGTCTGCGCGTCACCGATCTCGGGATGTCCGCGCTGAACTCGACCGGTCTACGCGAGCACGCCCAGCCGTATCTCGAAGAGCTGCGTCAGCGCACCTCCTACACCGCCAGCCTCGCCGTACTGGACGGCCACGAGGTTCTGTATGTCGATCGAGCGCGCAGCTTCCGTCGCGGCAACAATCTCGCTGGAGATAACGTGCGCACGGGCTCGCGCCTGCCGGCCCACTGCACTGCGATGGGAAAGCTGCTGCTCGCGAACCTCCCCGAGTCAGACCAGCGCGAGCTGCTCGCTCAGATCAAGCTGACCAGGCATGGTCCGAACACGATCACCTCAAAGAAGGCCCTCCGCGAAGAGCTCGAGGACGTGCTTCAGACGAGCTTTGCCGTTGACGACGAAGAGCTCGCGAAAGGTCTCTACTCGATCGCGGCTCCGATTCGCAACGAGGCAAGGCAAGTCGTGGCTGCGGTCGACATAGCGCTCCCCAGCTCGATGATCACGATTGGCGAGCTGGTCGACGCGCTTGGGCCCCATCTGGTCTCAACCGCGGATCGCATCTCCGCGCGGCTGGGCTATCGGCGGGACGACGAGCTCAGATGAGCGGAACAGTGGATAGCCCTGCCCAGGCCGCCGAGGCCGCAGTGCAGGCGATCGCAGGCGCGGCAGGCCAAGAGGCGAGCTTCTCCCTGGCGCTAAACCAAGACCAGAAGGACATCCGCGACTGGGTCCATGGCTTTGCCGCAGATGTAATGCGCCCCG
>DATJOE010000017.1:0-63112 GCA_035507305.1 Solirubrobacteraceae bacterium | reverse complement strand
AGGCCGAGCTTGCGCCTGAGATGTTCTGACAGCCCGTGCCTTGGGCGCTGCAGTCCTGCCACTGGTAGGCGAAGGCGGTGGGGTTGCCGGTCCAGGTGCCGGTGGTGGATTTTAGGGTTTGGCCTTCGACGGTCTGACCGGTGATCGAAGGAGCCAAGAGGTTCAATGGCGCGCTCAGCGCGGCGATCACTGCGGAGGTCGGGACCGAGTAAGCCGAGACCGATCCGCCCGCGTTGGTCGCGGTGACCTTCACCCGCACGGTGTCGCCAACGTCGGCGGCCAACAGCGCGTAGGTCGTCGAGGTCGCGCCCTGGATGTCCACGCAAGCAAGTCCGAGCAGATTGCAGTCCTGCCACTGGTAGGCGAAGGAGGTCGGGGAGCCCGACCAAGTCCCCCCGGCCGCGCTCAGCGTCTGAGCTTCGACCGCGAGGCCGCTTACCGACGGTGCAGCCGTATTGACCGGCGGCGCGGGCGGAGGCGGTTCGACCGGAGGCGGTTCGCTGGGCGGCTGTTCGGTCGGGGGCGGTTCCACCGGCGGCGATTCCACGGGAGGTGATTCCGCAGGCGGCGATTCGACAGGCGGTGAGACCGGTGGTTCGAGCGTGGGCTGTTCAACCGGCGCTACTGGTTCCAGAGGGTTTGAGGAGGCTTTGCCGCTGCCGCTCGTGCCCGTCGGAGGCGCTTCTGTGCTTCCGGAGGGCACTTCGGTGCTTACGGGCGTTTCGGGCGCCGGCGGCGCTACGGGCGAGCTCACGCCCGTGGTGACGTACGCGGAAAGAGGGCAGCTCGCGCCAACGCTGGCGGTCCGCCAGGAGGCAGGCAGCGTACTGAGCAAGAGCTGAACACTGGCCTCGGAGGAGCACGAGCCGCGCAAGCGGTCGCGATAGCGCAGCGTGCCGCCCCGGCCGAGCACCGCAACCCAGTAGGTAACGCCGGAGAGCAGGCCCGTCCGCGCGATCGGGACCGTGCTCCAGGAGCCGGCGGCGGAGACCGCGCCGGACCCGGACACCATCAGCGTGCCGGGATGCCCGTGCGAGTCACGGTAGATACCGACCGTAAAGCTCCCAGCCGCGTTCGTCGAGCCGATGTAGAGATAGATCGAGCGCGCGTACCCCGAGGAAAGCGCACGGAAGCGAAACGCCGCGGCGCGACCGGAAGGGAGCGAATCGGTCTGGGGCTCGACGGTCCGGTCGCCCAGGAGAACAGCGGGCTGAGCCTGCGTGGAAGACAGGGCAGATCGGACCCGGCTCGCTGCATGCCCGCTTGCAGGATGCCAGGAAGCCGCCGCGGCGACCGATGAGACTACGAACAAGCTGAATAGTGCGATCGTCGCCGCGAACGCGACGCGCGCACGCGTCTGGTGCTTCGGCATCAGAGCCACCCCCCGGGAGTTGTCGACATGGGCGCGCTCTCGGCGAGAGAAGTGGCGAGCTGAACCGTTCTGGACGCTTCTGGACGTTCAGCAGCCGGCCTGCACCACAAGGACGACGCGCCGTATGCCGGGCGGCCCGACTTGCTCTGCCCGGTTGTTGCTTTACCTTGCTCCCGTGGGCTCAGCTAACGGTGAGTTGCGCGTCGTTCTCGCCGACGACCATCACTTCTTTCGCGATGGCCTGCGCGCTGTGCTGGCCGAGGACGGCATCGTCGTGGTTGGTGACGCAAGCGACGGCCGAGGCGCGATCTCGCTGGTGCGAGAGACGACACCGGAGGTCCTGGTGCTCGATCTCCACATGCCGGACATCTCGGGGATCGACGCGATCCGCGAGCTGGCGGTTACCGACCCAGCTGTCCGGATCATCGTGTTGACCGTCTCGGCCGACGAGGAGGATGCTCGCGAGGCGTTGGCGGCGGGAGCGAGCGGCTACTTGCTAAAGGACACTCGCACGAGCGACATACCCGGGGCGATCCGCCAGGCCGCCGCGGGACAGGGAGTGCTCTCGCTGGAGGTGATGCGCGCGCTGGTCGAGCGTGTGCCCGCGACTCAAGCAACGGAGTCGACGACGGGCGCCCACGACGACGCCGGAGCCTCGCTGACCGCGCGCGAGCTGGAGGTTCTGCGCTTGGTCGCCGAAGGCGCGGACAATGCCGCGATCGGGGAGCAGCTGTCGATCAGCAAGCACACGGTCAAGCAGTACGTCACGAACATCCTCGAGAAGCTCGGATCGCCCAACCGCGTCCAGGCCGCGGTCTACGCGGTGCGGGCGGGGCTCGTCTGAGCAGCGCCGCTCCGGCCGAGCCGCGCCGCGGAACGACGGGATGCCCCTCGTTCGCGACGGGATCAGGCGCTCGCGGCGAGCGGGAGGATCGCCTGGAACGCCTCCTCGCGGTCGGCGACGCCAAGCTTGGCAACGCTGGCCGAGACGTGGCGGCGCACGGTGATCGGCGAGAGCGAAAGCAACTCGCCTACTTCGGTGGTGGACATGCCAGAGCTGAGCATCCGGAGGATCTCGGACTCGCGACGCGTGAGCTCCACCTCGCCGACGCGGATCGGGCTCGCGTCGCCTGTACCGAGGTCGCGCAGCTGGGCGAGCACGCGCCCGACGAGCGCGCGCGGCAACGCGGCCTCGCCTCTGAGCACGCCGCACAGGGCCGCGGGCAGCCGGTCGGGGCGAAGATCCTTCGGCAGGTAGCCAACGGCGCCGGCGCGAAGCGCGGCGAGCACGTCGTCGGTGGAGTTGGAGACCGTGAGCATCACGACCGCGCTCTTGGGCGAGACCTCGGCGATCATCGCGGCCGCCTCGATCCCCCCGCCGGGCATGCGAACGTCGAGCAGGCAGACGTCGGGCTGCTCGTGCTGCGCCGCGGCAACCGCGCCGTCGCGATCGACGGCTTCGGCCACGACCTCGAACCCGCCGCGCATCAAGGACATGCGAACCCCAAGGCGGATCGCTTGGTGATCGTCGGCGATGACAACCTTCGGCGCGACCTCGCTCATGGCAGCACGGCCTCCACGGTGGTGCCCTCGCCGGGCGAGCTGCGCACGCTGAGCCGACCGCCCAGCGCCTGCGCGTGACGGCGCATGCTCTCAAGCCCGAAGCCGCCGTCGCGGCCGTTGGCGCCATCGGGTCCCTTGAAATCCCCGGTGCCGTTCGCGTCGCTCACGACGCTCGTGCCCTGGCGAGCCGCAGTGTCGAAGCCACTACCGCGATCGGTGACGAGCAACCGCCATTCCTCGTCGTGTTCGAGCACGACAAGGATCTCGTGGGCGTGGCCATGCTTGACAGCATTCGTGACGGCCTCGCGACCGATGTGCACGAGCGCGTCGATCGTCGCGGCGTCGGGCTGGTCGCCGTTCGTGCTCGGCAGCTGGAAGGTGAGCGGAGTGTCGCGGGCGGCAGCTCGCACGCTCTCAGCGAACACATCGGCGAGCGGCTTGCGCTCGCGGGCGGAGAGGTCGCCGAGCACCTCGCGAGCGCCGGCAAGCGCACGCTCGGCGGAGGCGACGATCGCAGTGATCCGCGAGGCCAGTGCCGGATCATCCTCGAGCGCCCGCGCACTTGCGAGCGCATAGCTGAGGTCTTGCATGATCAGGTCGTGCACTTGAGCGGCGAATCGCCGGCTCTCGCCGGCGACGAGAAGCTGGGCGCCGCGCTCAGACTCGGTCGCTCGCCGGTCGGTCGCACGCCGGTCCCGGCGCCTGCGGCAGCCTGGATGTATGGCTACGACGCTCCCGGCAGGTGCGACTACAGGCGCGCGCGCAGGAATGGCTCCCCCGGCGTCCCCGAGTGCCAGTACCGATGCGGTGTGCGAGCTGCTCATTCCTTGGTATCTCGCGATCTCGACGGTTCGGCTTATCGACTGCTGCCTTGCGGTCGACCTATGCCTTCGAGCCCCAACTCCCAGTACGCAGGCCGCCCGTTCCTGGATCGGCCTTGCCCCCCGAAGTCAGTAGCGAAATTTTGGCACAAACACGCAATTTGCGGTAAAAAAATTGTTTTCTCGCAAGATCGCGACCACCGAAGCGCCTAATCGCAAGGGCACAGCGCCGCTATCTTCACGCTCTCGATGGCCTCCGCAACACCGCCGCCCCCCCTCTCGGCATCACCACCCGTTCCGCCGACTGCGGAGATCCTGGGAATTCCGCTGGCGATCTCAGACTACGAGGGGGTGCTGGACTGGATGGACGCGATGATCGCGACGGGCGAGAAGGGCTATCTGACGGCCGCGGCGGTCAACCTCGTTATGTCGGCACGCGAGCAGCCTGAGACGCACGCGGCGGTGCTCGGCGCGACACTGGCGGTGCCTGATGGCATGCCGCTCGTATGGGCACTTCACGCGCTGGGACACGCACGGGCGACGCGGGTCTATGGCCCCGACCTGATGGCTCACTTCTGCGCACGGGCGGCCGGAAACGGCACGCCGATCTACCTCTACGGCGGACGCCACGACGACTACGCACGAGAGTTACTGGCGCGGCGGCTGCGCGAGCGCTTCCCGGGCCTACGGATAGTCGGCGCTTCCTCTCCCCCGTTTCGCCCGCTGAGCGCGGTCGAGGACGATCACGAGATCGAGTTGATCAACGCGTCAGGCGCGGCGGTCGTCTGGGTGGGCACGGGTCAACCGCGCCAGGAGCAGTGGATGCACAGGATGCGTTCGCGCTTGGAGCCACCGCTGTTGGTGGGCGTGGGCGCGGCGTTCGACTTCCACGCCGGACTGATCTCCCAAGCGCCGCCATGGATGCAGCGCAACGGTCTGGAGTGGGCGTACCGGCTCTCGCGCGAGCCACGTCGGCTGTGGCGGCGCTACGCCCGTTACAACCCGATGTTCGTCGCGGCGTTCGCAAGACAGTACGCCGGGTACCTGCGCGAGCGGGGGCGGGCGCGAGCATGAGTCGAGTGCTGATCACCGGTGGCGCGGGACAGCTTGGCGCGGCGTTGACTCGGCGCCTACTGGCGGACCCTGACTACGACGTCCGCATCTCTGACGGACGCGCGGTTCCACTCTGGATGCGCGAAGCGTGCGAGGTGCACCGCGGCGACCTGCGCAACCCGAACGAGGCGGCAGCCGCGGCGAAGGGCTGCTCACACGTCATCCACCTGGCCTGCTTTGCGCACGCCGAGACGTACGCCGAGAGCGAGTCGCCGAACTCGCCGCTGCCGACGGCCGAGGACTCCTACGCGGTACTGGAGTACGAAGCGCTGCTTAACACCGCGATCGTGGGCGCAGCCGTAGCTCGCGGGGTCGAGCGGTTCGTGTTCGTCTCATCGCCGCTGGTGTTCGAGCGTGCGGAGCTGTTCCCCACACCCGAGGATCACCTACGTGAGTGTCTGACGCCGATCTCAGCACGGGGGTTCGCACGACTCGCGGGGGAGCGACTGTGCGTTGCGGCCGCGGAGCAACGGGGGATGCAGTACGCGATCTGCCGGCCCTTCGATGCATACGGGGCCCACGAAAGGGACGAAGCGGATCAGGTCGAGAAAGCGAACGACGTTCAAGCGGGCGAGCCTCACGCGCATGAAACGCCGGCACACGACCTCGGCGGGCTGATCGAACAAGCGCTTGCGGGCTCACATCCGTTGACGATCTTCGGCGGTGGCAAGCGGACGGTGACGCCAACGCACGTCGATGACTTGGCAAGGGGGATCTTCGCGGCGATCGGCGAGCCCACGGCCGCAAATGAGGACTTCAACCTCGCGGCCGAGCGCGAGATCTCGCTGGCCGGCCTTGCGGAGCTGGCCTGGAAGAAGGGCGCAGGAGCCGCGGAGAAGCTCGCGCTGGAAGAGCTGCCGGCGCGCGAGGTGGATCTCGCGCGTAGCTATCCCTCTTCGGCGAAGGCTCGGGAGCTGCTCGGCTGGAGCGCGCAGATCGATCTGGAGGAAGGGATCGCGTCGATCGCGGAGGGCAGGCAAGGGGTGCGCCACGACCCGGCCACGCCGGCTGTGGTTGCGGGATGAACCGGCAGCGCGCCAAGCGCCGGCGATATCGGCGGCGCTCTATAGGGTGAGGCCCTCAATGACTGAGAAGAGATCGGCGCTGATAACCGGGATCACCGGCCAGGACGGGTCCTATCTGGCGGAGCTGCTGCTGGAGAAGGGCTATGAGGTGCACGGGATGGTCCGGCGCGCCTCGACCGAGAAGTTCGATCGGATCGAGCACATCCGCGACCGGATCACGCTTCACCAGGGCGACCTGCTCGATCAGCGCTCGCTCGTCGATGCTCTGCGCGCCTCAAAGCCAAGCGAGATCTACAACCTGGCGGCGATGTCGTTCGTCGCGGTCTCCTGGATCCAGCCGACGCTGACGGCGGAGTTCACAGGTGTGGGCGCGACACGGATGCTTGAGGCGATGCGCGAGGTGTGCCCCGAGGCGCGCTTCTACCAGGCCTCATCGAGCGAGATGTTCGGCAAGGTGCTGGAGGTCCCACAGACCGAGACGACGCCGTTCTATCCCCGCTCGCCCTACGGGGTCGCGAAGGTCTACGGCCACTTCATCACGGTGAACTACCGCGAGTCCTACGACCTACACGCGACCTCGGGGATCCTGTTCAACCACGAGAGCCCACGCCGCGGTCTTGAGTTCGTGACCCGCAAGATCACTTGGCACGCAGCGGCGATCAAGCACGGTCTGATGAAGGACGTCCGCCTGGGCAACCTGGACGCCGAACGCGACTGGGGCTACGCGAAGGACTACGTCGAGGCGATGTGGTTGATGCTCCAGCAGGACGACCCGCAGGACTACGTGATCGCGACGGGCAAATCGCACTCGGTGCGCGAATGCTGCGAGGTCGCATTTGACGAGGTGGGGCTGGGCGACTTCGAGAAGTACGTGACGATCGATCCTGCTTTCGTGCGCCCGGCCGAGGTGGACCACTTGATCGGCTCACCCGCGAAGGCGCAGCGAGACCTTGGCTGGAAGCCGGAGACCTCTTTTGAGGAGTTGATCCGATTGATGACCCGCGCGGATGTAGAGCTGCTCCGCCCGCGTTAAGTCAGCCGAGGCCCGCCCACGAGCCTCGCTTCCCCACAAGCTTCGCTTCCGACAAGCCCATACCCCCCACGAGCCCAGCGATGCCGGTCCCACTGTTCGATACCTCAAGCCCCCTGGCGGGGCTGCGCGACGAGCTGTCCGCGGCGGTCACGCGCGTGATGGACTCGGGCCAGTTCATCCTTGGCCCCGAAGTGAGCGCGTTCGAGCAGGAGTTCGCGGCCTACTGCGGCGCAGGGCACGCGATCGGGGTGGCAAACGGCACGGAGGCGCTGACGATCGCGCTGCGCGCGATGGGCGTGGGTCCGGGCGACGAGGTGGTGGTCCCTTCGTTCACGTTCTACGCCTCGGCGGAGGCGATCCCGCCGACGGGCGCGACTCCCGTGTTCTGCGACGTGGACCCCGACACCTACTGCGTCACAGCGGACACGGTGAAGGCTGCGCTTACGCCGCGCACAAAGGCAGTGATCGCGGTGCACCTATTCGGCAACTTGGCGCCGGTGGCGGAGATTGAAGCGCTGGGTGTACCGGTGCTCGAGGACGCGGCGCAGGCCGCGGGGTCCACGGGTCCCGCAGGACGGCCGGGGGCGCTCGGCAACGCGGCGACGTTCTCGTTCTTCCCCTCCAAGAACCTGGGCTGCTTCGGCGACGGCGGGATGATCACGACCTCGGACGAGCAGGTCGCAGAGCAGGCGCGCATCCTGCGCTTCCACGGCTCGCGCGACAAGGTCGACTACGAACAGGTGGGCTACAACTCGCGGCTGGACGAGATCCAGGCGGCAATCCTGCGCGTGCAGCTACCGCACGTGGACGGCTGGGCGAACGGGCGCCGTGCGGCGGCGGACCACTATGAGCAGGCGGGCCTGGGTGAGCTAGCGAAACTGCCGGTCGCAACAACCGGCTCGTCGCCGGCGTGGCACCTTTACGTGATTGCGCACGAGCAGCCCGGACCGCTTGAAGCAGCGCTCGCGAACGCGGGCGTCGGGCACAAGCCCTACTACCGAACTCCGGTCCACCGTCAGGAGTCGATGCGCGAGTGGGGCGCGGGGATTGAGCTTCCGGCAACCGAGCAGGCCGCGCGCGCGCACCTCGCGATCCCGATGAGCCCGGTGCTCAGCGCGGAGCAGGCCGAGGCGGTCGTTTCAGCGATTCGCGGCGCCTAGAAACTCGATCTTGCTTCTTGGCGTGAGGCACGAGCCGGCGAGCTCGGGGGTGGGGTTCGTTTTTTGGGTTGCGATAGCAATTGTATGTACGCCTCGGGGCGGCGACTCCCCCTATGCCCGAGTGGCGCTCCCGTGGGGGCAGCACGCGTATATACGTTCGCTATCAATCAATAAAAAGGGAGGCCACACGTCCGCCTCCCCAACCGCCTCCCCCAACCGATCTCTGCTAGCGCCAGCGCTCCAGCAGGTCCCGCTCGGGCACTTCGCGGATGACGCGGGCGGGGACGCCGAGCACGACGGCTCGGGCGGGGACGTCGTTGGTGACGACGGCGCCAGCGGCGACGAAGGCCTCCTCGCCGACCTCGACGCCGGGGGTGAGCACGGCGGCGCCGCCGATCCGGCAAGCGCGACGCAGGGTGGCGCCACGCAGCGGGGTCTCGGGGCCGTGGCGGGCCATGGTGTCGTCGTTGGTGGTGGTGGCGCCGGGGCCGACGAACACGTCGTCCTCGACGAGGCTGAACGCAGTGAGGTAGACGTTGGTCTGCACGCGCACGCGCGAGCCGATCGAGACGTCGTTATCAACGGCGCTGCCGCGTCCGATCACGGTGCCCTCGCCGATCGTGCAGCGCTCGCGCACGAAGGACTGATCGCCGATCAGCGAATCGGCGCCGACGGTGGCACCGGCGAGCACGATCGCGGCGGTGCAGACCTTGACGTTCTGGCCGAGCACCAACTGACCGACGTCGCCGTGGGCGGAGGAGCTGGCGGCAAGCCGTGGGCGCTTACCGAGCACGGCATTGTCCTCGATCGTGCAGCCGTCGCCGATCACGGTCCCGTCGTGCACGATGACGTTCGCGCCGAAGGTGACGCCTTCGCCGATCTGAACGTCCTCGCCGAGCCGCAGCCCAGGTGCGCGGGGGTCGTCGTGGAGCACGCTAAAGACGTATCACGTCGGCGGCATCGAGTGAGCGCGTGACGCCGCGCAGGTCTAGCAACAGCCGCGCGCGCCGGGCGACCTGCGCATGGTCGACCTCGGGATGCGCGGTGACGATCACGGTTAGATCGGCGTCGCCGACCGCCTCGTCCAAGGGCCTGCTGCTGAGCGAGAAGTCAGCGAGATGCGCGACGTGCGGGTCGTGGTAACAAACCTCAGCGCCGAGCTCGCGCAGCAGGGCGATGATCTTCAAGGCGGGCGACTCTCGGATGTCGCCGACGCCGGGCTTGTAACTGACGCCGAGCACGGCGACGCGGGCACCTTTGACGGACATGCCGGCATCGTTCAGCGCGCGCTGGGCCTTCTCGACGCAGTGGTAAGGCATCTGCTGATTGATCTTCCCAGCGAGCTCGATGAACTCAGTGGCCATGTCGAACTCACGGGCGCGCCAGCTGAGGTAGAAGGGATCGACAGGCAGGCAGTGCCCCCCCATGCCGGGTCCGGGCTCAAATCGCATGAACCCATAAGGCTTGGTTGAGGCGGCTTCGACGACCTCCCAAATGTCGATGCCCATGCGGTCGGTGAGCATCGCGAGCTCGTTGACGAGCGCGATATTGACGGAACGGAAGATGTTCTCGAGCAGCTTGGTTAGCTCGGCGGCCTCGGGGCTTGAGACGCGGACGAGGTTTTCGCACACGAGCCCGTACAGCTCCTCGGCGCGCTCGACGCAGCCATCGGTTAGCCCGCCGAGCACCTTGGGCGTGTTGCGCAAGGTGTAGTCGGTGCGACCCGGATCGACCCGCTCGGGCGAGAAGGCGAGGTGAAAGTCGCGGCCCGCAGCGAGGCCGGACTCCTCGAGCAGCGGCGCGACTCGCTCGCGGGTGGTCCCCGGATACGTGGTGGACTCGAGCACGACGAGCTGACCGTTCTGCAGCACCTCGGCGAGGGCGCGGGTGGAGTCGATCAGCGGCCCGAGATCGGGCTCGCGGTTGCGCGTGAGGGGCGTGGGGACGCAGACGATCACCGCGTCGGCCTTCGCGAGGCGGGCATAACGCGTGGTCGCGTGGATGCGATCCTTGAGCTCAGCGAGTAGCTCGGAGGGAACGTCCTCGATGTAGGAGTCCCCCGCCTCGATCGCGTCGATCTTGCGCGGGTCTACGTCGACGGCGATGACGTCGCAGTCCTCTTTGGCGAAGGCGACCGCCAGCGGCAGCCCGACGTAGCCGAGACCGATGATGCCGACGGTCTTCACTCGGGCGCAGTGTAGGGGGTGGGGCTCACTGAACCGAGATCGGCGCGGGCGAAGAAAGCCTTTAGCCGCGGCCCGGCCTCAGCTGCGCCGGCCCGGTCGCGCCGGTCCTAGCCACCGTCGGCTTCGAGCCGCGCGATGTCGGCCCGCACCATGCGCTCGACGAGTTGCTCGAAGGAGATCTCGGGCACCCAGCCAAGCCGCTCGCGCGCTTTGCTTGGGTCACCGACGCTCGGAGTGATCTCAGGCGCACGAACGCGGTCCTGATCGACGCGCAGGTAGCGCTCGGCGTCGAGGTCGACGCAGGCAAAGGCGGCCTGAGCGAACTCAGCGACGGTGTGCCCGACGCCGCTGGAGAGCACGTAGTCGTCGGGGTGCTCCTGCTGGAGCATGAGCCACGCACCGCGGACGATGTCCCCGGCGAAAGACCAGTCGCGAACGGCGTCGAGGGCGCCGAGCTCGAGCGCGTTTTGGCGGCCAAGGGCGATCGCGGCGGCCCCCCGACTAATCCGCCGCGTGACGAAGCGCTCGGGACGACGCTCGGACTCGTGGTTGTAGGTGATGCCGGAGCTGGCGTGCAGCGAGAAGTGCTCGCGCATGCGCCCGACGAGCTGATGGGCGGAGAGCTTGGCGACGGCGTAGGGGGAGCGCGGGCGGCAGGGCGAGGACTCGCGCTGCGGGCTCTCCCCAGAGTCGCCGAAGATCTCACTAGAAGCGGCGACGAACACGCGAACGGGCAGTTCGAGCTCGCGCACGGCGGTGAGCAGCGCGGCGGTAGACCCGGCGATCGCGGCGAGCGTTTCGGCGGGTTTATCCCAGGAGTCGGGCACGAAGGAGGGCGCGGCGAGGTGGTAGACCTCGCGGGGCTCGACGCTCGCGAGCGCGTCGCGCAGCGTGTGCGGGTCGCCGACGTCCCCGCCGATCAGCTGTACCTGCCCGCGCAGATGCTCGGCGCTGCCGAGCGAGCGCGTGGCGGGGTGACCGTCGGGTCGATTGCCGTCGGAGTCACCGCGCACCACGCCGGTGACGCGATAGCCCTTGGCGAGCAGGAGCTCGGCGAGGAACGACCCGTCCTGCCCGGTGAGTCCAGTGATGAGCGCGCTCGGATCGTGCGGCACGGCGGGAGCTTACGTGTTGGCGCTTTACGCGCCGGCGTAGAGCTCAGCGAGCTTGTGGGCGACGATCTCGGGGGCGCAGAGCGACGCGGCCCGCTCCCGTGCCCGCGGCCCGGCATCGGGGTCGTCTGCAAGGCGCTGGATCGCCCCAGCGAGCGCAATGGGGTCGCCAGGCGCGACGAGCCCCTGCTCCTCGACCAGCTCGGGCAGGGCGCCAACGCGGCTGGCGGCGACGGGGACCCCGGCGGCCATGGCCTCGGCGGCAGCGAGCCCGAAGGTCTCCGCGGAGCGCGAGGGCACAAGCGCGACCGAAGCGTGCTCGCGAAGCTGCGCGAGCTCGGCATCCTCGACGCGCCCGGCGAAGCGCACTGTCGCCCCGCCGCGCCCGGGGGCACGGGCGGCGTGCGCTTCAAGCGCGCCGCGCTCGGGCCCTTCGCCGGCGATGACGAGGCTGAGCCCGGCGGCGTGGCAGGCATCGATCGCGACGTCGATGCCCTTCTCAGGCGCGAGCCGCGAAACGACGAGGGCGTAGGAGGGCAACTCGCGAGCCTGCGCCGCGGGCGGGGCGGGCGCGAGCAGCGGATCGAGCGCGCGCACGGGCGGGGCGAGCACGTGCAAGCGCTCCCAGGGCAGCACGGCCCCCAGCTCGCGCAGGCGCTCGCGCGCGAAGGCGCTGGGAACGACGATCACGTCGGCCTGCTCCACGAGGCGCCGCTGCCAGAGCGCGAGCGAGGCGGCGTAAGCAGCCCCCTCAGCGCGAGCGCCGCGGCAGTTCAAGCGCAAGCCGGGCAGGGTGTTACGACCGTGGCAGCGGGTGCATTCTGCGCCGTGCGTGAAGCACACGCCGATCGCGCAAACGAGCCGGTACTGGTGCAGGTGCAGCACGACGCGCGCACCCGCGTCGCGAGCGGCGGCAAGGGCGCGCCAGCCAAAGGCGGGCAGCAGGTTGTGCGCGTGCACGACGCGCACGCCTCGAACGCGCACTTCCCGACCGACCTCCTGCGGATCGAGGCCACCGCGCAGCAGCCCGAGCGCGGCACGGGAGCGTGGAAGCCCCTGCGAGGAGCGTTCGAGCAACTCCACGGGTTCGCCCAGACGGCTGCGCACGAGCCAGGCGAGGTCCTCGACGGCGCGCTCCTCGCCACCGGTCGTGCGGTAGCGGTTGTGCAGGAACAGGACCACCCCGGCAGCCTAGTCGGGCATCCGCGGGGCAGCGAAGCGACGATGCCGGGGAAGTAGCCGAAACCCCTGCAAACCTAGACTGTCGGCCGATGAGCGTAGCTTCGATTCCAGCTTCGATCGTGATCCCCACGCGAGGGCGCCTGCCCTACCTGGACGTGGCGCTCTCCTCGCTGATGGCGCAGGCCAGGCGCGCGGGCGCGGAGGTGCTGGTGATCGACGACGCGGGCGCGAACGCGAAGACCCGCGCGCTGGTCGAAGGGCACGGCGCGCGCTATGAGCCGCACGAGGGGCCACGGGGACTGAACGTCGCGCGCAACACGGGCGTGGCACGTTCGCGAGGCGAGCTAGTGGTGTTCGTGGACGACGACATCCGTGCGCAGGAGGGCTGGCTGCAGGCGCTGCTGGAGGCGGCGCACGAGCACCCAGACGTGGACGTGTTTGCGGGCCCGATCCGCCCCCACCTGGAAGGCAAAGCCCCGCGCTCGTGCGGGCGCGATCATTCTCCGATCACGTCTCTGGAGCTGGGCGCACATGACACCCCGACCCGCTACGCGTGGGGCGCGAACATGACGATTAGACGCGCTGCGCTCGAGCGCACCGGTCCGTTCGATGAGTCACTGAAGGATGGTGGCGATGAGCAGGAGCTTCAGGATCGTTTGATGAAGGCCGCCTTCGGCGGCGGATATGAAGGCCCAGGTGCGCTGTACGTAGCGGCAGCGGGTGTAGAGCACCGGCGCAGCGGTCGGGACGCGCGTCTACGCGCGCTGACGCGGGCGTCCTACGTGCGCGGTCGGGCCGCGCGGCGCTTCGACGCCTGGCGGGGAGCGGCGCCGGGCTTGCGCGGCGAGCTGAGGACGCTGGGGGGCTGCGTAGGCCATGTGCTGCTGCGCCGCTGCCCGGCGGGCTTGACGATGGTGGCGCACAGCTCAGGGCGGCTGCGTGAAGCGCTGCGCGAACGACGAGCCAGGAGCACAAGCACGGCGGGCGCGGCGGGCGCTCCCGCGAACGGCGGGCACGCAGACGACTTCCTCTCGGGAACGAGTGGCACGGTTGGCGGCCTTGACACGGAGCTGCGCCGAGCGCGCGACGCGCTGACAGACGCAGGCGAGTATCTGAGCGGGCGACGGATGCGCCTGGCGCTGGCGGCCCGTCGCGAGCCGCCCCGCCGCAGCGTGCTGGTGCTCGGCGTGGAGCGCGCCCGCTACGAGACGCTGGCGAGACGAGCGCACGCGGAGCTGCGACGCTCTCGCCACGAGCTTGAGCTGCATTTCGCCCCCCCGGGGGAGCTGGGCAAGTTCGAGAACCTGAACCGGCTGTTGAGGGCGCACCCGACGGGCGGACACGACTGGTTGCTGTTGGTCGACGATGACATCGTGTTGCCGCGAGGCTTTCTCGACCGCTTCTTGTTCCTCTGCGAGCGCTTCAACCTGGCACTGGCGCAGCCGGCGCATCGCGCGGGCTCACATGCAGCGTGGCCACAGACGCGCCGGCACGCGGGCAGCGTGGTACGCGAGACGCACTTCGTGGAGATCGGGCCGGTGACGGCGTTTGCACGCGTCACGTTCGAGGTGCTGCTGCCGTTCCCGGAGCTGAGGATGGGCTGGGGGCTGGACGCGCATTGGGCTGCGCTGGCGGGTGCGAACGGCTGGCGCTGCGGGGTGACGGATGCGGTCGCGATCTCCCACCGCGCGGCGCCCGCGGCGGATGCCTACTCGCGCGAGGCAGCGCTCGCGGAGGCACGCGAGTTCCTAGCGGACCGCGCGTACGTGAAGGCGACGGAGGCGAAGCGCACGGTGACGACCCATCGGCGCTGGTGAGCGATGCGGGTACTGGTCGTCGCGGAGTTCTACCCCAGCCAGCGCGATCCGGTGCTGGGCGTGTGGGCGCACCGCCAGGCGCTCGCGGCGCGCGACGCGGGAGCGCAGGTGAAGGTGATGGTGCTGCATCGCGTGGTGCCCTCGCGCGCGGCGCTCGCCGCGGGGCCAGTCGCGGCGCTGGGCGCGCTGGGCAAGCTGGCGCGCGAGCCGCGGACGCAGGTACGCGACGGGTTGGAGGTCTTCTATGTCCCCTATGTCTCGCCCGAGCGCGGGCGCTCCTACGCAGCTTGGGGTAAGTGGGCCGCACCCTCGCTGGGGCTGGCGATGGCGCGTCTACACCGCCGCTTTCCGTTCGAGCTGGTGCACGCGCACAACGCGGTGCCGGCGGGCGACGCGGTGCGCCGGGTGAGCGCTTTGCGCGCGCTGAACGCACCACTGGTGGTCTCGGTGCACGGAGGCGACGTGCTCTACACGGCCGAGCGGATCGCCGGCGGCGAGCAGGCGGTGCGTGCCGCGTTCGCGAAGGCGCGGCTGGTGCTCGCGAACAGCGAGGGGATCGCGGAGCTCGCGCGAGCGCATGGGGCGCACGAGACGCAGGTGGTGCATCTGGGTACGGACCTGCCCCCACTGACACGAGCACAGCGCGGCGGCGGCGGGGCGCCTGCACTGGTCACGGTGGCCCATCTGGTAGGGCGCAAGCGCCACGCGGACGTGCTGCGCGCGCTCGCAGTGCTCACCCCGCGCCACCCGACCCTGCGCTACGCGGTGGTCGGCGACGGCCCGGAACGAGGCGCGCTCGAAGCGCTCGCGGCGCGCCTGGAGATCGCGGAGCGAGTCGATTTCCACGGGCAGGTGCCACACGAAACGGCGGTCGAGCTCGCGCGAGACTGCACGCTGTTCGTGATGCCCTCAACGGAGGAGGCGTTCGGCGTGGCGTACGTCGAGGCGATGGCGGGAAGGGTTCCGGCGATCGGCTGCCGCGGGGAGCCAGGCCCGGAGGAGATCGCGGCGGCAGGCGATGGGATGGTGCTCGTGCCACCCGGCGACATCGAGCGCCTGACGCAACGGATCGACGAGCTGCTCTCGGACCCGCACCGACTGCACGAGGCGCGCCAGCGTGCCCGGGCGACGGTCGCGGCGAATTTCACCTGGGAGCGCTGCGGGCGCCAGACCGTCGAGGCGTACGAGCGCGCGCTGCGGTGAGCGCAACGGAGGCAAAGCCGGTTCTATTTGTGACGGGCCATGTACCCGACTATCGCGTCGGTGCGCTCGAGTGCCTGCACGAGCGCGAGCGGATCGAGCTGGCCTCGTTCGGAGGCCGCTACAAGCACGGGGGCGCCGGGTTTGAGGGGGTCATGCCCTTCCCCCATCGTACGGTCAAGCCACGAGGGCTGTACGCGCTGGCCGCGTCGGGCGCCTACCGCGCGGTCGTCTGCCCGACGGGCGGGCGGCTGGCACCGCTGGCCACCTGGGGCGGTGCGCGGCGCGCTCGGGTCCCGGTAATCGTCTGGGCGTCGCTGTGGGCGCACCCACGGAGCCTCGCCCACGCGTTCACCTACCTGCCGGTGCGCCACCTGTACCGGAAGGCGGACGCGATCGTGACATACGGCCCACACGTAAGCGCCTATGTGCGTGAGCTGGGTGCGCGCAACGTGCACGTCGCGCCCCAGGCGGTGGACAACGACTTCTGGAGCGCAAGCGATTTACGCACGCCGAGCAACCCGGGCTGGCCGGCGGTCGCGGCGGCGGAGGTGAGATTCCTGTTCGTGGGGCGCCCGGCGCCGGAGAAGGGACTGACGGTTTTGGCGGACGCCTGGCGCGCGGCGGACCTGGAGGCAGGACGCGCAGCGCTCGTTCTCGCGGGCGTGGAGCCAGACCTTGAAACGATCACGCCGGCCGGCCCGCGTCGCGGAAGTGACGCGAGCATGTTGGGGTTGGGGCGGTTGGACCCGGTCGAGCTACGAAACGTCTACGCGGCGTGCGACGTGCTCGTGCTGCCTTCGGTGCAGACCCGGACGTTTCGAGAGCCTTGGGGTCTGGTAATCAACGAGGCGATGAATCGCGGTCTACCAGTGATCGCAAGCGACGCCGTGGGCGCGGTGGCCGGTGGGCTGGTGCGCGACGGCGAGAACGGATTGGTGTTCGAATCCGGCGACAGCGATGCGCTGGCGCACGCGATCGCGCGCCTGGCTGGCGATCCGCAACTGCGCGGCCGTCTCGGGGCGCAGGGAGCCGAGGATGTGCGCGCGTACACGTACGAGGCGTGGGCGAACGGCTTCTCGGCGGCGCTCGCAAGCATCGGCCTCGCCCGGGAGCATTGGTAGCGTTGCGTCGCTCAAGTATGCGAATCGCCTCCGCATTGGCGCTCGCGCTGCTGATGTTCGTCCTCACGGCGAGCGCGGCAAGCGCGGACAAGGGCGCGCAGATCATCGAACGGTGCACGCACGGGCAGAGCCTGAGCGGCTTCAGCCAACAGGATTACCGGCGCGCGCTGCAAGAGCTGCCGACCGAAGTCGAAGAGTACTCCGACTGCGCGAACCTGATCCGCCATGCGCAGCTGGCGGCCGCGGGGGGTGGGGGTGGCGGCGGAACGGCCGGGGGTGGAGGCCTGACCGCGACCCCACTCTCGCCCTCCGAGCAGAGTGCGCTGACACGTGTGCCGAAGTCCGGGGCCGCACAGCAGAAGATCGGCGGCCAAGACATATCGCCGGGCGTGATCCACGCGAACGTGTCCTCCGCGTTCAGCTCACTGCCGGACCCGCTGCTGGCGATGCTGGCGCTCCTGCTCACCTGCGCGCTAGCCGTAAGCGGGCGCTCGATCTACCAGGGTGTCCGTGCCTGGCGCGCCCACTGAGCCGGGCACGGCGCTACTGGCGCCGGGAGCCACGACGGAGGCCCAGCGGCCAGCGGCTCGCCCGGCGCCCGCCCCCGCGTTCGCGGCTGGACCCGTAGGCGCTCCAGCGTCGAACGGAGGTGGTTCAAGCAACGCGGGCGGGTGGCAGGAGACGTTGCGCACCCGCGCACTTGCGTGGTGGCCGGCGCTCCTGACCGCGGGGGTCCTGTGCTTCGTGACGTTCGTCGCGGGGGGCGGGCTGAACCTAAGCGACACGACGACGGTCGAGATCGTGCTGACGCTGGGCTCGGGGCTGATCGTCGCGGCAGTGGCACTGCTGGGGCCCAAGCGCGAGCGCGTTTACGGCGGCTGGGCGGTGGCGCTGCTGCTCGGCTTCGCGGCGCTTACAGCACTCTCGGTCGTCTGGTCAGTGCAGCCCGATGACAGCTTCAAGGACGCGGGGCGAATGTTCGCGTACGCGGCGGTGTTCGGCGCCGCGGTCGCGCTCGCGCGGGCGGTTCCGGTGCGCTGGCCCGCGGTGCTGGGTGGGGTCGTGCTTGCGGCGAGCATCGTATGCGGATACGCGCTGTTGACGAAGGTGTTCCCGGCCTCGCTGGACGCGAGCGACATCTACGCGCGCCTGCGCGAGCCCTACCAGTACTGGAACGCGATCGGCCTGACGGCGGCGATGGGCGCAATCGGCTGCATGTGGCTGGGCGCGCGTCGCACGGGCCATGCGCTGCTCGGCGCGCTGGCCTATCCGGCGATGGGGCTGATGCTGCTGACGCTGATGCTGGCCTACTCGCGCGGGGCGCTGGTCGCGCTCGTGCTCGGCCTGGTGCTGTGGTTCTGCATCGTGCCGCTGCGTCTGCGCGGCGCGGCGATCCTGATCAGCGGCGCGGTGTGTGCGGGGGCCGTGGTGGCGTGGGACTTCTCGAGGCATGCGCTGAACAGTGACAACGTGGAAATCGCGGCGCGCACGAGCGCGGGGCGTCAGCTGGGCGTGCTGATCGTCGCGATGCTCGTGCTGCTGACGTTGATCGGGCTCGCGTTCGGCTTCTGGACGGGACGCAACGCTCCATCGCTAATCAGCCGCCGCCGCGCGGGCACGTTGCTGCTGGGCCTGCTCGCGGTTGTGGTGCTCGCGTGCGCGGGCGCGCTCGCGGCGAGCCACCGGGGCTTCACGGGAACGATCTCGCACGCGCTTCACTCGGTGACGGACCCGCACGCGCCGGTTCCCTCCAACGGCCCAGGGCGCCTGACGGCGGTAGGCAGCGTACGCGCGCGCTATTGGAATGAGGCACTGAAGGTCAACCAGGCGCACCCGTGGCTAGGCGCGGGTGCAGAAGGCTACGCGACGGCTCGACTGCGCTACCGGACCGAGACGCTGGACGTACGCCACGCGCACGGCTACATCGTGCAGACCCTGGCCGACCTGGGTTTCGTGGGGCTGGCAGTGACGCTGGCGCTGCTGCTCGTGTGGATGGCGGCGGCGGGCCGCGCAACTCATCCCTTCAATCGCGGCTGGAGCGAGTGGCGAGCTTGGCGCGAGCTGATCGTAAACCGGGGCGACGCGCCGATCCCGGGTTGGCACCGGTTGACGACGGCGGCTGGACGACCCCCGCGCTACACGCCCGAGCGGATCGGGATGCTGAGCATGCTCTGCCTGGTCGTGGTGTTCGGGATCCACTCGCTGGCCGACTGGACCTGGTACGTCCCAGGCAACGCGTGCGTGGCGCTGCTGTGCGCGGGCTGGCTGGCGGGACGCGGTCCACTGGCGATGACGGGAGGCGCTACGGCGGGGCGCCTGGCGGTGACTGGCGGCGTTACGGCACGGCTACCGGCGGCGGGTCCCGCAACAGCCGAGCAGATAGCCAGAGGCGGCGCGGCCTCCCCTTCGAAGACAACGGCATGGGCGGCGGGTCTCCGCGCACGCTTGACGCCCAGCGCGCTGGGACCAGTGCGGATCGCGGTGGCAGTCGCGGCGCTGGCGGGCGCGCTGATCGCGGCGTGGGCACAGTGGCAGCCGCAGCGCTCGACGAGTGCCTCACAGCAGGCGCTGGGCGAGCTGGCGAGCAACCCGCGCGCGGCGCTCTCCCTAGCCGAGACGGCGGTGTCGCGCGATCCGCTCTCGGCGCAGGCGTTGTTCACGCTGTCGGCCCTCCAGCAGGCGACGGGCAAACCGGCGCTGGCGCGGGCGACGCTGCAGCGAGCGGTCCGCCTGCAGCCGTCGAACCCGCAGACGTGGCTGACGTTGGGCGAGTACGACCTCGCGAGCAACCCCGCGGCGGCAAAGCGCGAGCTCGAAGCGGCGATCTACCTAAACCCGGAGTCGATCGCGCCGGAAGCGATCGCGCAGGGCAACCAGGAAGCGATCGCGATCCAGAACGCCTACGTCCAAGCACTGCGCGACGCGGGCAAACCAGCGGTGGGCGGCCGACCCTGACGCCGAGCGCGCGGGCTTAGAAGCGCGCTCGGAGCGCGGCGGCGAACAGGGTTCCCCGCGCGCCGGGCAACCCTCCCGCCTGCGATGTCTCGACCTGTTCGAAGCGGAAATCCGTTAGCAGTCGCCGCAGCGTTCGCGCGGTGTAGAAGCGCAAGTGGTCGGCGCGGGGGTCGAAGTGGCGCTCGAAACGCGCGGGCGAGAGCGCGAAGGACAGCCGAGTGAGCGGCCCATGCGCGGGCGTGCTGAGTAGCAAGCTCCCCCCGGAGCGCAACACGCGCCGCACCTCCGAAAGCCAGCCGGTGGTATCGAGGACGTGCTCGATGGTCTCTCCGGCCCAGACGACGTCGAAGCTCGCGTCGGCGATCGGCCACGGTCGATCGTCCTCGACGCGCAGCAACTCCAGCTCGGGATGCCGCTCGCGAGCGCGCCGCAGCGGCTCCTCGGCGAGGTCGATTCCCAGCACCGCACAGCCGGCCTCAACGATCGCCGCGGTCAACTGCCCTTCTCCACATCCGACGTCGAGCACTCGAAGCGGGACGCCTTGCTCGGCGGACGGGGTCAACACGCCCAGGTGCTGGAGCAGGAACGCACGGCGAAGCTCGATCCCAGGTGGCGATGCACCCTCGGGGACCCCCCGCCAGAGAGCTTCGTGGTAGCCACTCCGCAAGTTGTCCGTCATTCCTGCACAAAGCTACGCGATGCGGGTATCTTCGCAGCGTGCTTGGGAGGCGCGAGATGAGCCTAGGGCGATGAGGTTCGCGAGCGAGCAATGAACCTCGCGTTCGACAGCCGCCCGGTCAGGGATGCACACGGCGTCGGGCGCTACACGCGTTGTCTGCTGGAGGCGCTGCGCGAGACCGCGGGAGCGGACGCGGAGATCGTGGAGACCTCGCGTCCGAGAACCGCGGACGTGTTCCACTCGCCGTGGATGAACGGTGCGTTGTTGCACAGCCCTTGCCCGATGGTGGTCACAGTGCACGACCTGACGGCCCTGAAGCGACGCAGCGAGCTGCTGAGCACAAGCGTGCGGCCCCGCATGCGCGCGCTCGCGGTGCAGCGCGCGATGCGTGTGATCGTGCCGACGGAGGCGCTTGCCCACGACGCGCTTGACCGCCTAGGCGTGGAGCGCGAGCAGATTGACGTGATCCACGAGGCGCCCGCGGCCTGCATGTATCCCCGAGAGCGAGGAGAGGTCGAGGACGTGCGAGCGCGCTTTGCGCTGCCCGAGCGATACCTGTTGTGGGTCGGCGGACTACAGCACCCCGACCCCGCGAAACACGTGGCGAAGCTGGCGGCGACACCACGTGAGATGCCGCTCGTGCTCGTGGGCTCGACGAGCCCGTGGGCGCACGAGCTGCCGAACGTGATCCTTACGGGCCAGGTACCCGACGATGACCTTGCGGCGCTCTACACCGGCGCCCATGCCCTCGTAGTCGCCTCGCACGACGAGGGCTTCGGGTTGCCGGCAGTCGAGGCACTCGCATGCGGCACGCCAGTCGTCGCGTGCGAGGTCCCCGCGCTTCGCGAGGTGCTCGCGGGGCGCATCACTTTCGTGCCCGCGGGTGATCTGAGGTCTTTGATCGAGGCTGCGGAAGCTGCCGAGCGCCCGGCCCCGCGACCACCCACGTGGAGCTGGCAGGACGCGGCGCGTGCGACTTGGGGGGTGTATGAGCGCGCTCGCGTCCAGGCGAGCCAACCGCGCGCGTTGGGACGCCTGCTGCGCGGTCGCCCCGACACGCCCCGCTCGCGGCCCGCGGGGCCTGGGCAGGCACTGAGCGGTCAGTAGACAGTCCGCCGAGACGGGACCTTGTTAGGAGGCGTCCTTGCGGCGCCGCGACAGACCTTCGTCAGTAGGCGCCCCGCCGCGAGACCACGGCCGGGATCGTCTTCAGAAGGATCGTCAGGTCGAGCGCGAGCGACCAGTGCTCGAGATAGATGAAGTCGAGCCGCACGAGGTCGTCGAAGTCGAGGTTCGAGCGCCCGGAAACCTGCCACAGCCCGGTAATCCCGGGCAGCACGAGGTAGCGCTTGCGGTGCCAGTCTTCGAGCATCTCGAAGTCGCGCTGGGGCAATGGGCGCGGCCCGACGAGCGACATCTCGCCACGGAGCACGTTGATCAGCTGCGGCAGCTCATCGAGCGAGAAGCGTCTGAGTAGCTTGCCGACCTTGGTCAACCGGGGATCTTCGCGGATCTTAAACAGCGCCCCGGTGGCCTCGTTCAGTTCTTCCAGATCGGCTTGGCGCTCCTCGGCGTCGGTGTGCATCGTGCGGAACTTCAAGCAGGGGAACGGTCGCTGGCCGATGCCGCGCCTACTGGAGCGATACAGCACAGGCCCGCGTGAAGAGATCCGCACGGCGGCAGCGAGCGCAAGTAGCACCGGGCTGAGCAGCACGAGCAGCAGCGTCGCGCCGACGATGTCAAATGTCCGCTTCAGCGCGAAGTCGACGCCCTCGAACACAGGCGGGCCCAGCTCGAACAGCGGCACCGACTGACCCGGTACGAACTCGGCGCGATGGATCAGCACCTCCATCGTGGAGGGAGCGAGCCGCACGCGCACGCCGCGCTGAGAGCACTGGTCGACGATTTCGAGCGCGTCGGCTTGCGGAAAGTCGGGGTCGGCGATGATCACCTCATCGATGCGCTGAGAGCCGAGCACGGCGTCCAGTTGGTGGAGGGCGCCGAGACGTTGCAGACCTTTGCCCGGCAGCGGGCCGGGCGCGAGGAAGCCGACGACCTCGATCGGCGAGTGCGGCGCGTCGGCGAGCGCGTGGCCGACGTCGGCGATGTGCTCGCCGGTGCCAACGAGCACAGCACGACGGCGATAGCCAGCCGCGCGCAAGATAGCCCCGGTAATCCATTCGTAGCCGGCGCGCAGCGAGGACACGTACAGCAGCGCGAAGGCCAACGAGCCGTAGAACAGGTAGTAGCTGGAGAAATGTTCGCCCGAGACGACCGCGAACAGCAGCGCGACAAAGGCGACCTGGAACAGCGAGCCAACGATCCGCGCGAGACCCGGACGCAATGCGCGCTCCGCGTAGAGACCCGAGCGCGCGAACAGCAGCGCGGTCAAGAGATAGACGAACGGCAGGATGCGTTCGGTTTCGTGCAGCGCGGCGTTGAGTTGGGCCCCGCCGTCGCGCACGAGCGACTTGAGTACGAGCGAGGTGAAGATCGCAAGTGAGACACCGACGAAGTCGAGCGCGAGCAGCGAGAGCACGCGAGAGAGCCGCCGTGCGGTCGACATGCGCAGCAAGAAAGACAGCACGGGCGGGCGCTTGCGGCGCATATCGCGATCGCCGACCTCCCTGCGAGCGGTGACCTCAGAAAGGACGGTCCGGGGCGTAATCTGGCCGCCCGTGCTCGTCGCCCGACCGATCACCGACGACCTCGCTGGCGCCGGCGCGGAGGGCTTGCGCGGAGTGGGCGGAGCGGACGTTCTGGTGGAACGCGGTCCCATCTCACTGCTCACAACGCTTCAGCCTCGCAGATGTCGCGGTCGCGTGAGGCCCGATGGTCTCCACCGATAGGTAATTGCGGGTGCACAGAGGCCCTCTCAGTGGCTCCCTACCCCGTGAAAGTCCGCGGAATCGGGGTGAAAAGATTCAGCCGCCGCCGATCAGCAGCTCGACGCCCGACTGCTCGACGGTCCGTTGCAGCCCCTCGCGCAGCGACACCTCCGGTGCCCAGCCAAGCAGCTCGCGCGCGAGCGAGATGTCGGGTCTGCGCTGCTTGGGGTCGTCGGTGGGCAATGCCTCGTAGACGATCTCGGAGCTGGAACCGGTCAGCTCCTTGACGGTCTCAGCCAGTTCGAGGAGCGTGAACTCGTCGGGGTTGCCAATGTTGACGGGATCGTGATGGCCAGACTCGGCGAGCGCGATCATGCCGCGGATCAGATCCGCGACGTAGCAGAACGAGCGCGTCTGACTGCCGTCGCCGAACACGGTGATCGGGCGGTTGGCGAGCGCCTGGCGCAAGAACGTCGGGATCGCGCGCCCGTCGTGGGGGCGCATGCGCGAGCCGTATGTGTTGAAGATGCGCATGATCGCGGTGTCGACGCCCTGCTGACGGTGGTAGGCCATGACAAGCGCCTCGGCGTAGCGCTTGGCCTCGTCGTAGACGCCGCGGGGGCCAACTGGGTTGACGTGGCCCCAGTAAGTCTCAGCCTGTGGATGCTCCAGCGGATCGCCGTAGACCTCGCTCGTTGAGGAGATCAAAAAGCGCGCGCGCTTTGCCTTGGCGAGACCGAGCGTGTGGTGCGTGCCGTAGGAGCCGACCTTCAGCGTGTGCAGCGGCAGACGCAGGTAGTCAATCGGCGAAGCGGGTGATGCGAGGTGGTAGACAAAGTCGATCGGCTCCTCGATGAAGTACGGCTCGATGATGTCGATCTGCAGGAACTCGAAGCGCTCGGGGTTGCGGATGTGCTCGATGTTCGTAAGCGAGCCGGTCTCAAGATTGTCGACGCAGATCACACGATGCCCGCGCGCAAGCAGCTCGTCGCACAGGTGTGAGCCGAGGAAGCCAGCCCCGCCGGTTACAAGACACGTAGACATGTCGCGAACAATATCGGCGCGCGGATGGCCCGCTTGAACGGTGGCTTCAGAGATGCAGCCTTATGATCTGCGTATGGCTTCTACGGAGAAGGAGCGCCTGACGGTCGCGCCAATCGTCGGAGGAGATGACCCGCGCCGCTTCACGGACTCGGGCATCGAGATCAAGGAGCTGTACGACGAGCAGGACGTGCCGGCGGCGTTGGACCTCGGCGAGCCGGGAGACTTCCCTTACACGCGCGGCGTGCACCGCGAGATGTACCGCAAGCAGACGTGGACGATGCGCCAGTACGCAGGCTATGCCTCCGCAAAGGAGTCAAACGAGCGCTACCGCTACCTGCTCTCGAAGGGCGGGACCGGGCTGTCGATGGCGTTTGACCTGCCTACGCAATTGGGGCTGGACTCCGACAACCCGCGTTGCCTCGGCGAGGTGGGACGCACGGGCGTGGCGATCGACACGATCGACGACATGCGCACGGCCTTCGACGGGATCCCGCTGGACCAGGTATCGACGTCGATGACGATCAACGCACCCGCGGCGTGCCTGCTGCTGCTCTACGAGCTGGTCGGCGAGGAGCAGGGCGTGCCGAGCGAGAAGCTACGCGGCACGACGCAGAACGACGTGCTGAAGGAGTACATCGCGCGCGGCAACTACATCTACCCACCGCAGCCGACGATGCGCCTGACCACAGACCTGTTCCAGTACTGCCACGAGAACGTGCCGAGGTGGAACACAATCTCGATCTCGGGCTACCACTTTCGCGAGAAGGGCTGCTCGGCGGTGCAGGAGGTGGCGTTCACGCTGTCCTCGGGCATCGCCTACGTTCAGGCGGCGATCGAGAAGGGGCTAAACGTCGACGAGTTCGCGCCGCGTCTGGCGTTCTTCTTTAACGGCCACAACAACGTCTTCCAGGAGGTCGCGAAGTTCCGCGCGGCGCGGCGGATGTGGGCGCACATCATGCGCGAGCGCTTTGGGGCCACGAACCCGAAGGCGACAATGCTGCGCTTCCACACGCAGACTGGCGGCGTGACGCTGACGGCACAGCAGCCGGAGAACAACATCGTGCGCGTCGCTCTGCAGGGCTTCGCGGCGGTCTGCGGCGGCACGCAGTCGCTGCACACGAACGGCTTTGACGAGGCGCTCGCACTGCCGACGGAGCGCGCGGCGAAAATCGCCGTTCGCACGCAGCAGATCTTGGCGAACGAGTCGGGTGCCGCCGACACGGTCGACCCGTTCGCGGGCTCCTACTTCGTGGAGTCGCTGACCGACGAGATCGAAGATCGTGCGAACGAGCTGATCGCGAAGGTTGACGCGCTTGGCGGCTCGGTGAACGCGATCGAGTTCATCACGGGCGAGATCGACGAGTCGGCCTGGGGCTATCAGGAGCGCTACCGGATCGGTCAGGACATCGTCGTGGGCGTGAACGCCTACGAGGAGGAGGAGCTAGAGGTGCCGGAACTGCTGCGCGTAGACCCGCAGTCCGAGCGCGAACAGCTTGACCGCTTGGCGAAGTTCAAGTCAGAGCGAGACCAAGAGTTGGTGCAGCGGCGCCTGGAGGAGCTGCGCGAGACAGCGCGGGGCAACGAGAACCTCCTGCCGTCGATCCGCCAGGCGCTGAAGGACCGCTGCTCGCTGGGCGAGGTCTGCGGCGCGATGCAGGACGTCTTCGGCAAGTACGCGCCGACGTTCTAAGGCGAGTCACGCGAACATTCCACCCGGGCAACTTCCGCGCCGCCCGGGTGCATAGGATTCCGCCCGTGGTCGTCGCGGTGACCTTCTACACGTTCGCGCTCGCGATTCACATCGCCTCGGTCGTGATCGCGTTCGGGGTGACGTTCGCCTACCCGGTGATGTACGCGGTGGGCGTGCGCACGGAGGCGCGCTCGATGCCGGGGTTCCACCGCATCCAGGACAGCGTGGGCAAATTCGTAATCTCACCGTTCCTGGGGCTGGCGCTGCTGGCGGGCATCTACCTTGCGAGCAAGCTGCACACCTGGAGCGACTTCTACGTGCAGTGGGGGATCACGGTGATCGTGGTGCTGGGGGCGCTTGGCGGCGCCTACTTCGCACCGAAAGAGCGGCGCCTCGCGGAGCTTGCCGAGCAGGACATCGCGGCGGCAGCGCCCGACGGGCCGGTGCAGTTCGGCGCGGAGTACACACGCATCCGCACGCAGATGTTCCGCGTGAACCTCGCAGCGAACGTGTTGATCCTGCTGACGATCTATTTCATGACCGCGCAGACCGGCGCCTAGCCGAGCGCGTCGACCCGCACACGGAGGCGCTTGCGAAAGACAGCGCGCTCTGTACGCTGAGCGCATGAGCGAGGGCTACAGAGTCGCGGTCGTTGGCGCGACGGGACAGGTCGGCACGCTGATGCTCCAGCTGCTGCGCGAGCGGGAGTTCCCGGCGCGCGAGATCGTGCCGTTCGCCTCGGAGCGCTCGGCGGGGCGCGAGCTGGAAGGCGGCCTCGTGGTGCAGGGCTTGAGCGTGGACTCGATCCAGGGCTTTGACCTGGCGATTTTCTCGGCGGGCGGCTCGACCTCCGGCGAATGGGCTCCGCGCTTCGCAGAGGCGGGCGCCGTCGTGGTCGACAACTCCTCGCGTTGGCGCATGAATGACGACGTGCCGCTAGTCGTCTCAGAGGTCAACCCCGAGGCGCTGGAGACACACCGCGGAATCGTCGCGAACCCGAACTGCTCGACGATGCAGATGGTCGTGGCGCTGAAGCCGCTGTACGACGCGGCGGGTATCGAGCGCCTCGTGATCAGCACCTATCAGGCGGTGTCGGGCACGGGCAAGCGTGCAGTGGACGAGCTGCTCGACCAGTCCCACGCGCTGCTGCACGAGCAAGCGATCCCCGAGCCCGAGTCATACGCGCACCAGATCGCGTTCAACGCGCTGCCCCACGCGGGCGGCTTCGCGGCGGGAGATGACCACACCGACGAGGAGCGCAAGCTGATCAACGAGACGCGCAAGATCCTAGGCGACGCCGAGATCGCGATCTCGGCGACGTGTGTGCGGGTGCCGGTCGTGAACGGTCACTCCGAGGCGGTCAACGTGCAGACCCGCGCCGAGCTCTCGCCCGAGCGAGCACGCGAGCTGCTGGCCGCGGCCCCAGGTGTGACGGTGCTCGACGACCCGGCTGCAGCGCTCTACCCGCTGGCGATCGACGCGAACGGCAAGGACGACGTGTTCGTCGGTCGCATCCGCCGCGATCCTGGTCACGAGCGCGCGCTCGACATGTGGATCGTCGCGGACAACCTGCGCAAGGGTGCGGCGACGAACGCGGTGCAGCTCGCCGAGCTGCTCGACCGTCGCGGGCTGCTCTCGGCCCGCGCGGGCGTATCGGCCTAGCCGACGCTCGCGCGCGGAGCGTGCCGGTCGACCAGTTCGAGGTATGCCTCGGTACGGCGCGGCAGCGGCACGACTGACAGCTCACTGAGGGCGGAGCGCTCCTCGCCGGACTGCTCGTCGAAGTCCTCGCGGATCGTGCCAAGATCCTCGCGTAGCGCGAGGAACGCGGCGACGACGCGCGGATCGAACTGAGTCCCGGCTACGCGGCCGATCTCGGCAATCGCGCGCTCGATCGGCCAGGCGGGCTTGTAGGGGCGGTCGTGGATCAGCGCGTCGAATACGTCCGCAACCGCGACGATCCGCCCGACAAGCGGGATCGCCTCGCCCGCGAGCCCCTTCGGGTAGCCACCGCCGTCCCAGCGCTCGTGATGCGTCGCGGCGATCGTGGCGGCCATCTGCAACACGGGCGAGCTGCCGCTGGAGAGCAGGCGCGCGCCGAGTTCGGCGTGGGTCTTCATGACCTCGAACTCCTGCTCGGTCAGCTTGCCGGGCTTGAGCAGGATGCGGTCGGGGATCGCGAGCTTGCCCACGTCGTGCAAAGGCGCGGCCTGGCGCAGCAAAGTGACCTGGCCCGCCGGCAGGCCGAGGCCGAGCGCGAGGCGCGAGGCGACGTGGCCGACGCGCTCGGTGTGCTGGTAGGTCTCGTCGTCGCGGTACTCGGCGGCGATCGCTAGCTGGCGCAGCGTCTCGGCGCGCGCCTCGTCCAACTCTCGAGTGCGCTCGGCGATCATCACTTCGAGCGCGCGAGCGTTGTCGGCGAGCTGGTGCTCGGCTTCGTGCTGGGCGGTTACGTCGCGAGCGACCGCGTGGATCACGCCATCCGAGCCAGGCGTTGCAGCGCTCCACTCGAGCCACCGGTAGCCGCCGTCGGCGGTTCGGAAGCGGCTGCGAAAGCCGACTATCTCGCCGCCTTTGGCCAAGCCGTGCATCTCGGCGAGGGTCGTATCGCGGTCATCAGGATGGATGAACGCGAGGAACTGCTTCGCGTACAGCGCGTCGGGCAAGTGGCCGAGCGTGCGCTGCCAGGCGGGGTTTACACGCGTCAGCCGCCCGTCGACGTTGCCCGTGGCGAGCAGGTCGAGCGAGGCGTCGTAGTAGCGCAAGATGCTCGCTTCCAAGCCACGTCGGCGTTCGACGAACGTCCCGAGCATCACCGCCACGGTGAACAGCGTGACCGCGCGGACGAGGTAAGCCGTGGTGAGCAGGTGCACTTCCGGTTCCAGATGCGACCAGAGGAACACGAGCGAGAGCGCGACGAGCGAGCCGGACAATGCGCCACGCAGGCCGAAGCGCAGCGCAAGCACGATCAAGGGGATGATGAATAGCGCACCCTCGGCGTCGTTCACGTTCTTGTCGAGGAGCCGCAGTGTGAAGACGACAGCGAACAGCACAGCGGCGAGTACGAGCGTCGCGCGCGACCCGAGCCTGGGCCAGCGACGCACCTCGCTCAGCTGAGGCAGGTGGAGCGTGTCGAGCATGCCGTTCCCCTATCGTCCAAAATCCCGCTAAACGCGACCATTTGACCGATCCAAGCCCTGGGCGGTTGAAAAATTGCGTGGACAGATGTCCTAGGGGCCGGTACGCATAGACGACTACGGCGCTTTCAAGCGTGGTTTCCAGGGCCCACCAGCAAGGGTTGTCCCCCCAGGAGGACTCGCTCACGATCGCTCGAACTGGTGGAAGATGATCTCCTCGGAGGTGCAGCGGACGCTCGTCAAGTCGCCGCCCGAGCTGTGGGCCGAGATCAGCGACCCCGAGTCGCTCGCCCGACACCTCGGTGAGTTCGGCGAGATTCGCATCACGCGGGTCCAGGCCGAGCAGAAGGTCGAGTGGGAGGCCGACGAGGTGAGCGGCAGCGTGATGATCAAGCCCTCCGGTTGGGGCACCAAGGTCAAGCTGAGCGTCACGCGAGAGCTGGCCGCCGGGGTCGCGACAGCGGAGCCGGAGGCGTCACCCGAACCCGAGATCGAGGCGGCTTCCGACCCCAGCACCGAGACGGCACCCCAGCCCGGTGACGAGGCGGCACCCCAGCCCGGCACCGACGCGACGCCCGAGCCCGGTGCAGAAGCGGAGCCCAGTTCGGAGATCGAAGCGACCGACGCGGACCCCCAAGTCGAGGCGCCCGCGCCGGAGACCGCGCCCGAGGCCGAGGCGCCCGCGCCGGTCGAGGTCGAGCCTCGTCGCGGATTCCTCGCCCGTCTGTTCAGCCGCCGCCGGGCACGCCGAGGGCAAATCGCCAGATTGGTCGCCGAAGCGAACTTGAAAGACGAGCCCGGCGAGACTCACGTCCACGAGGAGACCGCGGAATCGCAGATCCCGGTAGTCGAGCCGTCCTCGGCACTGGCCGCGGGCGAGCACGCCGAGCCCGAGCAAAGCACCGCGCCCGATCCCGAGCCGCAAGCGGACCGGGTGGATGAGCCTGAGATGACGCACACGGAGCCTCGCCCCCGCGTCGATGCCGAGTCCCAACCCGACATCGGTGGAGAACTGCGCGCCGCGGAAGAAGCCGCCACTGAGCAGGTCACGGCGGTTCTCGTCGGTGTGCTGGACAGCCTCGGCGCCGCGCACCACCGCCCGTTCTCGCGCGCCTGACCCGCCCTTCCGGGCGGATCGCCGGCGGCGCCTAACTACGGCTCCTACCCGTTCCACCGGCCTGTGTCCGCAAGTCGGACGGCGATTCGAGGCCGTGGACAAGGACTCAAGTTCATCTGTCCACTTACCGATCAAGATCCGGTATCTGGAACTTAGAGTCATCACGGCATCCAACACGGGAGCGTGCCCAATGACAAGGAAGGCCACATGCATCGGACTCGCGGCGACCGCGCTAGCGCTGGCATTCGCGCCCGCTGGCTCGGCGGCGACCCAGGAAGACCACACGCAGTTCGCGGTGCTCGCGGGATCGCTCTCTTTCACTTCGGCGCCCGCACTGCCAACACTCGGCTCAGTCACGCTCACGGGCCAAGCGCAGACGACGAACAGCACAATGACGAACTTCGGCATCGCCGACGCGACCGGCAGCGGCTCAGGCTGGAACGTCACGGTCGAAGGCCAGTCCGGCACCGGGAAGAGCGCCGTCTTCGCCCAGTACTGCGGCAAAGCAAAATGCGGCACCGACTCCGAAGGCTACGTCGCGGGCGGGCGCACGCTCGCGACGGACTCGCTTACGCTCAACAGCACCGGCGCGAGCTTCGTGGCGCAGAGCGGTACGACCGGCACCGCGCCAACCCTCCAGTGCTCGGCGTCTTGCAATGTGGACAACCCCACGGCCGTGAAGATCGCTTCGGCCGCGAGCGGGGCCGGGATGGGCACGTGGCTGACGAGCGGCTTCTCGGGCACGAGCCTCGCACTCTCGACGCCATCGACCTTGAAAGTGCTGCCCACCGAAGAGGTCTACCGCGTGAACCTGCTGTGGACGCTCGGCACGGGGCCGTGAAGCCGGTGGCTCTCATCCGAGTTGCGCCCCTCGCGGCGTTGCTGGCCCTGGCCTTGCCCTCGACACCGAGCCTCGCCGCGAGCGACGGCGGCGCCGCGCACAAGCGCGCGACCCATCGCCACCAGCATCGTGCACACAAGCACAGGCACGAGTACCGCGGCGGCCGAACCCACGGCGCGGGCGGCGAAGAAGAATCCCAGCGCGGGCTCGTCGTGATCCCCCGCTCGGCGACGAATCCCGAGCTCAGCTATTTCGAGCTGGAAGGCATCCCCGGCCAGACGGTTCAAGCGGGTGCGATCGAACTGCTCAACCCCGGCGAACGGACTGTGCGCGCGAAGCTCGCGCCCGTGGACGGGCGCACGCTCGACACGCTCGGATCGGCGTACGCCCCCGGAGGTTCCGCGGCGCACGGCTCGACGCGGTGGCTGCTGCTTGGCGCGCGCAGCGTCGTGCTCCCGCCCCACGATCACACCTTTGTCGACGTCGCGGTGCGCATCCCGAGCAACGCGTCGCCCGGCGACCGCCTGAGCGGCGTGAGCATCGAAGAGCAGGGTCAGCCCGCCGACGTCCACGCCGCGGGTGAGGGCGTCGCGACCGCGAGCGTGGTCCGCTACGCGATCGGGATCGAGACCTCGCTGCCGGGCGCGCGCCGGCCGAAGATCCGCTTCAAGGGCGCGACCGTCGAACGCAAGCCCGCCGGGCTCACGTTCGCGCTGAAGCTGCGCAACTCCGGCAATGCGACCCTCCAGGACGTCCACGGCAAAGTCGCGATCACGCGCGCGGGACACACCGTGATCTCGCGGCCAATTCTCGCAGGCACGTTCCTCGCGGGCACGAGCATCGCCTACCCGGTCCCCGCCTTCGGCGAGCAGCCTCCCGAAGGGACCCGCTACCGCGTAAGGGCCACACTGCGCTACCCGGGCGGCGTCGCGAAGCTCGACCGGTCCGTCACGTTCGGCCACCGCGCCGCGCTCGTACAGCAGAGCTTCGGTGGCCCTGGGGCGGGAGACGGAGGTGGCGAGTGGTGGAAGGTCGGGCTAGCCGTCGCCGTCGGCCTCTACTGCCTGGTCGCGACGAGCATGCTGCTGCGGCGGCGGCGTGACGGCTCCCCCGCACGTGGCATCGCACACGGCGATGGGGCGCCTCGATGAGATGCGCCCGCGGCTCGGTGTCGCGAGCCGTCTCGCGCGGATCGCGCTCGCGCGACCGTGCCTCTCGCTAAGCGCGCTCGTCCTCGCGACGGGCTTGGCGTTAGCGCAGCCAGCCGCCGCGCTGCTCGAACTGCGCTTCGTGCAACCCCCCGCCCTGCCGCCGCTTCCCTCGCTGACGCTGAATGCCCGTGCCCAGATCGACGGCACCGCGATGACGCCGTTCTCCATCGAAGACACGCGTCTGACGAAATCAGGCTGGAACCTCACGGTCCAGGGTCAGTCCGGAGCAGGCCACAGCCCTGTGTTCGCGCAGTACTGCGCGAAAGCGAAATGCGGTGCCGACGCGGAAGGCTACGTCTCCGGCGGAGCGACGCTCCCCGCGGGTTCGCTCACCCTGGATAGCTCCGGGGCGAGCTTTACGGGCGGCCTCGGCACCGCCCCCACGCTCGAATGCTCTAGCCCCTGCGCGATCGACAGCGCAAGCCCCGTGAAGATCGCCTCCGACGCCACGGGATTGCTCTCGGGTGAAGGCGTCTGGGGCGCGAACGGGTTCTCCGCCGGCAGCCTCGCGCTCGCGGCGCCGACCACGCTGCGCGCGCCCCCCAACGAAGAGATCTACCGCGTCAACGTGCTCTGGACGCTCTCGACAGGCCCATAACCGAGCGACGAAGCCGGGGTCCGAAGAGGGGGCCGAGGGGTGGGCGAACGTGGCGCGAGCCTGCGCGCGGCTAAGATCCTGCGCCGATGTCAAGCAGCTCGCACGACAGACAGGCCGACGCGGCCCTACTAGCCGCCTCGCGCAGCGGCCACCGCAAGGAGCCGCGCAAAAAGGCGCCCGAGACCTATGAGGAGAAGCTCGCGCAGCTGCACGAGCTTCGCGAGGCCGCGCTGCACTCGGCGCCCGAGGCCGAGGAGAAGCAGCACGCGCGCGGCAAGTACACCGCGCGCGAGCGGATCGAGAAGCTGTTGGACCCCGGCTCCTTCCAGGAGCTCGACACGTTCGTGCGTCATCGCACCTACGACTTCGACATGCAGAAGAACCGGCCCTGGGGCGACGCGGTCGTCACGGGTCACGGCACCATCGATGGACGCACCGTCTGTGTCTTTAGCCAGGACTTCACCGTGTTCGGCGGCTCGCTCGGCGAGGTGATGGGCGAAAAGATGGTCAAGATCATGGATTTGGCTGCGAAGATCGGCTGCCCCGTAATCGGCATCAACGACTCGGGTGGCGCGCGCATCCAGGAGGGCGTCGTCTCACTTGGCGCCTACGGCGATGTATTCGTGCGAAACGTCAAGTGCTCGGGTGTGATTCCACAGATCAGCCTGATCATGGGACCCTGCGCGGGCGGCGCCGTCTACTCCCCCGCGATCACCGACTTCATCTTCATGGTGAAGGAGACCTCGCACATGTTCATCACGGGCCCCGACGTGATCAAGACCGTCACAGGCGAGGAAGTTGGCTTCGAGGAGCTCGGCGGCGCGATGTCGCACAACACCAAGTCCGGCGTCGCCCATTTCGCCTCGGAGGACGAGGACGCCTGCCTGGAAGACTGCCGCTACCTGATCAGCTTTCTGCCGCAGAACAACCTGCAGACCGCGCCGCGCGTGCAGCCGACCGACGATCCGCAGCGGATGGATCCCGAGCTCGACACGGTCGTCCCCGACAACCCGAACAAGCCATATGACATGCGCGACGTCGTGAGGCTAATCGTGGACGACGGCGAGTTTTTCGAGGTCCACGAGCACCACGCGAAGAACATCATGTGTGGCTTTGCGCGCCTGGATGGCTTCGCGATCGGTGTCGTCGGCAACCAGCCGAACCAGCTCGCGGGCGTGCTCGACATCGACGCCTCCGCGAAGGCTGCGCGCTTCGTGCGCACTTGTGACGCTTTCAACATCCCGCTGCTCACTTTCGTCGACGTGCCCGGCTTCCTGCCCGGCACGAGTCAGGAGTGGGGCGGGATCATCCGCCACGGCGCCAAGCTCCTGTATGCGTTCACCGAGGCGACCGTGCCGAAGCTGACTGTGATCACGCGCAAGGCCTACGGCGGCGCCTACGACGTCATGGCCTCCAAGCACATGCTCGCGGACTTCAACTTTGCCTGGCCGACCTCCGAGGTGGCGGTGATGGGGCCCGAGGGCGCGGTAAACATCATCTACCGCCGCGACATCGCCGGCAGCCCCACGCCCGAAGAGCGGCGGAGCAAGCTGATGGAGGACTACAAGGCGCGCTTCGCTAACCCCTACACCGCCGCGGAGCGCGGCTACATCGACGACGTGATCGTGCCCCACGAGACGCGCCCCAAGCTGATCACCGCACTGCATACGCTGCAGACCAAGCGCGAACCGGGCCCGAAGCGCAAGCACGGGAACATCCCGCTCTAGCCAGTACCTCAGCGTCGGCGGCGGCCCACCCGTTCGCCGAGCAGAAGCCACCACGGATAGGTCGCGAACAGCGCCGCCGAGACCGCGTGCGTGCGTGCGCTTGCGCGGCGATGATCGAACGAGAACACGCCCGAGTTCAGCATCCAGTCGCGCCCGCTCTCCGCGCGGCACAACCGCCAGATCGGCCGCGTCCAGGGGCGGTCGAGGTACAGCGAGATGCTCGTCGCGAGGAAGGCCCCCGCGGTCGCGGTGTGCACAGCGCGCGCCGCGGGAGTGCGCTCCGGCATCAGCTTGCCGTATGCGACACCGGTCGCGTACAGCCATGGGGGATCGATCAGGAAGGACATTGATGCTCCTTTCAGGAAGCGGTCGGGGCGAGGGTGGAGGCAGGCGCCGGCTCCCGCGCCACAGGCCGGCCGAGCAAGTGAAATGCCAGCCGCGTCGCGAGCGCCATGATCGTGATCTGCGGGTTGACCCCTAGCGAGCTGGGCACGACCGAGCCATCGGCGATGTGCAGCCCGCGCAGACCGTGCACAGCGAGGTCCCCATCTACGACGCCGTGGCTCGCGCGGGCGTCCGCTCGCGCGGTGCCCAGTGGGTGAAAAGCCATCAGGCGCAGGTCACGAGGGCGCGCCATCTCCGGCGCGAGTCCAGGCGGCAGCGGCAAATAGACCTCGCTCGCGCCCGCCGCCTGCAGCAGCCGCTTGATCCGCGCCAGCCCGAGACGTACGCGTTCGAGGTCGGCTGTATCGAGGCTGTAGCTGATCACCGGGCGCCGCCCAAGCGCATGGACGCTGCCACGCGAAGAGTCGCTCACCATCAGCCCGAGCTGCGCGAGCCGCGGATATTGCGCCATCGTCCGGGCGTGCTCTCGCCCCTGCAGGGGAAGCGCCATCGCGGCATAGGCCGGCGGCCCAGCGACTGTCTCGAACATGATCCCCTCGTCCGCAAACTCATCGACGTAGAAGCTCTGCGGCACGCCGCGAGCCATGTTCACGTCGTCGTCCATCAGCGCGAACGCCGCGGTCGCGGGGTGCAGACTGAGGTTGCGCCCTAGCTGTCTCGAGCCGTTCGCCGCCCGGCTGCGTGCGAGCAGCAGCGGCGTGTGAATCGTGCCGCAGGCGAGGATCGTCTCCTGCGCGCGGATCTCCAATCGCTGCCCAGACCCGACCCGAGCGACGACGCCACGCGCGCGTGAGCCTTCGATCGACAGCTCGCGCACATCGGCGTTCGTGACCAGCTCGGCGCCCGCGCGCAGGGCGCGCGGTATGTAGGTGATGCCGGTGTGCTGCTTCGCCGAGGTGGGGCAGCCGAACACGCACACGCCCGAACCGACGCAGCCCCGCGCGTTGCGCCGGAGGTAACCGTGCGACCAGCCGAGCCGTTCCGCCCCCCGCCGCGCGACCGCGGCGTTCTTGCCCGCGAGCTCCGGAGTCACCTCGCCGACCGACAGCGAGCGCTCGACGCGCTCGAAACAAGCGTCGATCGCCGCGTCCTGTAGTTCGAGCCCGAACTCGGCCCTCCAGCGCGCCAGGACGTGGGGCGGCGTACGGAAGCACGTGCCCGAGTTCACGAGTGTCGTCCCGCCCACTCCCTTGCCGAGCGGGAGCAGGATCGGGGGCGAGCCGATCGTCGTCGTCTGACCCGCGTCGCGATAGAGCCTCGCGAGCATCTCGGGCGGGCGAGCAGTAAAGCCGTCTGGGTCGTGACCCGGCCCCTGCTCCAGCAGCACGACTCGCGCCCCAGCCTCCGCCAGCTCCGCTGCGAGCACCGCGCCCCCGCCGCCCGCACCCACGACGCAGAAGTCCGTCTCGACCGTGCGTCCCCTCACGGTCGCCCCTCCGCGCGGCGCAGTGCTCGCCCCCGCTCTGCGACCGCCGTAGCGTCCCAACCCAGGCGCGCGGCGAGGGTGGGCTCGTCGTAGCGACCGAGCGCCAACGTCGCGTCGAGCGCCAGCGCGAGCAGCGGCGAGCGCGCGAGCAGCCTCGCGCCACGCGGACGGCGCGCCAAGACAAGCAGGGCACGCAGGCCTACGCGCTCCGGCCAGGGAACCGCGGCGAGGAACGTATCGAGCCCGCGCGTCATCCCGCGAGACGCGCCTCTTGCGCGGCGGTCAGGCGCGCGATCGCCCGGGCCGCGGCCTCGCCGTCGCACTCCGCGACCGCAAGCGCCGTCTGGACATACAGGGGAACCAGCTCGTCGAGCCCCGATACCAGCGCCGCGAACGCCTGAGCCCGGGGCAGGTACAGCTCACGCACCGAGTTCATCACCAGTTGGAAGACCAAATTGCCCGCGGCCTCCACTAGCGCGGCCATGAACTCCCAGTCGGCGAGCAGCGCTCGCTCGGCATCGCCGCCCAGCGCCACCGCGCTCGCGAGGCGCAGCAGTGCGCCCGATTGCTCGTCGTTGCGCCGCTCGGCCGCGAGCCGAGCCGACTCCACGAGCAGCAGCCGACGCGCCTCGAACAAGTCCACGAACAGCGGCTCGCCCGGGCCGCCGCCGTGCAGCACCAGCGACTCGAGACCACCAGATTTGCGCCAGTCCAGCACGCGCGTCGCGTTGCCGTGGCGCACCTCGACCAGACGCAGCTGCTCCAGGCGCCCGAGCGCCTCGCGAATCGTGGACATGTTCACGTCGAGGTCCGCCGCTAGCGCCCGCTGGGAGGGAAGGCGATCGCCGGGGCGGTAGCGGCCCGTGAGGATCTCCTCGCGCAGGCGGTCGAAGACGTGGTCAGGGACGGACTGGCGTGGGATAGGCTCGGCCATCTGACACAGTGTACCGGTGTTCCGAACAGTGGGCCAGGGCAGCGCTCCCCGCCGCCCGGGAGGCCACTCTGGAAACGCTGCGTCACAATGGGGCTATGCCGAACCGTCGCCCGCACTTGCAGCTCATCGCCCCCTCCGCCTCGCCCGAGGAGGCCGCCGCGGTCGTTGCGGCGCTCGAGCGCTTCATGCGCGCCACGACTCCTACCCTCGCGCCTCCCGCGCCCGAAATCGATCCTTGGCAAAGCGCGGCGATCCTCGAAGGCGTCGAGCGAGAGACAGCCGCAGACCTCGCCGATCCCTGGCTTTGATCTCGATGAGGTCCGCCATCGGGCGGACCTGAATAAATACCTAAAAGTCGCTAGGCTTTAGGCTCAATCTTTCCCGTACACGAAGGGCCAGGAGGTCTTCGCCAGATGGAGCCAGTTTCCGTACCCGCCCAGCGCGGCACGCTGGACGACCCAGAGGTGCTCCAGAACGTGCCCGGGCACATCATCCCGATCCTGCAGCGGGAGTACGACGACTTCAAGACCGAAGCCACCAAATTCCTCGACGGCCAGACCGAGGAAGACGAGTTCATCAAGTTCCGCCTCAAGCAGGGCGTCTACGGCCAGCGCCAGCCCGACGTGAACATGATGCGGGTCAAGCTTCCCTTCGGCGGCGTCACACCCGAGCAGATGGATTCCTTCGCGAGCGTTGTCGAGAAGTACGCGCCGCTGAACAAGGGTCACATCACGACGCGTCAGAACATCCAGATCCACCACATCCCGCTCGCGGAAATGGAGCCCGCGATCCGCGAGCTCGGCGAGACCGGGCTGTCGAGCCGCGAGGGCTGCGGCAACACCGTACGCAACGTCACCGGCGACCCCTGGGCAGGCGTCGCGAAGGACGAGCTGTTCGACATGACCCCCTACGTCGGAGCCTACGTTCGCTACTTCGTGCGTCACCCCACCACGCAAGCGATGCCGCGAAAGATCAAGACCTCCTTCGATGGCTCGCCGCGCGATCGCGCGATCAGCGGCATCCACGACATCGCGTTTCGCGCCCGTGTCAAGGAGATCGACGGCAAGCAGGTCCGCGGCGCCGAGATGCTCGTCGGCGGCGGCACCTCGATCATGCCCCGCGTCGCCCCCGCCCTTTACGACTTCGTCGGGCTCGACGACGGCGAGTACCTAAAGCTCGCTGAGGCCGTCTTTCGCATCTTCGACCGCCAGGAGTGGCTGCGTGTGAACCGTGCCCGCGCCCGGATCAAGGTGTTCGTCGACAAGTACGGGATCGAGGAGCTGCGCAACCAGGTCGAGGAGGAGCTCAAGGGCGACTGGGTCGCAGAACGCGACTTCTCTATCGAGCACACGCTGTTCTTGGACGACGAGCGCGAGTCCGCGCCGGCGCCCCCACAGACCTACGGCTCCCCGAACGGCGACCTGTCCGAGTTCGAGCGCTTCCGCTCCACGAACGTCCAAGAGCAGAAGCAGGAGGGCTATGTCACCGTCGAGGCCAAAGTCACCCGCGGCGACTTGACTCCCGAGCAGTTCCGTGGCCTCGCGCAGATCATGCGCGACTACGCCGGCGGATACGCGCGCACGACCGTTCAGCAGAACTTCCTGCTGCGCTGGGTGCGCGAGGAGTGCGTGTATGACGTGTGGCGCGCCCTCTCGGAGCTGGGCCTCGGCGAGCCGGGCTCACGCGAGGTCGCCGACGTCGTCTCCTGCCCCGGGACCGACTCCTGCAAGCTCGGGATCACCAGCTCGATGGGCCTGAACCAGGCGGTGCAGGAGCGGATTCTCGCGATGAACATCGACGACGAGCTCACGCGCCAGATCCACATCAAGATGAGCGGCTGCCCCAACGGCTGCTCCCAGCACCACGTCGCCGACATCGGCTTCTATGGCGCGTCGATCAAAGTGGGTGATCACACGATCCCCGCCTACATCCCCCACGTCGGCGGCGTCTACGAAGGCGGCGAGGTCGCGTTCGGAACGCGCCTGAAGCTGCGCTTGCCCGCCAAGCGCGTGCCGGAGGCCGTCGAGCGCTGGATCCGCCACTACGAAGCCGAGCGCCAGGAGGGCGAGGCCTTCAAGGCGTTCGCCGAACGCGTCGGCATGCCCGAGCTGGAAGGCCTAGTCAAGGACCTCTCGATGCCCGTCGACTTCGGGCTGGAGACGATGAATCAGTTCATCGACTGGAACCGTGACGTTCCCTTCGAAGTGATTCGCGGCGAGGGCGAGTGCGCGGTATAGAGATGGCGATGAGACACGATCAAGAGGACCGATCAGATGGCAGCGGTAGATAGTTCGATGTCCCAGGTGGAGAGCACCCAGTTCGACCCGGCCCCCAGCCTCACGCACACGCTGCGCGAGGCGGCCAGGCACGGGGAGAAGGCGGTGCTTCTGTGCTCCTTCCAGAAGGAGGAGTCCGTGCTATTGGACGAGCTCTTGCGGCTCGACCAGGGCACCGGGCGCGCGGTGCGGATCCTCACGATCGACACCGGCGTGCTGTTCGAGGAGACCATGCAGACCTGGCGTGCCTTCGAGGAGCGCTTCGGCGTGCAGATCGAGGTGTTCGACGCCAGCAGCGACGGCGAGCCCTGGAGCGGCCCCGAGCACTGCTGCTCGGTCGCGAAGGTCGCCGCCCTCGAGCGCTCGCTCGTCGGCGCCGACGCCTGGATCACCGGCATCCGGCGCGAGCAGGGCCCCACGCGCGCGAACACCGAGCTGATCGAACGCGACAAGACTCGCGGGCTGTGGAAGTACAACCCCCTCGCCCACTGGACCGACAAGGACCTCTGGCGGCGGATCCACGAGCGCGACCTGCCCTACAACCCGCTGCATGACCAGGGCTACGAGTCGATCGGCTGCGCCCCCTGCACGAAGCCCGGCAGCGGGCGCGAGGGCCGCTGGGCCGGGACATCGAAGACCGAGTGCGGTCTCCACGTCGAAGAGTTCGATCCCGCCTCCTGAGATGGCCGTCGCGACGCGTCCACAGCTGAGCCACCTGCGCGCGCTCGAGTCTGAGGCGATCCACGTGATGCGGGAGGTCGCCGCCGAATTCGAGCGGCCCGTGCTGCTGTTCAGCGGCGGCAAGGACTCGATCGTGCTGCTGCGGCTCGCCGAGAAGGCGTTCCGCCCCGCGCCATTCCCCTTCCCGCTGATGCACGTAGACACGGGTCACAACTTCCCCGAGGTGATCGAGTTCCGTGACCGCCGCGTCGCCGAGCTCGGCGAGCGGCTAATCGTCGCGAGCGTGCAGGAGTCGATCGACAAGGGCCGCGTAGTTGAGGAGACCGGTCCCCGCGCTTCACGGAACCAGCTGCAGACCGTCACACTGCTCGATGCGATCGCCGAGCATGGCTTCGACGCCGCGTTCGGCGGCGCGCGGCGCGATGAGGAGCGCGCGCGGGCCAAGGAGCGGGTGTTCTCCTTCCGCGACGACTTCGGCCAGTGGGACCCCAAGAACCAGCGGCCCGAGCTGTGGAACCTCTACAACGGCCGCATCAAAAAGGGCGAGAACGTCCGCGTCTTTCCAATCTCCAACTGGACCGAGCTCGACGTTTGGGAGTACATCGACTCCGAGGGCCTTGAGGTCCCCTCGATCTACTTCTCACACGAGCGGCCCGTCTTCAAACGCGATGGGATGCTCTACGCCTGGCGCGAGGGCACCGAGCTGATCGAGGGCGAGGAGGTCTTCAACGAGACCGTCCGCTACCGCACCGTCGGCGACATGAGCTGCACCGGCGGCGTGCTCTCCAAGGCCACCACGCTCGAGGAAGTCGTCGTCGAGATCGCCGCCACCCGGATCACCGAGCGGGGCGAGACACGGGCCGACGACCGCGTCTCCGAGGCCGCGATGGAGGACCGCAAGAAGGCAGGCTACTTCTAGTGCAGCCCGCTTTGGCCTTGCCCGCGCCGGCATCCCGGCGATGACTCTCGACCTGCTCCGCTTCACCACCGCCGGCGCGGTGGACGACGGCAAGAGCACGCTGATCGGGCGGCTGCTCTACGACTCAAAGCAGGTCTTCGAGGACCAGCTTGAGCACGTCGCCGCCGCGAGCGAGCGGCGCAGCGGAGCCGGGGCGCTCGACCTCGCACTGCTCACCGACGGGCTGCGGGCAGAGCGCGAGCAGGGGATCACTATCGACGTCGCCTATCGCTACTTCGCCACGCCCAAGCGCCGCTTCATCATCGCCGACTGCCCGGGCCACCAGCAGTACACGCGCAACATGGTCACCGGCGCCTCGACCGCCGACCTCGCCGTCGTGCTCGTCGATGCGCGCCGCGGCGTCACGGAGCAGTCAAAGCGCCACGCGTTTATCAGCGCGCTGCTCGGCATCCCCCACATCCTGGTCGCGATCAACAAGATGGACCTCGTTGAGCATTCCCAGGAGCGTTTTGACGAGCTGGTCGCCGAGTTCGCCTCCTTTGCCGACGGGCTGGACGCCGTCACGGGCCGTCGCCCACCTGAGATCACGTTTATGCCGATCTCCGCCCTGGAGGGCCACAACGTGGTCGAGCGCTCAACGAATATGCCTTGGTATGACGGGCCCGCGCTGCTGGAGCTGCTCGAGCAGGTCGATGTCGCATACGACCACCCCTTCGACCGCCCAGCCCGCTTTCCGGTTCAGTGGGTGATCCGCCCGGGCGCGGGCGCCAACGGAGCGGGACTGCCTAGTTCCGGTGCATCTAGCGCGGTTCCGGCCCGCGGTGGCGCCGACCCCGATTACCGCGGCTACGCGGGCCAGCTCGCCAGCGGCGGGCTGCGCCGCGGCGACGAGGTCGCCGTGCTCCCCGGGGGTGGGCGCACGCGGATAGCCGCGATCGATACCTACGACGGTGAGCTCGAGGAGGCCGTCGCGCCGATGTCGCTCACCTTGCGCCTGGAGGATGAGCTCGACATCTCGCGTGGTGAGCTGATCTGCCGCCCCGAGGAGGCCGCGACCGTCGCGCGCGAGCTCGCCGCCGACGTCTGCTGGATGAGCGACCGGCCCTTGCGTCCCGGCGGGCGCTACGTGCTCAAGCAGACCGCCCGCCTTGCCAGCGCGATCGTCGACCGAGTCGAGGACGTCGTGGACGTGCACACGCTGCAGCGCACCCAGCCCGCCCAGGAGCTCGCGCTCAACGACATCGGCCGCGTGCACTTGCGCACGAGCGCGCCGCTTGCTTTCGACCCCTACACCAGCAACCGCCGCACCGGCAGCTTCATCCTGATCGACCAGGACACGAATGAGACCGTAGGGGCGGGGCTGATCGCGGCCGAGGCCGCCTGAGCCGACTCACCGAACCGCCCGGCCCCCAGCCGGGCGCGCAGGGAACGCTAAGCTTCCGCCGCCGATGTTCAGCAAGGTCCTGATCGCCAACCGCGGAGAGATCGCGGTCCGCATCGCACGCGCTCTACAGGAGATGGGTATCGCGAGCGTGGCTGTCTACTCCGAGCTCGACCGCGACACGCCGCACGTCAAACGCGCCGACGAGGCCTACAACCTCGGCGATGGCCCCGCGGCGGAGAACTACCTGCACATCGAGAAGATCCTCGACGTCGCTAAGCGCTCCGGCGCCGAAGCGGTCCACCCCGGCTACGGCTTCCTCGCCGAGAACGCGCCGTTCGCGGCGGCCTGCGAGGCGGCGGGCATCGTGTTCATCGGGCCGCCCGCCAGCGCGATCGAGGCGATGGGGTCCAAGACCCGCGCCCGCGAGCTGATGAAGGCCGCGGGCGTGCCGATCGTGCCTGGCACCACCGAGCCCGTCGCCACCGTCGAGGATGCCCTGCGGATCGCGAACGACGAGATCGGCTTTCCCGTCGCGGTCAAGGCCGCGGGCGGAGGCGGAGGCAAGGGCTTTCGCGTCGCGCTCTCCGCGGATGAGCTGCAGGGCGCTTTCGAGGGCTCAAGTCGCGAAGGCGAGAAGTTCTTCTCCGACCCGACCGTTTACCTCGAGCGCTACCTGCACGATCCCCGTCACGTCGAGGTGCAGGTCCTCGCGGACCGCCACGGCAACGTGATCCACCTCGGCGAGCGCGACTGCTCGATCCAGCGCCGCCATCAGAAGGTGATCGAGGAGTCCCCCGCGCCCGAATGGGTCGTTGACCCACAGATCCGCGAGCGGATCGGCAAGATCGGCGTCGACGCCGCGAAGGCCGTGGACTACGTGGGCGCGGGGACGATCGAGGGTCTGTTCGCCACCCACCAGGACGGGTCCGGAGAGCCCGAGTACTTCTTCCTCGAGATGAACACGCGCGTGCAAGTCGAGCACTGCGTGACAGAGATGACCACGGGGATCGACATCGTCAAGGAGGGCATCCGCGCCGCCGCAGGCGAGGAACTCGCCTATGCACAGGAGGACATCGAGCTGCGCGGCCACGCGATCGAGTGCCGCATCAACGCCGAGGACGCCTCGAAGAACTTCGCCCCCGCGCCCGGCAAGATCGGCGCCTACCGCGAGCCGAGCGGCCCGGGCGTGCGCGTGGACTCGGGCGTCGAGGCCTATGGCGAAGTCTCACCCATGTACGACCCGATGGTCGCGAAGCTGATCGTCTGGGACGCCGACCGTGAGCAGGCGACCCAGCGCATGCTGCGCGCGCTCGACGAATACGAGATCGAGGGGCTAAAGACGCTGATCCCCTTCCACAAGGCGCTGCTCGCGACCGAGGAGTGGAAACGCGGGAGCACGTGCAAGGAGCTGCTCGAGGACAAGCAGTGGTTGAAGACGCTCGCCTTCGAGAAGGCGGCCCCGCCCGCCGAGGACGAGGAGGAGCCCAAAGTCGAGCAGACCTACTCCGTCGAGGTCTCCGGCAAGCGCTTTGACGTGCGTGTCGTCGGTCCGCCCTTCGCGGGCGGCGGCGCGGTCGCAAGCAACGGAGCTGCACCCGCCACGGCCGGCGGTGGCAAGGCCCCGAAACGCGCCGAGCGCAAGTCCTCAGGCGGTGGCGGCGGTGCCGACGTGCTCCCCTCCCCACTTCAGGGCAACATGTGGAAGGTGCTCGTCAAGCAGGGCGACACCGTGCAGGAGGGACAGCTGCTCTGCATCATCGAGGCGATGAAGATGGAGAACGAGATCACCGCCCACAAGGCAGGCACGATCGCCGAGCTGCCGATTGCCGAGGGCGAGCCGATCCAGGCCGGCGCGCCGATCGCCACGATCGTCAGCGCGATCGAGAGCGAGGGCTGAGCCCAAACCTACGGCCGCGGGCCTGCGCTACGCGGGGCCTGCGACGCTACAGCCGCGCAACGTTCTGAGCGTGCAGTTCGCGCTGGGTCTTCGAGCGGCGTCCCGGCGGCAGCTCGGCCTCGACCCCGCGCTCGCGCAGCGCCTGAAGGTAGACGCGGTCCTCCTCCAGCACGCCGAGCGCGCGCTCGCGGTCGAGGATCGCCCCGTGGCCCGGCACCACGTGCTCGGCGGCGGCCACCAGCGGGCGCAGCCGCTCCAACGTCGCGAGGTATTCCTCCAGCGCGTTCCCCGGCGGGTACCCCGTCGCCTGGAGCCAGGGCTCATCCGCGCGCAGCACCGGGAGCTCGACGTCCGAGACGTAGTCGCCACTGACAAGCACCCGCGCCCAGGGAATCCAGATCGCCATGCCGTCGCCGGTGTGTCCCGTCGCGGGATGCAGCTCCAGCTCGCCCGCGCCCACCGCACACCGCCCCGGCACTGGGAGCGCCTGCACCCCGCCGAGCGCCAGCGGGCGCGGACGCTCAATCACGAGCTCTTCGTCGAAGTCGCGTAGCTCGCGCTGCGCGGCGCCGGGCTCGGCGCGCAACCGCTCAGCCGTGCTCTCCGCGCAACCAAGCGTCGCCTCTGGGAAGGCCAGCGGCCCGAGCACGTGATCCCAGTCGGCGTGCGTCGCCAGCAGTCCTTGCGGCTTGGGAAAGCCGGCTTGCTCGACGAGCGCGGGCAGCAACTCAAGCTCCTCGGGCAGCACAGGCGAATCGATCGCGAAGGACTCGCCGCCCGCGCCGGTCTCGCCCGGCCCGTGGGTACTCACCAGCAAGCCCTCGCTCTCGAACCCTCCCCCGCCCGGCACCTCGACGTCCGCTGCATCGCCAGGCCCGCGCACAAGCGTGCAGTGGGCCTGGAGCAGCTGGCTTGTCACAACGAGGACGTCGCGGTGCAGCGCAACCGCCCGCACGCGCGACTCCTAAGAGACGCCGAGCTTTTTCGCAGCCTCTTTCAGGCTGGCGACTTCGAGCGTCGGCTTCTTCTGCGAGGACTCGAGCGTCTCCTTGTTGCGGTTCACCCAGATCACGGGAACGCGCGCTTTGATGCAGGGGGCGACGTCGTGGTAGTAGCTCGAGGACACATGGACCCAACCGCGCTTGCCGCCGATCCGCCGGGCGCACTCGGTGAAGTGTGCGGGCTCCGGCTTATAGGAGCGGACCTGCTGCGCGGTGACCACGAGGTCGAAGTCGATCGGGATGTGCCGGCGTGTCTGGCCGAGCAGCTTGTCATCGATGTTTGACAGCAAGCCCAACTTGTATTTTTTCGCGAGCTTCTGCAGCTGGGTGTTGGTCTCCTTAAACGGTGCCCAGCGCTGCACGGAGTCGGGCAAGAAGCCCGAGCGGGAGGGCTCCAGTGGCCACTCCAGGCGTTTGGCGATCTCGATCGCGGTGCGCCTCAGCACCTCGGCGTACAGCTCGTACGAGCCGCCCTCGATTTCCTGCGAGATCTCATGGAACAGCGAGATCAGCTGGGTGCGGTCGATCTCGAATTCATCGCGTGCGGCCTCTTTCGCGAATGCTTCGTAGACGCCGGTCTCCCAGTCGATCAAGCTGCCGTACACATCAAATGTGACAAAGGTGACGTTCTTCGGTATTGGCATTGGGCGGGCATTATGCCCTGCAAAGGCGGGTGAGCGCGGTCAGCCTCGACCAATGGGCCCAGGCGAGCCGCCAAACCCGGACCAGCTTCCGGTTTGCGTTAGAGTCCCGCGCCGGCATGGATCTGTTGGAGTACCAAGGCAAGCAGCTGTTCGCCCGGCACGGGTTGAAGGTTTCTCAGGGCAAGGCGGTCACCACGGTCGACGACGCGCTTCTCGCCGCCGACGAGGTCGGCTACCCGATCGTCGTCAAGGCTCAGGTGCTGATCGGCGGTCGCGGCAAGGCCGGCGGCGTGAAGCTCGCGAACAACGAGGCCGAGGCGCGCGAGCACGCCGGCAACATCCTTGGGATGGACATCAAGGGACACATCGTCCGGACGCTGTGGATCGAGCATGCCTCGGACATCGCGTCCGAGTACTACGCCTCGGTCCTGCTCGACCGCTCGGCCAAGCAGCCGCTCGTGATGTTCAGCACCGAGGGCGGCGTCGACATTGAAGAGGTCGCCGAGAAGACGCCCGAGAAGCTGATCCGCCACCACGTCGACGCGCTCGCGGGGCTCTCGTCCGAGGAAGCCGCGCAGATCGCGCGCGAAGGGGGCGCGGATGATGACGTGATCGACGGCGTGGCCGACGCGCTCGTTGCGCTGTACGAGGTCTGGCTGCAAGAGGACGCAACGCTCGCGGAGATCAACCCGCTGATCGTGACGCCCGAGCGCGAAGTCAAGGCGCTCGACTCGAAGGTCTCGCTCGACGGCAACGCGCTCTACCGCCACGAGGAGAACCAGGGTCTCTCCGACAAAGAGAACGAAGACCCGCTCGAACGACGCGCCAAGGAAGAGGGTGTGCAGTTCGTCAAGCTCGACGGCGACATTGGCATCCTCGGCAACGGCGCCGGGCTCGTGATGTCCACGCTCGACGTCGTCTCACAAGCGGGTGGCTCGCCCGCGAATTTCCTCGACGCGGGCGGCGGCTCGAACGCCGAAACGATCAAGCAGGCCGTTGATCTGATCCTCGCGAACGAGAAGGTCAAAGCCGTGCTCGTGAACATCTTCGCGGGGATCACCCGCTGCGACCTCGTCGCCGAAGGCCTTGTCGCTGCGTTCGCTGAGATCAAACCGACCGTGCCGTTCGTCGTGCGTCTCGACGGCACCAACGACGTCGAGGGCCGGCGCATCCTTCAGGAGGCAAACCTGCCGAACGTGTACGCCGCCGCGACGATGAACGAGGCTGCTGAGAAGGTCGTCGCGCTCGCGGCCGGCAAGGATGTTCCCGCGGAGGCGGCCGCCTGATGTCGGTTCTCGTTGACGAGACGACGCGCCTCTGCGTGGCGGGCATCACCGGCCGCGAGGGCAGCTTCCACACCCTTAACAACCGCAACTACGGCACGAACGTCGTCGGCGGAGTCACGCCTGGCAAGGGCGGTCAGGACGTCGAGGGCATTCCCGTGTTCAACAGCTGGGCCGAGGCGGCCGCTGAGGTACAGCCGAACACCGCGATGATCTTCGTGCCACCGCGCTTCGCGGCCGACGCGATCCTCGAGGCAGCCGCCGCGGGCGTCGAGCTGATCGTCGCGATCACCGAGGGCATCCCCGCGCACGACGAGCTGCGCGCGTACAACACGCTCAAGCGCGACCACCCCAACGCCCGCCTGGTCGGCCCCAACTGCCCGGGCATCCTCTCCCCCGGCAAGGCCAACGTCGGGATCATCCCGGCCTCGTTCTTCGAGCGCGGCAACATCGGCGTGGTCTCGCGCTCCGGCACGCTGACCTACCAGATTGGCAACGAGATCGCTCGCGCGGGATTCGGTTGCAGCTCGATCGTGGGCATCGGTGGCGATCCGGTGCCGGGTTCCTCGTTCGTCGACATCCTCGAGCTGTTCGAGGCCGACGAGGAGACCGAGCTGATCGTGCTCTCCGGCGAGATCGGCGGCTCGGCCGAGGAAGAGGCCGCCGAGCACATCGCCGAGCACATCTCCAAGCCCGTCGTTGCCTACATCGCCGGCTTCACCGCGCCCCCCGGCAAGCAGATGGGCCACGCGGGCGCGATCGTCTCCGGCTCGTCTGGCACCGCCGCCGCGAAGGCACAGGCACTCGAAGCCAAGGGCGTGCGCGTGGGTCGCACCCCCACCGAAGCCGCTGCGATCGCCGTCGAGGTGCTTGGCGGCGCCTCGGTCGGCGCCTGAGCCGGGCAAGCGCCCCTGAGCCGCGGGCAGCGCCCCTGAGCCGGGCAAGCGCCTCGGCACACACGGTCGTCGCGACTACGCGGCCCGTCTCGTCCAGCCGCCCGAGCGACCTCATCCCCGCGCCGCTACGCTTGGCCCTCGTGGACCAGGAGATCGCAAACACGCTGAGCGAGCTGGAGCGCAAGCTGCGCGAGCTGGAGCAGGTACTCAGGGGAATCGACCAGGGCACCGGAGACGGAGACGCCGGCCCGCGCGTCGCACCCGCCCCCCCGGGCCCCTCGCCCTCGATATCGCAGGCTCGGCCTGGCCCAGCCCCGGGGCCAAGCCGCTTGGTGGACGAGGCGATCGAAGGCACGCCCCGCTCGCCGTTCCCACCGCGTGCTGCCTCAACCGACGCGCCAGGCATGCCCTCGCCGACGCCGAGTGTGCCGGCGCCCGTGTCGAGCGCGCCTTCGTCCCCGACCCCGACGCCCCAGCAGCTAACACCGTCGACGCCTCCAGCTTTCCCGTCCCCGCCCGCACCGCGAGGCCGCCGTCCGCCCCCACCGGGGGACCGCTCGCCGAGCGCGGCAGAGCTGCTGCGCTTCCGCGATCGCCTGGAGCGCACGGCGCGCGAGTTGACCCATGACTACGACGAGTTGCTCGGACGCATAACCTACGCGGCCGTGCCCAGCCAAACCGGACCAGCGATCTCCTTCGCCCGCGGCGCCCCGTCGCTCGACATAGTCGACGTCGAGGGGCTGCGCGATGCGGCGATGCGCGCGTTTGAGAGCGATCCCGGCGGAACCACGGCCTACGGCACCTCGATCGGCTACCCACGCTTGCGCGCCTGGATCGCCGACCGCCACGGCGTCGAGCCCGAGCGAGTGCTCGTCACGAACGGCTCGATGCAAGCGGACGCGTTCCTGTTCGAGGCCCTTGTGCGCCCCGGCGACGACGTGGTCGTCGAGCGCCCCACATACGACCGCACGCTGCTCTCGCTGCGCGAGCGAGGCGCGACGCTGCACACGGTCGACCTGCAGGCCGACGGGCTTGATACCGACGGCCTCGCGCGGCTGCTGGCCTCCGGTCAAGCCCGCCCGCGCCTCGCGCACATCATTCCCAACTTCCAGAACCCCGCCGGGGTCACTCTGGCGCTTGCCAAGCGTCAGGCGCTGCTGGCGCTCGCGGCCCAGCACGACTTCCTCGTCTTCGAGGACGACCCCTACGTCGCGCTGCGCTTCAGCGGCGAATCGCTGCCGACGATGCTCTCGATGGACCCCGAGCGTGTCGTCTACGCGTCCTCTTTCTCCAAGACCGTCTGTCCCGGTATCCGCGTCGGCTACCTCGTCGGGCCCACCGATCTGATCGGGCGGATCGCGAAGCTCGCGACAAACACCTACATCTCGCCAAACATGGTCGCCCAGTCGATCGTGTACGAGTTCTGCGCCTCGGGCGCGATCGAGCGCTCGATCGAGACCGTGCGCACCGCGCTGGCCAAGCGCGCGCTCACGCTCGCCGAAGCGCTGCGCCGCGAGCTGCCCGAGGCCGAGTTCGTCCAGCCCGAGGGTGGCTACTTCATGTGGGTAACCCTGCCCGCTGGGACTGATGTCGCGCAGCTGTTCGACAAAGCTTCCGACCTCGGCGTCGCGTTCGTCAAGGGAACCGACTTCCTGCTGGAGGGCGGCGAGAACACGCTGCGCCTCGCTTACTCGGGGGTCACCGAGCGGCAGATCGAAGAAGGCGTCGAGCGGTTGGCGGCGGCTTACCGGTCTCTGTGAGGCCGATTTACTACCTGCCGTAGCGCGAGCCGAGCACGAGCTGCTCGGGCAGCGCGGTGCGCTCGGGCGGCGAGGGGTCCGCGATAACCGACACGGTCTCCGCGACGCTCGGCGTCACCGAACAGCGACTCCCGTCCGCGGCCTGCACGACGACCTGTTCGTCATCGTGCTCGGCAAGTGTGCCCTCGAGGCCCGGCTCAAGGCCCGACTCCTTCAGGTAGTGCAACAGGTCCTCGGCCTCGTTCTCGAAGCGCAGGACACGCACCTTGGCGCCGACCTCAACATCGGCGAGCGGCACGCCTGAGAGGCGCGCGCCCACGACGATCGGGTGCCCGTGCGGGCAGGTCTTCGCGTCACCGATCGCCGCGAGCATGCGCTCTTCGAGCGACGGGGACATCGCGTGCTCCAGGCGCTCGGCCTCCTCATGCACCTCGTCCCAGGGCACGCCGAGCACGTCGGTCAGAAAGCGCTCAATCAGGCGGTGACGGCGCACGATCTGCTCGGCCTCCTCCTTCCCCGATGAGGTGAAAGCGATCGTCCGGTCCTTGTCGCGCGTGATGTAGCCGTCGCGCTCCAGGCGACCGACCATCTCGTGCACGGTCGGCGGCGAGAGCTGCATCGCCCGGGCGACGTTCGCGCCCGTCATCGGCAGACCCGCCTCGTGCAGCCAAAAAAGAATCTGCAGGTACTCCTCCTCGGCGACGGTCGCGGTCTCGCTGCTCATGCGTTGATCCTAGACCACGCCCGCGCGCGGCAGGCGGGTCCGGCAAGAGCGTCAGGAATCGAGCTGGTCGTACGTGCAGTCGCGCGGGTCCTTGTCCTCCCGCCAACGGCGTAGCTTCGCGCCGTGGCGGATGCGCCCTGCGGAGACGTGGTCGAAGTCGATCTCGATCACGAGCTCGGGCCGTAGCCCGACCCACTCGAGGTCCTTGCCGGCGCTCCATCGACTCGGGTCGCCCGAGCCCTTCTCGCCCGACTCGTAATCGGCGAGGAAGCCCGGCAGGCGCTTCTTCTCCTTGGCCGAGAGACCCGAGCAGTGCCCCACGACACGCAGGGTCGGCTCGCCATCCTCGTCGGGACGCTCCCGGTCGTAGAGCCCGAGGATCAGCGCCCCCACGGTGCCTTCCTCCTTGCCAGGGCGCCAGCCAACGATCACCGCGTCGATCGTGCGCACGCGCTTGACCTTGAACATCCCCTTGCGCTCGCCAGGCAGGTAGGGCGCGGCGCGTTCCTTGGCGATCGCCCCCTCGGCGCCCTGCAGCCAGCGCTCGGCCTCCGCCGCCGTCTCGACGGTCTTCATCAGCTCTACGGGAGTCCCCGCGAACTGCTTGCCCGCGAGCAAGCGCTCCAACGCGGCGCGACGTTCGGAGAAAGACAAGTCGAGCAGCGCCTCGTCCTCGCGCGCGAGCAGGTCGAATGCGACGTACACCGCGGGCGTCTCGCCCGAGAGCCGCTCGATCCGCGAGGCCGCGGGGTGTATGCGCTGTCCCAGCGCATCGAAGTCCTCACGACCCTCGCTGTCGCGCACGACGATCTCCCCGTCGAGCACGTAGCGCCCCGCGGGCAGCTTGCCTGGCAAGGCCAGCTCGGGGAAGTAGCGCCCGAGCGGTCGGCCGTTACGCGATTGCAGGTAGATCTCCTCGCCGTCGACGAACGCCAGGCAGCGAAACCCGTCGAGCTTGACCTCATAGACGTAGTCCTCCCCCTCGGGCAACTGCTTGCGCGAGAGCGCGAGCTCAGGCTTCAGCGGCGGCTGCAGCGGCAGGCTCACGACTCCTCGGCTTTCGCTTTCGCCCCTCGAGCGCGGCTCGGCTGCACGCGCTTGGGCTCGCCTTTCTGCTTGGCGAAATGCGGCGGCCAGGGCGCGTCGCCGAGCCCTTCGCGCTCATCGCGCGCCGCCAACTCCAGCAGTGGGTCGAGGCGCACGGCGTGTTCGTCCATGTCGGCCGCGGGATCGCCGTGCTTTTCCAAACGCGCGGGTACCGTGAGCACGGTGAGCTGATCGGGCTCCACCTCGGCGACCTCCTCCCACGAGATCGGGCAAGACACGCGCGCATCGGGCACCGCGCGTACCGAGTAGGCAGAGGCGATCGTGCGGTCGCGAGCGTTCTGGTTGTAGTCGATGAAGACGCCTTCGCGTTCCTCCTTCCACCAACGGCTCGTGGCGCGTCCCGGCATACGGCGCTCGACCTCGCGCGCGAGCGCCAGCGCCGCGGTGCGCACTTCGAGGAAGTCGTGGACGGGCTCCAAGCGCACATAGATGTGGATGCCACGCGAGCCCGAGGTCTTCGGGAAGCCACGCAGGCCGTGCTCGTCAAGGACATCGCGCACGCAGAGCGCGACCTGGCGAACCTCGTCAAACGACACGTCCGGCTGCGGGTCAAGATCGACGCGCAGCTCGTCAGGATGGTCCTGGTCTGAGCGCCGCACGGCCCACGGATTCCAGTCGATCACGCCAAGGTTCACACCCCAAACGAGGTGCGCCGCGTCGTTCGGAACCAGCTCACGCGCGTGCCGCCCGCTGGGAAACGTCACGATCGTGGTCTGGAGCCAGTCAGGTGCGCTGTCAGGCACGCGCTTCTGGAAGAACGGCTTGCCCGCGACGCCGTCAACCCAGCGCTTCATCACGGTGGGACGCTCGCGCAATCCGCGCACGACCGCCTCGGCGCAAGCGAGGTAGTAGTTCACGAGATCGAGCTTCGTCAGCCCCAGCTCGGGGAAGAACGGCTTCTGCGGGTTGCTGACCCGCACCTCTTGCCCGGCCACATCGATCACGACGTGCTCAGACTGCTTAGCGGCCATTGCTGGAAGGATGCCGGATCGTGATCTCGCGAACCCTGCTCATCGCGACGCGACCGTTCGGCGCAAGCCTCGGCGCCGAGCGCGTCGCGGCGGCGATCGGCGCGGGCCTGACCGACGGCGGCTGGGAGGCGGACCCGATGCCGATCGAAGACTCAGACGAGCTCGCCGCTGCTCGCGGGCTGGCGCAGACGCCTGGCTTCGATGCGCGGATGCGCGCGGCGCGGGCGGTCGTGATCGCCGAGCCCCGTCTGCACGAGGACACGCTCGCGGGCACCGTGGCGTTCGAGCTAGCCACACGCGCACGCCAGGCGGGCGTGCCCACGTATGCGGTCACTCGCGAAAACCTGCTGAACTCGTTCGACGTGCGCATCCTCGATCTGCAGACGATCCTCGAAGCCAAGACTCATCGCTCGCTGCGCTCGGCGGGACGCGAGCTGGCTGGGCTCGTCTAAGTAGCCGCGCGGCGCGGGCCGGGACAGCGGGCGGGATACGCGCCCGGGCGGGAGCGGTCTCCGGCGCCCTCACACCTGGCAGCCAGGACACCAGTAGGTCGTGCGATTGTCGACGCCTTGCCCGTGGCTACGAATCGGCGTGCCGCAGCGCGGGCAGGGCAACCCGGCGCGCCGATAGACGGCCCGTGGTCGCTCGCTAAACCCGTCGCCCTCGGCCGAGCGGCGCATCCGCTCGTGGGCGAAGTCTGCGATCGCAAGCGCCTCCTGGTCTTCGACACGGCCCAGCTCGCGCCAGGGATTAACGGCGGCGGCGAAGCAGGACTCGGACTTCCAGACGTTGCCGATCCCGGCGAGGACCGTCTGATCGAGCAGTGCCTCACCGATCTCGCGGGTCGGGTCATGGTTGCGCAGTCGCTGCAGGCGCGCGAGGAACTCATCGGCGTCGAAGCGCTCATCGAGCACGTCGGGGCCGAGCGCGGCGAGGCGGCGATCGAAGCGAGTGCGGCTCTCGCGCATCAACTCGAGCACGGGACCGTCGAACTGCACGACATCCCAGCCGGGCACTCGCAAGACGAGCCAGGCGCGGCGCGGCGCGCGCTTCCAGCGCGAGCCCGAGCGATGCACGCCCCAAGCGCCGGTCATGCGCAGGTGCGAGTGCAGCGTGAGCTCGTCCTCGAAGCGCAGGAACAGGTGCTTGCCGTGCGCGTCGACTGAGCGCACGGCGCGACCCGCAAGGCGCTCGGGCCAGCGATCGGCCGCGTGTCGCGGATGGGGCGTCTGGATCTGCTCGGGCACCCGATCGAGCAGCACGGCTCGGATGCGCCGCGCCGCGTGGTGAATCGTGTCGCCCTCAGGCACTACCGGGCTTCGGCGAGCGCGGCGGGCAGCGAGCCGGCGAGCTCGTGCACGAGGTGGGTCGTCCGCGCGACGGTCTCGTAGTTGAGGTTCGCGGGCACGTCGCTGGGCAGGTGGTAATTCGCGGGGCTCAACCAGTCGCACACGGAGACGAGCGCCGCCGTCGGGTAGCCGGCACGGCTGGGGATCACGCTGTCGGTTGAGGCGCGCGCACGGTAGCCGCGCAGTAGCGGCGTGCCAAGCCGCTCGGCGTGCAGCGCGATGAGCTCGCGCAACCACGGCGCGCGATAGTCCTCCATCCGTATCGGCCCCTCGCCCTCGAGCAGCAGGAGTCTCGGCGAGCCGACGGTGTCGAGGTTGACAAACGCCGTACGGGCAGGGTCAAGCTCGTCGCGGTGGCGCGCGAGGAAGGCACGAATCCCGTCCTGCAACGTCTCCTCGGCGCCACAGGAGACGAGCAGCACGCGAAGTCCTGGGACCGGGCGCTCGCGCAGCAGCTCGGCCAAGCCGACAAGCACGGCTACGCCCGAGAGGTTGTCGTTTGCTCCCGGCACGGTCTCGCTGCGCCACACGTCGGCGATCAGCAGCGTGCCGAGCGTCCCGACCGCGAGCCCTGCCTTAACCAAGCGCGGACGGCGGCTCAGCGCGCCGAGGAACGTCGAGAGCGGTCCAGCGAGCCCCACCCACCACTGCGGCAGCGGCTGCTTGAATTTTTCGAGCAGCCCCGGCGCCAGCTCGTGCACGCGGCGCTGGAGCGTCTGGTCGAAGACCAGACCCGTTTGCGGTGCGTCGTGATGCACGTGCACGACGAGCGTGTGCTCGGCGTCGGGGTCGCCCGCGCGGGCGACGACGTTGACGGTGTCCTTACGACGGCGCACGAGCCTGCGCACGATGCGCGGCCCGTTGTGGGCCTCATCGACGATCCCCGCGAACGCGCCGAGCGCGAGCAGCGCGCCCAGCACACGCCTGCCTGCGAGCGCGAGCAGCGCGCCCGCGACCCCGAGCACGCCGAGGCCAGTGGACGTCGGCGGGAACGTGCCCCACGAATGCTCGTCCTCGAGCGCAACCTCGACGCCGCCGATCGCCGACAGACGGGCGGCAAGCCAGTGCGCGGCTTCGCGCTCGCCCTCGGAGCACGGCGTGCGATCGAGGCGTGCGAGCGTCTCGACGACGTGGCGCTGAAGCGCGAGCAGCGCGGCACGATCGAGCCCGGAACCTGAAGGCGAACCCGCGTCCAGCGACGTCGAACCCGCGTCGAGGCGCGCGCTGGGATCGAGCGACGACGCCGAGCCGACTCCCGGCTCGGTCGCGAACTCGCGCTCGGCGCTCACAGGAAGCACACCCCCTCGCCCCGATAAGTGGGGACCTCGTCAACGATCCGATCGCCTTGCAGCAGGTACATGTTGCTGAAACGCTCGCACAGCTCGCCGGCCTTTGCATGACGCAGGTACACACGATCGCCAAGCGCGAGACGATCGGCGGCCTGGCCGAGCAGGGGCGTCTGCACCTCGCCGGCGCCCTCCTCACGATCGAGGCGCAGCCCGGCGGGCAGATAGGGATGCGGCAGGCGCGCGCGATCGCCGGGGCCAGAAGCTAGATATCCCCCACCGAGAGCGGTTACGACACCGTTGCCGGGGCGACGGACGATCGGCAGCGCGAACAGCGCGGCGGGAGCAGGTGTGAAAGCCCGATAGGAGTCGAACAGGCCCGGCGCGTAGAGGCCCGAGCCAGCGGTGACCTCGCTCACGGCGTCCTCGCGCGAGGTCCGCTCGAGGCTGCCGGTACCGCCTCCGTTAACGAGCTCGAGCGGCGGCTGACCGGCGCGTGCGAGCTGCTGCTGCACGGCGGCGACGATCGCGGCGCGGCGCACGGGCAACTCGCGCCCGGAGAGCGCCTGCATCGCACGGATCGCGCGCGCCCGCCACGGCCGGCCGGGCGGATCGTCTCCAACACCGGCGATCTGCGCCTCGTACATCATCACGCCGACCAGCCGCGCGGAGTCGCAGGCGACGACCGCGCGTGCCAGCTCGCCGGCCTGCTGCGGGGTGTGCGCGGGCGAGCGCTTGACCCCGACGCGCAGCTTGCCCGCGAGCGCGCGCCATCCCGAGTCGATGTCCAGGCACACCCGAATTCGCCCGCCGCCGACCACGGCGCAAGCCCGATCGAGCGCGGGCAGCTGCTCGGCGCTGTCGATCATCACCGCGATCGGGCCTCCCTGGAGCATCCCGCCGCCCGAGCTGTCTGACTCGGCTCGCGAGCGCTCGGCCAGCTCGCGCAGCGCGATCTCGTCCGCGGTGGGGTAGGCCACGACGATGTCCTGCACCCCTCGCTCGGCCAACCACAAAGCCTCGGGCAACGTGAACGCGAGTGTTCCTTGGAACCCGTCGCGCGCAAGCGCACGATCCTGCACGGCGCGGCAGCGCAGCGACTTGCTCGCGAGCCGGATGGGCTTCGAGCCCGCGCGGCGTTCGAGGTCGCGCGCATTGGCGTCGAACGCGTCGAGATCGATCAGCGCGAACGGCGCCCGCAGCTCGGCGGTGGCGCGTTCCAGGCGCGCGTAGGCGGCCTCAGCCGTCCGCTGGGGTGCTCCGAGCGAGGAAGGCGGTGCGACTCGCACGTTCGCGGGGGCTGTGGCTCGTGCGCTCACGACCTCACCGGCCCGAGCACGCGATCGGTCCAGGCGTTGCCGAACGTCCCCCGCGGGTCCAACCGCGCGCGCACGGCCTGGAAGCGATCCCACTCGGGGTAGCGCGAGCGCAGGGTGGCGGCGGTCTGGAAGTGGCGCTTGCCCCAGTGCGGGCGCCCGTCGAATTCGTTCATGATCTCCTCGACGGCCTCGAAGTAGGGGCGCCACTCCATTCCCTCGAACATGTGCACGGCGACGTAGCCGCTCTCGCGCCCGTAGGCCGTGCTGAGGAAGGCGTCGTCTGGAGCGACGGTGCGGACCTCGATCGGAAAGGGCACCGCGAGCCCGCGCGCGGCGACCAGCTCCATCACTCGGCGCACGGCCTCGGGCGTATGCTCACGGGGGATCGCGTACTCCATCTCGGTGAAGCGTACGAGGCGGGGGCTGGCAAAGATCGAGGCGGAGCGTTCGACGCGCTCGCTGCGCCCGGCTAGGCGCGTGACGAGGCGGTTGATCTGGGGAATCGCTCCGGGCACCCGACGTCCAAGCCGGCAGAACAAGCCGAGGGCGTGGTTGGTGAGCAGCACATCGTTTGCGTAAGCGGCGATGCGGCCCCGCGGCCGGGGCGGCTCCTGAGTGCGATTGTTCGTGCGCGTGAGCGCGGTCTGCGCGTAGGGGAAGACGAAGAACTCGAAGTGGTCGTTGCCGAGCGCTAGCTGCTCGAACCGAGCGAGCGTGGACTCAAGTGGGGCAGGCTCATCGACGCCGCGCAGCGTGAAGGCGGGCACGCAACGCAGCGTGACCTCCGCGATGACGCCAAGCGCGCCGAGCCCGACGCGCGCGGCGCGAAACGCCTCGGGCTCGTGCTCGGCGTCGCACTCGAAGGTCGAGCCGTCGGCGAGCACGAGCTTCAGCGCAGCAACCTGCGAGGCAATGTTGCGCAGACCCGTGCCGGTCCCGTGCGTGGCGGTGGAGATTGCCCCAGCGATGCTCTGCACGTCGATATCGCCGAGGTTTTCCATCGCGAGGCCGTGCTGGTCGAGGCGACTGCTCAAGGATTTGATCGTGATCCCGGCCTGCACGCGCACGAGCCCGCTGGTGCGATCGACTTCGAGCACGTCGCCCATCCGATCGAGCGAGACGAGCGTCCCGCCCTCGTCGCTCAGGGCGACGTCGCTGAAGGAATGCCCCGAGCCGACGGCGCGCACGCGCGAGCCACGTGAGCTGGCGCGCTCGAGCGCCTCGGCAAGCTGCTCGATCGAGCCTGGACGCTCAATTGCGGCGGGCGTGCAGCGCTGATCGCCGGCCCAGTTGCGCCACGCGGTGGCGCGCTCGTTGGGATCGCTAGGCTCGCTCATCAGATGACCGAGACCGAGCCTACTCCGAGCGCGACGGCTCGCGGCTCGCGCGCTCGATCTCTAGCCTCACCGGTGGCCCGTCGCGCGACGGTGATCGGCGCAGGCTCGTTCGGAACGGCGCTCGCGATCCTGCTGGCGCGAGCGGGTCTGCGTACGACGTTGCAGACACGCACGGCCGAGCAGGCGACAAAGCTTGCCTCAGAACAACGAAACGAGGAGTACCTGCCCGGCGTAGAGCTGCCAGTGCAACTGCGGATCGAGTCCGCGTCAGCGGGAGTAGAGCGCGCGGACTACGTGTTCCTCGCGGTCCCGTCGAGTGGATTGGGTGAGGTGATCGCGACGCTGCAGGACGCGGGCCTGGGACCTCGCGCGGCGTTGGTCTCGTTGGCCAAGGGGCTTGTGCCGCCCGACGGGGTCCCACCGACCGCGCTGCTCAGCTCGACGTTCGGCGCGCACCGCGTCGCGTGCGTCGGCGGCCCGGCCCACGCACAGGAGATGGTCCACGCGGGGGCGGGGCTTGTAGCGGCTTCGAGCGACGAGGAGCTGGCGCGCTCGCTGGCGGCGGTGTTCACGCGCGCGGGCGTGGTCTGCGAGCAATCAAATGATCCCCTGGGAGTCGAGCTGGCGGGCGCGGCGAAGAACGCGGCAGCGCTCGCGGCGGGCGCCACGGAGGCGCAGGGCCTAAACGCGGCGGGCGCGGCGGCGGGGCACATCTTCGCGGAGGTCTGGCGCTACGCCGAGCAGCTCGGCGCACGGCCCGAGTCGATGATTGGGCTGGCGGGCGCGGGTGACCTGGTGGCGACGGCGCTTGCCCGCGAGAGCCGTAACCGTCGCGCGGGCGAGCTGCTGGCGGCGGGCGTGCCGGCTACGGAGATCCCGGGCCGGGTGGGCCAGGCGGTCGAGGCGCTTGAGTCGGTGCCGTTGCTGGCGCGCACGCTGGAGCGAGCCGAGGTCGGCGCGCCGGTGACGAGCGCGCTCGGCCGATTGATCGCGGGCGAGCTTCCACTCGAGGACTGGGTAGCGGTCGTACGCGCGACGGTTCCCCCGCCGGCGCGCTGGCGGCGGCGGCCACAGCCGGGTTTCTGGCGCCGCGTGTGGCGACGGATCAGCTCGCTGTTCGGCTAGCGAGCACAAGTACGGCAGCCGTCAAGAGGCACCGCCCTAGAGGCGAGGAGGGGGTTCTCTTTTTAATTAATTGATAGCGAACGTATATACGCGGACGGCTCGCACGGAGCCCCACTCACGAAAGAAGTGAATTCCGCCCCAAGTCGTACATACCATTGCTATCGCAACCCAAAAACGAGACCCCCAACCCGGAGGCTCGCGCGCTCGTGCCTCGCGCCGACAAGCAAATCAACCCAGCCAAGGGCCTCTCGCTCGATCCCGAGATCTTCTTCGCGCAAGAGGAGCGGCGCAAACGGATACTGCGCATGAAGGACATGCTCCGCCCCGGGCACACCACCCCGATCGCGCTACGGATCGACGACTTTACGGTGAAACGACTCAAGACGCTGGCCGCGCTTCGCGACACCGGCTACCAGACGCTGCTGAAGCAGTTCGTAATCGAGCGGCTTTATGAGGAGGAGCGGCGGGCGGGCATTATCGAGAAGGGCCCACGCGACTAGCGCTCGATCAACGTGCTGACGACGACCTCGTAGACGCCGCTGCCGTGCCCTGCCTCGGCGACCCGGGCGTTGGCATGGCGAGCCAGGTCCTCGCGCAGCGAGGGGTCGCGGGCGAGCGCGTTGGCGACGAGCCACAACTCGTGCACCTGCTCGGCACAGGCAAGGTCCTCACGCGAGTCACCGACGGCGAACGTGGCCTCGCGCGGGTAGCCGCGCGCCTGCCGGTGAAAGGCGACGGCCGAGGCCTTGGAGGCGGTCTTGGGAACGAGGTGGTAGCAGCGCACGTGCGGCAACTCGGCCAGCGCGGCGGATCGCCGATTGACGACGCCGTTGTCGACCAGGCGCAGGTTCTCGTGCCCCTGCTCAGCCAGGAGCGCGTCGGCCTCGACCGCGTCAACTAGGCCACGAAATAGGTGCGAGACCTCGCGATTGAGATGCCAGGGCTCGTGATGCTCCAGGCGGCCCGCGTAGTGCTCGAGCAGCATCGAGGGTGCGCCAGAGCGCTCGATCTGCTGGGCGATCGTGATCTCGCCGGGCAGCAGATCGCCGGTGAGCCAATGCTCCTCACCGTCGAGGACGACGCACGCACCGGCCTCGTAGATGAACGAGGACTGTCCGAGCAGGCGCGCATCCTCGGCCACCTGCACGCCGCGCCGTCCCGACATCAACACGATCTCTACATCTGCGCGCAGACACGCCTGCACGGCGCGCACCCCGTCGAGCGTGACGTTGCCCTCGCCGTCGTGTAGCAGCGACGCCGCTCGCCCGAGCAGCGTGCCGTCGAGGTCGAGGTAGAGGCAGCGCATGCTCATGTCCGCGCGCCTCCCACCCTCGGCTGCGGGTCAACGACCGACAAACCGCCCGCAAGCGTCGCGAGCGGCGGGCGCTCGAGCGGGACGTGCGCGCTCAGGTCGGCGGGCGCCGACAGCGCGAGCCGCCCGTCCGCGCGGGCACGATCCAGAGCGGTCGCGAGCACGGTGAGCGCCATCGGCGCGAGCTGCGTAAGCGACTGATGATGGTTGCGATGCTCGTCGAGGTCGACCTGCGCGATGCCATCTGACCCGACCTCGCGCCAGGCATCGATCAGCATCGCGGTCTCGACCCCGTAGCCGGTCGCGAACGGCAAACGAACGAGCAGCTCGCGCCGGGCGGCGATCTCGCCCGCGAGTGGCTGACGGATCTCAGCCAGCTCGGGGTAGAGCAGCGCGAGCGCGGGACGAGCGGTGAGGTGGTTGACGCGTCCCCCGCCTTCCCCGGCGCGCGCATCGGCATCGGCCGCACCAGAGAACGGCCTGCGGTAGAAGCCCTTGACGAACGAGCATCCCTCCTCGCAGACGAGCGGCCCGAGCAGGCCGGTGACGAAGTGCGCGGAGAAGCCCTCGGTGTCGGCGTCAACGAAGCACACGAGTTGATCGTCCAGCCGCGAGAGCGCACGCCACATCGCATCGCCCTTGCCGCGCACAGCACCAAACGAAGGCAGTAGCTCGGCCTCCTGCCATACCTCCGCCCCGGCGGCCTCAGCCACTTCGGCGGTTCCATCGGGCGAGGCGGCGTCGACCACGACGACGCGGTCGATCGCATCGGCCTCGCGCAGCTCCAAGAGCGCGCGGACGATCTCGCCCACGGTGCGCGCACATTCGCGCGCGGGCAGGCACACCGAGATTCGCAGGTCCCGCCGTGAGCGCTCCCGCGCAATCCGCTCCGCGCTGAATGCGGAGTGATGGAATGTGCGCGCTGGCATCGCGTCTACTATCGCAATCCATGGTGAAAGACCGACAGCCGGCGCCGTGGAGCGGGCTGCTCGACGCGGGCCGGTCGGACGGCAGGCTCGTGCGTGAGGCACGCGAAGGCCCCGGCACGGCAAAGCTCGTGGACCCACCCGCGGGGCTGCACCCAGACGTGCTGGCGGCGCTGGCGGGCATGGGCGTCGAGCAGCTCTACTCCCACCAGTCCGAAGCGCTGCTTGCCGCGACGGAGGGGCCGGCGATCGTCACGACGGGCACGGCCTCGGGAAAGTCGATGTGCTTCAACCTGCCGACGCTGCACATCCTCTGCGAGCAGGCGCGGGCGCGAGCGCTCTATCTCTATCCGACGAAGGCGCTTGCCCAAGACCAGGCCCGGGCGCTGAGCTCGTTCGGTCTAACCAAGCGAGTGCGCCCGGCGATCTACGACGGCGATACCCCGCGTGAGGCACGGCGTGAGATTCGCAAGCGCGCAAACGTCGTGCTGACGAACCCAGACATGCTGCACGTGGGGATCCTTCCGAACCACGCGGCGTGGGCCGACCTGTTCGCGAACCTGGCAGTGGTCGTGATCGACGAGGCGCACGTATACCGCGGCGTATTCGGTTCGCACGTGGCGGGGGTATTGCGCCGGCTGCGCCGGATCGCGGCAGCCTACGGCACCGATCCAGTGTTCTTGATGACCTCCGCGACAATCGCGAACCCGATCGAGCTGGCGGAGCGGTTGACGGGTCTGGAGCACGTGCGGCTGATCGACCGCGATGGCTCCCCCGCACCCTCACGCCAGATCGCAGTATGGAACCCGCCGCTCACCGACGAAGCGCTCGGCGCTCGGCGCTCGGCGCTCGGCGAGGCAGCCGAGCTGCTGGCGCGACTCGTTCGCGAAGGCGCAAGAACGATCTGCTTCATCAAGTCACGCAAGGCTGTCGAGCTGCTCTCGCGCCTGGTCAAAGAAGACCTGCAGAGCACGGACCCGGCGCTCGCGGAGCTGGTGGTGCCCTACCGCGCGGGGTACACGCCGCAACAGCGACGCGAACTTGAGGGCAGCCTGATGCGGGGCGAGCTGCGCGCGGTGATCACGACTGACGCGCTGGAGCTGGGAATCGACATCGGCACGCTCGATGCGGCGGTCGTGGTCACGTTTCCGGGCACGGTCGCCTCGCTGCGGCAGATGTGGGGTCGCGCGGGACGTTCGAGCATCGCGCGCCGTGGGCGCGGCTTGGCGGTGTACGTCGCGGGCGAGGACGCCCTGGATCAGTTTTTCTGCCGTAACCCGGACGAGTTCTTGGAGCGCCCGGTCGAGGCGGCGATCCTCGACCACGAGAGCCCACTGATCTTTCGCCAGCACCTGCTGTGCGCCGCACACGAGGGACCGCTTTCCGACGAAGACGCCGAGTTCTTGGGCCCGCGCTGGGAGGCCCACGCGGAAGTTCTGGAGAGCGCGGGTGAGCTGCGCCGGCGACCGCTGCGCGACTCGGCGACGGCCGCCTCCTACGTGCCTCGGAAGCCCGGGGGCTACCCGGCTGCGGAGGTTTCGCTGCGCTCAGCCTCGCCGGAGCAGTTCTCGATCGTGGACGTGTCATCGGGCGAGCTGCTCGGGTCCACGGAGGC
>DATJOE010000016.1:0-3967 GCA_035507305.1 Solirubrobacteraceae bacterium | reverse complement strand
CTGCGGGCGGCGTCGAGCACGCTGCGCCCGACGCTGACGACGGCGCGCGTTGTCGACGAGCTCGAGGAGGTCTACGAGGCGGTCGCGGCGCGGCGGCGGCGCTGGCCGTCCGCGCCGGCGCCGAAGGCCTCGCCGCGGCGGGCGATGATCGACGTCGACCTGCACATGCACACCGACCACTCGCCCGACTGCGCGACGCCGGTCGAGGTGCTGCTCGCCACGGCCCGCGAGCAGGGGCTCGGCGCGATCGCGATCACCGACCACAACGAGATCTCCGGCGCGCTCGACGCCGTCGCGAAGGCTGACGGCGTGCGCGTCATCGTCGGCGAGGAGGTCAAGACGGCGACCCAGGGCGAGGTGATCGGCCTGTTCCTGCGCGAGAAGATCCCGCGCGGCCTGAGCCTCGGCGAGACCGTCGCCGAGATCCGTCGGCAGGGCGGCGTCGTGTACGTCCCGCACCCCTTCGACCGCATGCACGCCGTCCCCGGCTACGAGCACCTGCTCGAGATCCTCGGCGAGATCGACGCGATCGAGGTCTTCAACCCGCGCGTGGCGATCAGCTCCTTCAACGAGGAGGCGGCGCGCTTCGCCGCCAAGTACCGCCTGACGGCCGCCGCGGGCTCGGACGCCCACGTCGCCGCCGGCCTGGGGTCGGTGCGGCTGCGCATGCGCGACTTCGACGGGCCCGAGGAGTTCCTCGACTCGCTGCGCGACGCCGAGATCCAGACGCGACCGACGAGCCTGCTCTACGTACAGGCGCTGAAGTTCCTGCAAACCCGCGCGACGCCTCCGGCGGCGCAGCGGGCGGCCCGTGAGCGGCGGGTCAGGCGCGTGCGCCGCGCGGCTCACCGACGCGGTTAGTTTCCGGACAGCGCAGCGGCCCCGGCGGCACGCGCGCCCCAGGCGCAAAACGGCCCGGCCCAGGTCCGTTGCCGCCTGTCGGCACCCAAGCTGCGGGTACGCTGACTCGCAAGTACTGATGCACGCCCAAGGACAACCATCGGGCTCGTCAAATCCCTCGGAGTCGATGCCCGTGACCGACGATGAGATCCGCGAGAAGTACCTGGAGCGCGCAATCCGTGAGCTGAACACGCTCACGCGCGAGCTGCAAGCGTGCCCACACTGCCCGCGTGGCAACCTGATGCCGGTGCTCGGCTCGGGGCACCCGCAAGCGGACATCATGCTGCTCAAGTTCGCCCCGCTGCCTTCGGAGATCGAGGAGGGCGTGGCGTTCTACGGCCGCGCGGGCGGCGCGTTGATGAAGTCGCTCAAGCGTCTGCAGATCGACCCGCTCGCGGTGTACGGCACGCTCTGCGTGAAGTGCCCGCTCAGCGATGCCGCGCTCGCGGACCCAGCGTGCATGGCCCGCGTCGTAGGGGAGATCGCGATCGTGCAACCAAAGATCGTCGTCGTGATGGGCCCCGAGGCGCTCGCGGCACTGAACGAGATGGAGATCCCGCTCGCACAGGAGCTCGACGAAAGGCTCGGCGAGGTCCAGCAGCTGACGCCGATGATCGACGCGCTGTACGTGCCGAACATCGACGACTCACTCGACGAGACCGACTCAAAGCGCGAGTTCTGGGCCGCGTTCAGGACGCTGGGGGCGTGGTACGAAGCGCTCCCGCCGTACTAGACGGGCGGCAGATCGCCCTCGATCAGACCGTGATTACGACCTTGCCGAGCTTTCCCCCGGCGGCGAAGCGCTCATATGCCTCGGCGGCCCGCTGCAGTGGGAACGCGTCGGCGAGCGGCACGCGCAACGCGCCGCTCTCAAACAGCGGCAGCACCTCGTGTTCGAGGGCGCGCGCGACGAGCGCTTTCTGCTCGGGCGGGCGGGCGCGCAGCGTGGACCCGTGGATCCGGGCGCGCTTGCCCATCAGTGCGAGCAGGTTAATCTCGCTCTTTGCGCCTGCGCTCACGCCGATCACGGCGATGCGCCCGCCAGTTGCGAGCGCTTGAAGGTTCTCGGGCAAGTTGGGCGCGCCGACCAACTCTAGGATCACATCGAACGGCCCACGCTCGGCGAAGCCCTCGGGGGCGATTGACTCGGCGCCCAGCGCGGCGACCTGCTCGCGCAACGCCTCATCGCGCACGGTCGCGACGACCTGTGCCCCGGCGGCGCGGCCGAGCTGGACGGCGGCGGTGCCGACCCCGCCGGCGCCGCCGTGCACGAGTAGGCGCTCTCCCGTGCGCAATTCGCCCTGCGTGAAGACCGCGTCGTGGGCGGTAGCGAAGACCTCTGGTAGGCCGCCGGCTTCGGGCCAGTCGAGCACCCCGGGCACGGGCATCAGCTCGCGCTCACGCACGAGGCACAACTCGGCCTGTGCGCCGCCGCCAACGATCGCCATCACCCGATCGCCGAGCGCGAAGCGTTCGCAGCCGGGCCCGAGCGCGGCGACCTCGCCGGCCAGCTCCATCCCGGGAATGTCCTGGGGCGAGTCGGGCGGCGCGGGATATAGCCCGCGCCGCTGCATCATGTCTCCGCCGTTCAGCCCGGCGGCGTGCACGCGTACGAGCACCTCCCCTTTCCCGGGCTCGGGATCGGGGTGCTCCTCGATCACGATCTCCTGCTCGCGAATAGTCACGGCGCGCATCGCGGGAAGCCTACCCTCGCTCGAATAGCGCTACGCACTCGATGTGGTGCGTCTGGGGGAACATGTCGACGGGCCTGACCTTCTTCAGCTCCCACCCGGCCTCGACGAGTTCGGCGGCGTTCGGCGCGAGCGTCGTGGGGTTACAGGACACATAGACGATCCGCTTGGGGGCCGTGTCCACGATCCGGTGCACGACCTTCTTCGAGAGCCCGGCGCGAGGCGGGTCCACGACGAGCACGTCGGGCCTCCCAGCACGCTCCAACAGCTCAGGCAGCGCAAGGCGCGCGTCGCCCGCGAAGAAGTGGGCCTTCTCGACCTCGTTGGCGCGCGCGCCCGCGATCGCATCGGCGACAGCTTGTTCGATCAGCTCGATCCCCCACAGCTCGCCGGCGCGCGGGGCGAGCGTGAGCGCGATCGAGCCGATTCCGCAGTAGAGGTCGAAGACCCGCTCCCAACCGTCAAGCGCGGCGAACTCGACGACGAGCCCGTACAGCCGCTCGGCCATCTCGGTGTTCGTCTGGAAGAAGGCTTCGGGGGAAATCGACAGATCCAACTCGCCAAGTCGCTCAGGCAGCTTTTCCTCGCCCCAAACGAGCTCGGTCTCGCCGCCGAGCGTCGTCTCGGCGAGGCTGCCCGAGCGCGACCAGAGCACCCCGCTGAGACTCTCGCCCAGCCCCTCACTCAGCGCGGCGGCAAACGAGTCGGCACCCAGCTCGCCGTCGCTAGTGACGATGCGGACCTGCAGCTGACCTGTGTTGCGGCCTTCGCGCACGACGAGGTTGCGCAGCCGCACGCGCCCATCGGAGGCGGGGCCGATGCGCTCTTCGCGCCGGTGCCCACCGCGACGGCCCGCGGGCCCGGCGCCCGAGGCGCGGCCGCGATCCCAGGCGCCCAGGCCCTGTTCGCGGCACCATCGCAACGCCAGCTCCCGCGCGCGGTTGCCGCGCTCTGAGGCGAGCAGGCAGTCCTCCATCGCAAGCACGCGATTGCCGCCCGCGGGAGCGTGAAAGCCACAGACGAGCCCGTCCCCCTCATCGCCGAAGGAGTACTCGAGCTTGTTGCGGTAGCGCCACTGCTGGACCGCGGGGACTATGTCCTGGAGCTCGAAACCATCTAGCCGCCCGATCCGCCGCAGCGCCTCGCCGACCTGTTCGTGCTTGATCTGCAGCTGGCGCTCGTAGGGCAGCACCTGCCAGGGCACGCCGGGGTGAGCGGCGGTCGGCGGGATCCGCTCGGGGCTTGGATCGATTACCTCGACCGTGCGCGCGTGGGCGTAGCTGCGCTTGCGCTTGTGCACAACGGCCCGCACGCGATCACCGGGGATCGCGTCGGCGACGAACACGACGTACCCCCCGTCACCGATCCGCGCGACA
>DATJOE010000015.1:0-6315 GCA_035507305.1 Solirubrobacteraceae bacterium | reverse complement strand
GCGCGACGGCGAGTGGCGTTCCGGGCCTCAAAGGGACGATCCTGCCCGGCGCGAGGCGCGATCCGCGCCTCGCTGAGGTGGGCACCGCCGAAGCGGTAAGCCGCCCGCGGGACACCTCGATGGGATCGCGCCCCGCGGCGTCTTCACGGGTGGACTCTGTCAAGGGAGTTGGCGAGCCCCTTCCGGCCGACCGGCTCGCCGCCCTTAGAGACCAGCACGACAGCGCCCAAGCTAACGGCAACGTCCGCCGAGCGGCGCGGCTCGAACATCGCATCACCCACCGTCGGTCCGAAGCGGAAGGGCGGCCCGAGGCGTCTGCCGCCAGACAAGCCGAGCATGAGCGCGAAGCGCGCTACCGAAGCTTCCTCGACGCCCAAGCGCGGCTGCCGGCCGAAGGCCGCGGTGAGGCTTCGATGGCTGGCACCCGCAGCTATGCCTCGCTTGCGGGCATCGCGGGTTATGGCCGCCGCGAATACCTGCAGCTCGACAGAGAATCAAAGCACCAGGCACGACGGCTGATAGACCGCGAGCTCGCCTCGCGCAGAGAGGCGATGCTGCCCGGGAGTAACGCACACGCAACTGTCAGAGGTTCCGGCCCTGCCGCCGCAGCGAACCGTCCCCGGCAACTACCGAGCGCCGAGTCCCACTCATCCGAGGAGGCCGACTCCCTGATTCCCGAGCGCTTCGTTCCTCCTCGCGGCGGAGCGCGTCCCGATCGGGCGGGACCGTCGGAGTCGATCGTGATGAAAGATGCGCTGGAGATCACGGCGCGGCGCAGGCGCCAGCTCGGCGGTGGCCGATGATCGGCGATACCTCATCTGCCTACGCGCCGGCGACGCGACCACTCGGCAGGGCGTTGCCGACCGCATCCATCGCATCGTTGCTCGCGCTCGCTGTCATGCTCGCGCTCGCCATCGTGACTGCGCTCGCGGGTATGTCCTTGCAAGGCACTCAGCCCACGTCGCCCGACGGGGTCGACGCAGGCCCCTCCGCACTCGCAAGAGGAACGATCCCGATCGGTTACTTGCGCTTGTATGAGATGGCAGCGCGACGCTACGGCATCGACTGGGCCGTGCTCGCCGCGATCGGCAGAGTGGAGTGCGATCACGGCCTCGACGCCGATCCATCCTGCGGCAGCGAGGGTGCCACCAATTACGCGGGTGCGGGCGGACCGATGCAATTCATTGCCTCGACCTGGACGAGGTACGGGATTGACGGAGATGGCGACGGACGGGCCGATCGCTGGGATCCAGCCGACGCAATCTACGGTGCGGCGAACTACCTCGCGCACGCCGGCGCCCCGCGCGACTATCGCCGGGCGATCCTCGCCTATAACCACGCGGGGTGGTACGCGGATGATGTCGAAGCATGGGCGGCGCGCTACCGCGGATCGGTGCGTGAGAGCGCACTCGATGCACCTCTCTCCTCGGTCGGAGCCGGGAGAGAGGCGATGCCAAGCGGTGGTGCTCCGGATGCGCGTCTCCAAGCCGAGACGACCACGATGGTCCGCTTCACGCCCGGCAGCCAAGCGCTCCTGCCGTCCTGGAACGGCCATCAAGCGCTGATCCCTGCCCAGGCGCCCGCGGCCGTCCAGGCGATGATCGTCGCGGGCAACGAGTTGCAGGAGCTGCCCTACGGGCCTGGCGGTCACCCGGACCCGCGCGGTGCATTCGAGGAGGACTGTTCGAGCACGGTGAACTATGTGCTGTATCGGGCGGGCGTTCGGCCGATAAACGAAATCGTGCATGAGAATCCGTTGGCGCAGGACTACATGCGCTGGGGGCTACCGGGCCCGGGTCGCTGGGTGACGATTTACGCGACCACGAGCCCTAGCGACCACGTCTTCATCGCGATCGCCGGGCTCAGGCTCGACACAAGCCACGACGGCAGCGACGTCGGTCCCAATGGCGGCGAAGACGGGCCGCGCTGGCGCGTGTTCGATCGCATCCCGGGCTGGGCGCACTGGTCGGTGCGGCACCCACCCGGGTTCTAAGAAGGTGGTAATCCTAGGCGCGAAGACCTAACCCGCCATCGAAGCTTCAAGGCTTTTTTTGGCGAACTCCAACATTCCCAACGACACCCACGGGTACTGGCCAGCGCGGACGCGCAGGCCAACGTCGCCGTCCGGCCCGGTGACCTCGACGATCGTGATCACGCGACCGATCTTGAAGCCATCGCCGAAGTCGGCTTCGATCGCATCCATCTGTTCGGCGACTTCGGTCATCAACTTCCCTCTAGCGTCGGGCTCCTCAGCATCCCCCGACGGAGAGCCCTCTCCTGGTGCGGCCATGTTGTCCTTCCTCCTTTCGAAAATCCGAGAAGAAAAATTGTCTCATCGATGTGGATTCGTATTTCGCCCTATCGATCCAGCTTCAAACCATCTTTGCGTAAGGTGGGCTCATGTCATCCCGAAAAGTTTCCTATCTGCTGGTCGGCGGAGGGCTTGCCTCCGCGAACGCCGCTCGCTGGCTACGCGAGGAAGGCGCAGAGGGAGAGGTCCTGCTGGTCGGCCGCGAGCCCGACCCTCCATACAACCGTCCCGACTGTTCCAAGGACTATCTACGCGGCGAGGAGGATCGCGAGAAGGCCTATTTTCGGCCAAACGATTTCTGGCAAGAGCAGGGGATAGAGCTGCTTGCCCGCACGAGCGTGACGGCTCTCGACCTCGCCGAGCGCAGCGCGAAGCTCTCGAACAAGGAGGAAGTCTCTTTCGAGAAGCTGCTGATTGCGACGGGTGCGAATGTGCGCCGGCTGAACGTCGAGGGATGTCATCTGGAGCAGATCCACTACCTGCGCACGCTCGGCAACTCCGAAGCGATCCGCGAGGGCACGAAGGACGCGGAGGAGGTCGTGCTGATCGGTGGCTCCTACATCGGCTGCGAGGTAGCGGCCTCGCTTACGAAGCTCGGCAAGCACTGCACGATCGTGATGCAGGAGGGGCACACGCTCGAACGTGGCTTTGGCCCAACCGCGGGTGCGTTCTTTCAGCAAATGCTCGAATCGCACGGTGTGACGGTCCACGCAAACGACGAGCTCGAGCGCTTTGAAGGCGAGGACACGGTCGCGAAGGTGATCACCCGCAACGGCCTTGAGCTGTGTGCGGATGCGGTCGTGATCGGCGCCGGCGTCACGCCTGACGTGCAGCTCGCCGAACGGGCCGGGCTGAAGGTCGGCGAGCGAGGGGGGGTCACCTGCTCATCTCGTCTTGAAACCGTGGCCGAGGACGTATTCGTCGCGGGCGACATCGCCGAATACGACTCGGTGATACATGGCGGTAACCCCGTGCGGATCGAGCACTGGGACGTCGCCTTCAACCACGGCAAGACCGCTGCGCTGAACATGCTCGGCCGCAACGTGCCCCACACCGAGGTGCCGTACTTCTTCTCGGTGTTCGCCGACTGGGGCGAACTCGAGTACGTCGGGCCCGCCTACGAGTGGGACCAGGAGATCGTTCGCGGCTCGCTCGAGGAGGGTGAGTTCTCGAACTGGTACCTGAAGGACGGCGTCGTCAAGGGGGCGCTGAGCTGGGGGCGCTCCGACGACCTCGAGGCCGCCCGCAAGCTGCTCGTCGAGGCCAAGGTGCTCGACGAGGCCCAGCGCGCGGCGCTCGCCGACCCCGACGCCGAGATCTAGTGCTCCCCGTTCGAGCGCCCCGCGAAGCCCGTCGGTAGCCGGTTCAGCTCGTGCGAGGAGATCACCCGGTCGATTAGCCCGTACTCCCGCGCCTGCTCCGCGGTGAAGTAGCGGTCGCGGTCCATGTCGTCGTGCACGCGCTCGACCGGCTGGCCCGTGTGGCGCGCGTAGATCTCATCGATGTGGCGGCGCAGCTCGAGCGTCTCCTTCGCGTGGATCTCGATGTCCGCGGCCTGCCCCTGAAAGCCACCTGAGGGCTGGTGGATCAGGATGCGGCTGTTCGGTAGCGCCATGCGCTTGCCGGGCTCGCCGCCCGCGAGCAGTAGTGAGCCCATGCTCATCGCCACGCCGAAGCAGATCGTTTGCACGTCGGGCTTGACGAACTGCATCGTGTCGTAGATCGCAAGGCCCGAGTAGACGACGCCGCCGGGCGAGTTCACATACAGCGAGATGTCCTTCTCGGAATCCTCCGACTCCAAGTGCAGAAGCTGTGCGACGACGAGGTTTGCGACCTGATCGTCCACCGGCGTGCCGATGAAGATGATCCGCTCGTTCAGCAGGCGGGAGTAGATGTCAAACGAGCGCTCGCCGCGCGCGCTTTGCTCGACCACCATCGGTATCAGGGGCATCTCGCTATCCTTTCGACAACTGGACGGTTGTCAAACACCATAGCAACCAATCGGTTGTCAAGGAGGTCGTGATGGCTGAGCAAGCCGAGCGGGCCGAGGGCGAGCAGGCCGAGGCCGGGCGCGACGAGCACCGCCGCGCACCCGAGGTCTCACCGGAGGTCGCGCGCCGCGAGATCGAGATCGAGGCCTCGCCCGAGGAGGTCTTCGAGGCGCTTGTAACCGAACAGGGGCGCGAGCGCTGGCTTGACGAGCCTTCGCGGGAGGTCCACATCGAGGTCGTCGAGGCGCCGAGTCGCCTCGTCTGGTGGTGGGTCGGGGAGGACGAGCCCGCCACGCGCGTCGAGTTTGAGATCGTCGCCGTACCCGCGGGCGCACGGGTGGTCGTGACCGAGCGCGCTCCCGCCTTCCCGATCGCCTCGCTCGCCGCGAGCTTCAGCCTGGTGGCCGCGTGAGCGAGGACCGGATCGGGCTCGTGTTTGCCGCGCTCGCCGATCCGACCCGGCGCGCGATGATCGAGGCGCTTCTGCGCGAGGGGGTCACGAGCGTCCCGCGCCTCACCGCCGAGCTGCCGATCACCCGCCAGGCCGTCGCCAAGCACCTCTCAACGCTCGACTGCGCGGGACTCGTCGAGCGGGCTCCCGCCGGCGGTCGTGAGGTGCGCTACCGCCTGCGCGATGGTGCGCTCACCTCCGCCGGTACTTGGCTCGCCGAGGCCGAGGCCGCCTGGGGTGGCAGGCTCGCGCGGCTCAAGGACGTGGTCGAGCAAGGACGATAGGTCCGCCGAAGCGCGTCTGGGCCGTGCTGCACGACGCGCCGTCTTGGATACGCTTTGCGCGATATTCGACGGCCGGTGGTCGAGGGAAGTCGGTGCGAATCCGACGCGGACCCGCCACTGTGACCGGGGATGCCAGCCGTGGCGCTCAGGCGCAGCCACCGGGACCGCTGTCGCGGCTCGGGAAGGCGCGGGGAGGTAGGCCCGGGAGCCAGGAGACCCGTCTCCGGCCGAAAGCCCACAAGGCCCTCGTGGAAAGGGGTTGGCTCATGCTCAGTTCTCGTCATATTCGCTGCACGCTCCCGATCATGCTCGGCTGCGTGCTGTTCGTGCTCGCACTCGCGGGAACCGGCACCGCCATTGCGGGTCCCACGGTGACCGTTCGCGTCGAGGGCGTGAGCCAGACCTTGCTCGCTCCAACTGAAGTCACTACCGATTCGACCTCCGTGGTCAAGGACGGCGACCAGGAACACTCGTGCAGCGGCACCAGTGCCGCGGGCGCACTCGAGCGCGCGACGGGTGGCGCATGGAATGGCGAATGGTCCGAAAGCTTTAAGTACTCGGTCGAAACGATCCTCGGCGAGACGCACGCGTTCGAACCCGGCGCCCCAGCTAACTACTTTTGGGCGTATTGGCTCAACAACAAATCCTCGTCGGTCGGTATCTGCGAAGGCGAACTGAGCGCAGGCGACAGCATCCTGTTCTTTCCCGAATGCTTCGGCGCAGCGTGCCCTCCCGTGGCGCCGAACCCACTCGGCATGTCCGCCCCTTCGGTTGCCGAACGTGCCGCTCCTGTGACCGTCATGGTCACCTCCTACGCGAATGTAAGCGGAGAAGCCTCACCTGCGGTCGGTGCCACCGTGACAGGCGGTGGCGCGAGCGCGGTGACGGATGCAAACGGTCGCGCGACGCTTAGCATCCAGCAGACCGGGAACATCCAGCTGCAGGCCAACGCTCCGGACTCCGTGCGCACGGAGGTGTTCGTTTGTGTGCACGACGGCAACGACGGGACCTGCGGCACGACGAAAGCTTCGAGCGGGTCTGCGTCGGTTCCCACGCCAGTCGCGATCGCACCCTACAAAGGGCCATACGCAATTGTCGCTCAGACGACAGGGCTAACCGATAGCCACATCTATCCTCGAGACCACGCACCGCAGGTGCTGAAGGGCACGGTTGCTACGCACGCGCGCATAGCCTCGGTGAGCCTACGGCTACGCCGCTCCTATCGCGGTCATTGCTTCGCCTACAACGGGGTAACCGAGCGATTCCAGCGCGCCCGCT
>DATJOE010000014.1:0-18141 GCA_035507305.1 Solirubrobacteraceae bacterium | reverse complement strand
CCGCGCGGGTCCTGGCGCGGGCGGCGTGAGCGGCGGCCCGCTGCGGGGCCGGGCAGCCGCCGCTTCGGATAGTGTTCCGCCCTCTGATGAGCAGCGAAGACGCCCTGCAGGGACCGCGGCGCCGGCCGGCCCGTGCCATGTCCGCCTCCCGGCTGGGGGCTGGAGGCGCTCTGCTGCTGGCGCTCGGCGCGCTCGTCGCGACAGGCTGCGGGGAAGTCAAGGGCGCTGACAATGCCAACCTGATCGCGGGCAAGAAGGCGTTCGTCGCCAAGTGCGGCTCCTGCCACACGCTCGCCCACGCGGAAACCAAAGGCGTGGTCGGTCCGAACCTCGACGAAGCGTTCAGGGCGAGCATCGAAGAAGGGCTCCAGCGCAGCACGATCCGCGGCGTGGTCGAAGAGCAGATCAAGATCCCGAACCCCGAAGGGGCGATGCCGAAGAACCTCGTGTCGGGGTCGACGGCCAGGGACATCGCGGCATACGTCGAAAAAGTCGCCGCGGCGCCGGGCAAGGACTCGGGGCTGCTGGCGACCGCGGTCGCTCCGGCCGGCTCGGGCAAGCCGGCCGAAGAGAAGAACGGCAAGCTCACGATCCCCGCGAGCCCGACCGGCCAGCTCGCCTACGCCACCGACAAGGCCACGGCGACGGCCGGCAGCGTGACGATCGAAATGCCGAACATGTCGGGGGTCACGCACAACCTCGCGGTCGAAGCGGGCTCGCATGAATCGAGCGGCCCCGGTCCGGTGATCGGCCACACCGAAATCATCAGCAAGGGCTCCAGCAGCGTGACGGTCAAGCTCAAACCGGGCACCTACACGTTCTTCTGCCAGGTCCCCGGGCACCGCGCCGCCGGGATGTTCGGTCACATCACGGTCAAATAGCACGATGGCGAGCGCGGCGAGCGCCGGATCGAGGTTCGCGAGCGCGCTGGCCGCGAAGGACGGCGAGGCGCTGCGGGCGATGATGCACCCGCAGATCGAGTTTCGCGCGCTGACACCACGCCGAACGTGGGAGGCCGATGACCCGGAGGCCGTTCTCGAGATCGTCCTCGGCAACTGGTTCGAGGACTCTGATGAGATCCGCGCGCTCGAGGACGTCGAGGTGGGCGCCGTCGCCGACCGCGAGCAGCTGCGCTACCGGCTCTCCGTCGCGAATCCCGAAGGCAGCTTCGTCGTGGAGCAGCAGGGTTATCTGACCGCGGGCGCGGACGGGCGCATCGAGTGGATGCGCCTCGTCTGCTCTGGCTTCCGGCCTGCCGCGGACTGATCCGCCCGCCGCGCCGCCCGCGTGGCTGGCTCGGCCGCTCAGAAGATCGCCCGCGCTGCCAGCACGAGCACGATCACGGCGACCGCCACCGCGAGCACGTACATCAGCAGCCGAAAGGCCTCACCCTCGGAGCGAAGGGGGTTGAGCACCGCGGCCTAGAGGATGTAGACCGTGAAATACACGACCAGCCACATGATGTCGACGAAGTGCCAGTAGATCCCTGGCACCTCGACGCCACGATGCGACTCGGGGCTGTAATGCCCGCGGAACGATCTGATCGTCACGAACAGGAGCAGCAGTAGCCCAATGAACACGTGCGCTCCGTGCAGCCCCGTGAGCGAGTAGAAGATCGTCTGCTGCGCCGCATCCTGCGGCGCGAAGCCGATGTTGGCGTACTCGTTGATTTGGATGAAGAGGAAGGTGCAGCCGAGCAGGAAGGTCGTCAGCATCCCGGCCTTCAGCCCGAAGCGGTTACCTTTCTTGATCGCCTGCTCGGCCCAGTGGATCGTGAACGAGGAGGAAACGAGGATCGCGGTGTTCATGCCCGCTACTTCCACTGGCAGTTTCGTCCCCGCCGCGGGCCACGGGTCGCCCTGGGCGATACGGATGAAGAAGTACGCCGTGAAGAACGCGCCGAAGACCATCACCTCAGAGATGATGAAAAGCAGCATCCCCAGCAGCGAGGGGTTCACGCGCGAGCTGACGTTCGCGGGTGGGGGGCCGTGGTGGTCGTGCTCCTCGGCGTGCCCGCCGTGCCCAACCGCGATACTGGCTGCCTCCATCGTCCCTCCTAGGCCGCGCTCGCGGTGGCTGGGGAAGCTTGCAGGTCGACGACCACGTGCTCGACCGGCGCGGAGGTCATGTGCTGAACACGCTCGATCAGGTTCGCACGCATCCAGCCCGAGCGCTCATCGGGCAGCGTGGAGATCACGACGTCATCGACGCGGAACAGCTCAAGCGCGTTGACCGCCGCGGTATAAGGGTCGGGGTCGCCGATCATTCCCGAGCCCAGCAGCCCTTCGCTGTGCAGGCGGTCGAGCATCGTCGCGAGTCGCGCCCGCGCGAGCTGCGGCGCGCCGCCGCTGCCGTCGGGTTGGGGCACGATCACGATGAACAGCCGACGCTCGCCGCTGCCGGCCTTTTCCTTTAGGCGCGTGAGCAGCTCCTCGCCGCCAAGCGTCTTGGATGCGACGACGAGCGTGACTTTGAAAGGGAGTCCCTCCTGCTCGATGTCGACGACCACGTGCTCGACGGGCAAACCCGAAGCGTTGCGGATCCTTTCGACCAGGTCGCGGCGCAGCCAGCCCGAGCTGACGGCGGGGTGCGTGGAGATGATCACCTCGTCGGGGCGTTGCTCGGCGATAGCGTCCATCGTCGCGAGGAACGGGTCCTCGTCGCCAACTTCGCCCGTCGCGTCGATTCCCTCGCTCGTGACTAGCGAGAGCGCTAGATCAACACGCGCCTGGGCGGCTTCGCGTACGGCCTCGTCGTAGACCACGAGGCCCACGCTCGGCTTGCTCTGCGGCACTACTAGGCGGAAGCGCACATCGCCGGCGGCAGCTTTCTCGCGCACGGTCTCGAGCAGCTTGGCGCCGCCGAGCGTGCGGTTCGCGACGACGAGAACTTCGCTCATCAGTCGCTGGACCCCGCCGGCTGGGCGGCGGCAGCGGCGCCAACCGTCGCGGGCTTGGGGGCGGGCGCGAATGTGCCGTGCACCGCGCCGGGAACGCCGTACTCGTAAGGCCCGCCGACGACTGTGGGCACCTTGTCGAAGTTGAAGACCGGCGGCGGCGAGGAGACCTGCCACTCCAGCGTCATTCCGCGCCAGGGGTTTTTCACGGCCTTGGGGCCGCCGCGCCAGCTGGTGACCATGTTGTAGATGAAGATCAGCGTGCTGAGCCCGAGTCCGAAGCTCGCGATCGAGATCAGCAGGTTGAGCGTCGCGAACTTATCGGCGTAGTCCTCGACGCGCCGCGGCATGCCTTGCAGTCCGAGGATGTGCATCGGGCCGAAGGTCAGATTGAAGAACACGAACGTGCTCCAGAAGTGCCATTTGCCCAGGCGCTCGTCGAACATCCGCCCGGTCATCTTCGGGAACCAGTAGTAGACGCCCGCGAAGATCGTCATCAGCGAACCGCCGAACAGCACGTAGTGGATGTGAGCGACGATGAAGTACGTCGCCGAGACGTGGATGTCGAACGGGATCATCGCGAGCATCACGCCGCTGATCCCGCCGAGCGTGAACGTCGTCAGGAAGCCGAGCGCGAACAGCATCGGCGTGTCGAGGTGCAGTACGCCCCGCCACAGCGTCGCGAGCCAGGAGAAGATCTTGATCCCCGTGGGTACGGCGATGATTGCGGTCGTGATCGCCATCGGGATGCGGATCCAGGCGGCCATGCCCGAGGTGAACATGTGGTGCGCCCAGACCGTGAAGCCGAGACCAACGATCGCCAGCAGCGAGAAGGCCATCATGCGGTAGCCGAAGATCGGCTTGCGCGACTTCACGGCGATGACTTCGCTGATGATCCCGAACCCGGGCAACATCATGATGTAGACCGCGGGATGGGAGTAGAACCAGAAGACGTGCTGATACATCAGCACGTCGCCGCCCTTTGCGGCGTTGAAGAAGTTGAAGCCGAGCGCGTGGTCGAGCAGCACGAAGAACTGTGAGGCCGCGATGAACGGAGTTGCGATCACGACAAGCAGCGAGGTCGCGAAGTTGGCCCAGACGAGCAGCGGCATGCGGAAGAAGCTCATCCCCGGCGCGCGCATCGTGATGATCGTCACGAGGAAATTGAGCGCGGTCATGATCGAGGAGGCACCCGCGAACTGCACCGCGAGTGAGAAGAACGTCTGCCCCACGGGCGCATCGGTCGACAGCGGGGCATAGGCAGTCCAGCCGTCGGCGAACGCGCCGCCCGGGGCGAAGAAGCTGCCGAGCATCATCAGGCCCGCGACCGGCAGTAGCCAGAACGACAGCGCGTTCAGGCGCGGGAAGGCCATGTCGGGCGCGCCGATCATCAGCGGGATCACGAAGTTGCCGAGACCCGCGAAGACCGGGATCACAAACAGGAAGATCAGCAGCGAGGCGTGGACTGAGAACAGGCCGTTGTAGGTGTTCGCGTCCACGAACTGGGCCCCCGGCGCCGCGAGCTCGGCGCGCATCAGCATCGCGATCAGGCCACCGACGAGCAGGAAGAAGAACGAGCTGCACGTGTACTGGATGCCGATCACCTTGTGATCGGTGTTGATCCGGAAGTAGTCCTTCCAGGTGTAGGCGCCGTGGCCGGAGTGGTCCTCGGGGCGAGTCTTGCGCCCAGCGGCCCAGTAGAACCAGTAGTCGAAGCCGCCGAGGCCGACCAGGAACGCCAGCGGGACAGCGATCAGCGAGACGGTCAGGATCGCTTCGCCGTCGATGAAGTGCTTGTACTGACCGTGGCCGTTGCTCATGCGCACAACCCACGTGAGGAAGAACGCGAAGCCGACCGCGATCAGCATCATCCAGGCAGCGCGGTAGAAGCCCGGCGCGCGGAGTTTCGCGCCAAGCGATAGGCCCGCGCCGCCGTAGCCGCCGGATGGCCCCGCGTGGGTCGAGCCTTGTGTAGGGGCGACGGTCGCCATCAGCTTGCGTCCCTTTGCTCGCTTTGTGCGCCGCGCATGCCCATCGCCGACATTATCCCGCAGCTGTCCCGGTAGTGCTGGAAATAGAGCCGCGGCTCGAGCCCACGGTCGTGCTTGATGAGGCGCCCGCCAGGCTCTCGCGGGCCTTCAGCCATTCTTTGAACTTGGCCTCGGTGACGACGTGCAGGTCCGCGCGCATCAGCGAGTGCCCGAGGCCGCACAGCAGGTTGCAGACGATCGGATATGTGCCGAGGCGGTCAGGCGTCGCGCGGTAGTGCACGGTGATACCCGGGACGACGTCCTCCTGCAGGCGGAAGGCGGGGATCCAGAAGGCATGGATCACATCCTTAGAGTGCAGTCCAAAGCGCACTGGCTGGTTCACGGGCAGGTAGAGCTGGTCGGATTCGACGGGCTTGCCGCCCGTGACCGATGGCGGGTACTGGAAGGTCCAGGCGAACTGCTGGCCGGTCACGCCGATCTCCATCTCGTGCGCCGGCTTTTTCTCGTTGTCGCGTAGCACGACGAACGAGTAGGAGACGAGGCCGAGCAGGATCACAGCGGGGATTGCGGTCCAGAACACCTCAAGGCGCGTGTTGCCATGGATCGGCGGCCCGTCCTTCAGCTCCTCGCCTGGCTTCATGCGGAACTGCCAGGCGCAGTAGAGCACGACGGCGACGACGAGCACGAAGATCGGGACCGAGGCGTCGACCAGCACGTGATAAAGCTGGTCCGTGTTCTTGGCCTGCGTGGATGCCTGAACTGGGAACCAGTGGATGATGTAGCTGAGCGCGATACCGATCGCCACGGCGATCACGGCGGCGACGATCGTGAGGACCATCGGGTTGCGGCGGTTCATGACGCCCTCCGCTTCCGTGCGGCGCTCTGCTCGCTGTTTGCTGCGGTCCTCTCCATCGGGAGCGTGATCCTAATGCCTTCGCTCCCCGAACGACTCGGCGCTCGCGGGCGCCTGGATCGCGGCGGTTGCAGGGCGCTCGGGGCGGCCGCTTGACGCTTGCGCATCCGGGTAATAGATTGAGCCAATAGTTGCAAATGCTTGACCAGTGCTCTGAGGAGAGGGCTGGACGGAAAAGGAGCGGCCATGCAGGTCAGCGAAGGCATGAGTCCGACGGTCTTGGCGGTCGGCCCTGGTCACACGCTGCGTGCAGTCGCTCAGCTGATGTCGCGCCGGCATGTGGGCGCGGCAGTCGTGATGGACCCCGACGGGGCAGGTCCGGGGATCATCACCGAGCGCGACATCCTCTCCTCGCTGGGCTCGGGCGAGGATCCCGACGCCGAGTTCGTCTCCGACCATCTGACGAGCGACGTCGTCTACGCGGCCCCCGACTGGTCTTTGGAGGAGGCTGCCGCCGCGATGGTGCGCGGTGGCTTTCGCCATCTAATCGTCGTCGAGAGGGGAGAGACTGTGGGCATTCTCTCCGTTCGCGACGTCGTGCGCTGCTGGACCGAGGACGGAGCGATCTGTCCTGTGCCGGCAAGCGCTGCAGTGGGGTGAATGAGGGTTCGCGCGCGGTGTGGGGACCGCGCGCGGCACCCCCCTCCCTGTTGATGGGACTGGCGTGAGGATGTCCGGGCCGGCGTAGAATCCGGCGGCATCTTGGCGTCTGTAGGAAGCGAGCGTGTCCGTCACCCGGTCTTTGCGCGTGTCTATGAGCGCGTCGCGCAGGCTGGTGAGCGCCGCAGCGGCGCCGTGCACCGCCGCCGCATGGTCGAAGGGCTGAGCGGGCGTGTGATCGAAGTCGGCGCCGGCAGCGGAGCGAACTTCGCGCACTACCCGAGCACGGTCAGCGAAGTAGTTGCAGTCGAGCCCGAGCCGTATCTGCGCGAGCGCGCGAGGCAGGCCGCGGTCGACGCGCGCGTGCAGGTCTCGGTTGTTGATGGCGTAGGTGGGATGCTGCCTGGCGGAGCCGGGAGCTTCGACGCGGGTGTCGTCGCGCTCGTTCTATGCACCGTGCCCGACCAGGAGCAAGCGCTGGCGGAGCTCTATCGCGTGATCCGCGGTGGCGGAGCGTTGCGCTTCTACGAGCACGTCGTCGCCGAGTCATCCGCAGAGGCGCGTCTGCAGCGCCTCGCCGATGCCACGTTTTGGCCGCGTATAGCGGGAGGTTGTCACTTGGCGCGTGACACCAAAGCCGGGATCGAACGTGCCGGCTTTCAGATCGAGCGCTGCGAGCGCTTTTATTTCAGCCCCGCACCGGTGATCCCGCCGGACCCGCACATCCTCGGGAGTGCGCTCCGTCCGATCGTTTGACTGCTCGCGGCGGCGGAAGGCGAGCTAGTCGAGCGGAAGTTCGTTCGTTTCTTCGCGCGTGTCTTTGACCCAGCGCACTATGCACCAGATCGTCATCACGGCGCCGACCACGCTCAGCTCGATGAACGTGGTGATGCCGACGAGCAGGAGCGTGATGCCAACCGCGGTCAGCACCGGCAGGATGCTCGGCCCGGGGAGGTGGATCTCCTCGCCGGCGGGTGGGATCTCTGGGTCGAGCGAGCTCACGAGACATACACCGCCGCGACCACAAATGTGATCCCGAACATGAACAGGCAGATCGCCGCGACGATCCAGCCTGTGCGGAGGTTCTTTTTCGCGAGTCGACGGTTCACAGCAGCCCGCAGTCTATAGGTGAGCGTCCGCGACCATCGAGCAGAACAAGAGCGCCAGATAGGCCAGGGAGTAGAGGTATAGACGCAGTGCTGAGGGCCGGTCCGCGCGGCGATATAGGCGCACGGCGCCCCCGATAAAGCCGAGCCCCAGCACGAGCGAGGCGACCAGATAGATCGTGCCGAAGCCGCCCGCGCAGAACGGGAGCTGGGTCACGGCGTAGAGCAGCACCGAGTAGAGCAGGATTTGCCGGCGCGTCTCGGCTTCGCCGCGCACGACTGGCAGCATCGGCACGCCGACCTTTTCGTACTCGCCCTTCATCAGCAGCGAGAGCGCCCAGAAGTGCGGCGGAGTCCAGAAGAAAACGATGAAGAACAGGATCACCGCCGTGCCACCGACCGAGCCCGTGACTGCGGCCCAGCCGACCAGCGGCGGCACCGCCCCCGCCGCGCCGCCGATCACGATGTTCTGCGGCGTGCGGCGCTTGAGCCAGACGGTGTATACGAGCACGTAGCCAAGGAAGCCCGAGAACGAGAGGACCGCTGCGAGCGGGTTCACCACGAGCGAGAGCTCCAGCAGCGACAGTCCCGCGAGCGTGCAGCCATAGATCAGCGCGTTGCGGGGGGCGACCCGGCCGGAGGGGATCGGACGCGTGGCGGTACGCGCCATCTGCGCGTCGATGTCGCGGTCGAACCAGTGGTTCACCGCACCCGCCCCACCCGCGGAGAGGTAGCCGCCCAGGCACGTCCAGAACACCAAGAGCGGCGACGGGTCGCCCGCGACGTACATCGTCGTGATCGTCGTCAGCAGCAGCAGCGACTGGACCTTTGGCTTGGTCAGCTCCAGGTAGTCGCTCAGCAGCTGACGTGTGCGAGGCGCTAGGCCGAGCCGCGGCGCCGCAGCGTCGAGCGTGGGTGCTGCGCTTGGCACGCTACACCCCGACCTGCGTTGCGCCGGTCGGCACGACCGCGCCCGAATCGCGCGCGCCGGCGCCGGTGCGCCGCTCGACCTCGCGACGAATGTCCTTCATCGGTTCGACCGAGCGAACCGTCGGGATCACGTCGAAGTTGTTCGCGGGCGGGGGTGAAGGGGTGAACCACTCAAGCGTGTTTGCCTTCCAGGGGTCAGGCCCCGCCTTGACGCCGACCTTCAGGCTGCGAGCGACGTTGATGATCGTCACCAGTACGCCGAGGCCGAGGATGAACGAGCCGACCGTCGAGATCTGGTTGTAGAGCTCCAGGTGACCGGTGTTGTCGTACTCGTACACGCGCCTGGGCATTCCATCGAGGCCGATCACGTGCTGGATCAGGAATGTCGCTAGCACGCCGAGCAGCATCAGGCCGAAGCTCAGCCGGCCGAGTCCTTCGCTCAACATCTTCCCCGTGATCTTTGGGAACCAGTAGTAGATCGCGGCGAAAATTGTGAACACCGAGCCGCCAAGCAGCACGAAGTGCAGGTGGGCGACGACGAAGTACGTTTCGTTGACCTCCCAGTCGATCGGGAACGTCGCCAGGAAGATTCCCGAGATACCGCCGATCAGGAAGACGACGATCGCGCCCACGCAGAACAGCAGCGGCGTACGGAATTCGACCGTGCCACGCCACAGCGTCGCGACCCAGTTGAGGATCTTCACCCCGGTCGGCACCGCGATGAAGTAGGAGCTGAGCATCACGAACACGAGGATCGCCTCGGGGATCGGCGCCGTGAACATGTGGTGCGCCCACGTGAGGAAGCCCAGGAACGCGATCGCCACGGTGGAGGCCGCGATCGCGCGATAACCGAAGATCGGCTTTCGCGCAAAGACAGGCAGAACCTCGGAGATGATCCCGAAGCCCGGTAGCACCATGATGTAGACCTCGGGGTGGCCGAAGAACCAGAACAGGTGCTGCCACAGCACCGGCGAGCCGCCCTGGGCCGGGTCAAAGAAGTGCGTGCCGAAGTGGCGGTCGGTCAACAGCATCGTCACCGCCGCGGCGATCACCGGCATCGCGAAGATGATCAGCACCGAGTAGACGAGGATCGTCCAGATGAATAGCGGCAGGCGACCCCAGCTCATACCCCGTGCGCGCATGTTCGCGATCGTCACGTAGAAGTTGATCGCGCCGAGGATCGAGGAGATGCCGGTCAGGTGCACCAGGTAGATCCACGCGTCCTGGCCGCCGCCCGGCGAGAAGTTCTGATTCGCGAGCGGGATGAAGCTGACCCAGCCCGCTTCGGGCGGGTTCCAGAAGATCGAGGCGTAGAAGACGATCCCGCCCGCGAGCAGCAGCCAATAGGAGAGCGCGTTTAGCCGGGGGAAGGCCATGTCGCGCGCGCCCACCATCAGCGGCACGAAGTAGTTGGCCAGGCCGGCCATCATCGGCACGACGAACAGGAAGATCATCGTCGTCCCGTGCATCGTGAACAGCTGGTTGTACTGCGTGGGCGTGATCAGCGTGTTGTCCGCGGTGCCCAGCTGCAGGCGCATCATCAGCGCCTCGACGCCCCCGAGGCAGAAGAACACGAACGTCGTGACCATGTACATGATCCCGATCCGCTTGTGATCGGTCGTGGTGATCCAGCTCGTCCACCCCCGTGGCTCGGGCTTTACGTCGTGGGCAGTTACCTGCGGGACCGGGGCGAGTTGCGTGGTGGTGGCCATGAGCTTTCCGTTAGGGGTTTTCGACCTGGCCGGCGCCGCTCTGCTTACTCAGTTTCGCGCGCGCGACCTTCGCGTCTTCGTTTGCTTCCTTCAACAGCTTCTTCTGGTAGGAGAGCCATTCATCAAACTGCGCCGGCGGTACGGCCTTGACCTCGGCGACCATCCGTGCGTGCCCGCGACCGCAGAGGATCGCGCACTGGCCTTTGTAGATGCCGGGCTTTTCGATCTTGAACCACGTGTAGTTGTGATAGCCAGGCACCGCCTGGAACTTGCCGCCGAGCTGAGGGATCCACCAGGAGTGCACGACGTCCGAGGAGACGATGTCGAGCGTCACAGTGGTTTTCGTCGGCACCACCATCTGCTCGTAGGAGTAGGGCGCGCCAAGCCCGTCGGGTTCGTTCGCGCCTGGGTAGACGTATTGCCAGATGAACTGGCGCCCGACCACTTTGATCTTCAGCGCTTTGCCGTTCGGCGGCTGCTTGGGCGAATCGCTCGCGTACAGCCGGCCGATGTCGTTGGAGGCGAGTTTGTCGCCTTCGGCGCTTGAGTTCGGCGGGTTCTGGATCGAGTCGAGCTTCACGAACGTGACGATCGCGAGCGCGAGCAGGATCACCGCGGCCGCGACCGTCCAACCCACCTCGAGGCGCGTGTTCCCGCGGATCTGCGCGGGAACCGCGCCCTTGCGCGCGCGGAACTTGATCAGAGCGTAGGTCAGCGCGCCGATCACCGCTACGAAGATCACGAGCGCGATCACGAGCTCGATCTTGTACAGGCTGTCGATCTGGTTCGCGTTCGACGATCCGCCCGACTCGGGGGTGAAGAACGCCAGCGTTGAATCAAGCAGTTGGCCCAAGGCGGCGGGGATTCTATTCAGCCCCGGGCGGGAGGCGCTTGATGACGTATGCCACAAGCCCTGCCACGAGCAGGGAAGCCGGCCTGGACGGCCGGTACGTGACTGACTGACATGGCGGGCTAAGCGGCTTCAAAACGAAACGAGAAGCGGAGCCGGCTCGGCTTGAAGGCTGGATGCCCGTCACGTTCCTTTGAATTCCGGCGCGCGCTTTTGCAAGAACGCCATCCCGCCCTCGACGAAGTCCTCGCTGCCGGCCATCTCCTGCTGGATTTTGGCCTCGAGCTCCAACTGCTCCTCCATGCGCGTATAGAGCCAGTTGTTCAGCTGGCGCTTGGACCCCGCATAGGAGCGCGTGGGACCTGCGGCCATCCGGCTCGCCATCGCTTCGGTCTCCTGCGCGAGCGCGTCGTCGCTCACCACGCGGTTGATCAGCCCCCATTCCAGGGCCTTGGGCGCCGGCAGTCGCTCGCCCAGCATCGAGAGCTCACTCGCCCGCGCCATCCCGATGCGGGTCGGCAGGAACAGCGAGGATCCGCCGTCGGGCACGAGCCCGATGTTCACGAACGCCAGCAGGAAGTAGGCACTCTCGGCCGCGAGGATCAAGTCGCAGCACAACGCGAGCGAGCAGCCAATACCCACCGCGGGGCCGTTCACCGCCGCGATCACCGGCTTTGGCATCTCGCGGATCTCGCGCATGATCGGGTGGTAGCGCTCGGTCAGCACCTTGTAGACGTCGGGGCGGCCCTCGGGGGTGGTGTCCTCGCCGATCTCCTTCAAATCCGCGCCAGAGGAAAACGCCCGGCCCGCGCCGGTCAGCACGACCGCGCGCACCACGGGATCGGTGCTCACCTCGCGCAGCGCCTGCAGCAGGTCGGCCCCGAACCGCGCGTTCCACGCGTTCAGAGCCTGCGGGCGGTTGAGCTCCACGGTTGCCACGCCGTCATGCAGGCGGACGTTCACGGTCTCGAGTTCAGTGTTGGTCTCGCTCATCGCTTTTCTCGTTTCGCTTGGGGCGCGCAGATCCTATGGTGTAGGCGATGGAACGACCCGTGATCGGCCTGTGCACTGCTCTCGAACGAGCGCAGTGGAGCGTGTGGGACCAGGAAGCGGTGCTGCTGCCGCGCAACTACGTCGACGAGGTCGCGCGCGCGGGCGGCCTGCCCGTTCTGCTGCCACCCGACCCGCAGAGCGTCGAGGAGCCCGAGGAGACGATCGCCCTGCTCGACGGCCTGTTGCTTGCGGGCGGCGCGGACATCGACCCCGCGAGCTATGGCCAGGAGCCGCATGCCGAGACGCAGGACTCCGTGCCCGAACGCGACGTCTTCGAGATCGCGCTGACGCGCGCGGCGATCGAGCGCGATCTGCCGGTGCTCGGCATCTGCCGGGGCATGCAGCTGATCAACGTCGCGCTCGGCGGCACGCTGAACCAGCATCTGCCTGAGCACCTGGCCCACGAGGAGCACCGCCGCGTGATCGGTACCTTCGACGGCTCCGACCACGACGTCGAGGTGCTCGATGGGACGCTCGCCGCCGGCGTGATCGGCGCTGGGCCACACGCGACGAAGTCCCACCATCACCAGGGCGTCGAGCGGCTCGGCGAGGGTCTGCGCGTCAGCGCGCGCTCCGCCTTGGGCGACGATCTCATCGAGGCCGTCGAGCTGCCGCGGCGCAGCTTCGTGCTGGGTGTGCAATGGCACCCTGAGGCCGACATGAGCAGCCCCGTGATCGGCGGGCTCGTGCAGGCCGCGCGTGAGCACGGACGCGCGCGCAGCGTTGTCTAGGGCCACCCGCGGGCGGTCATATACTCGCCGCGTGCGGCGCTCGAAGGCCCTCAGAGCAACCGCCTGGGGGATCGTCGCTGCGGGTATCGCAGCACCGCTGGTGCGCAAGCGCGTGCCGCTGCCAAAGACCGCGATGCAGGCGGTCGCTTACGCCGCGCCGATCGGGCTCTCGATCGCCACGCGCCGCACGCGCGCCCGCGACGTAGCGGTCTGCGGGCTGCAGATGTGGGCCTACGTCTCGGCGTATAAGTCTCCCCACGACGACCCCGACGCGCAGGAGCGCAAGACCCACTTCCGCTATCCGATCGTCGCCGACCGGGTGCTCGGGCTCGGCGAGCTGCCGACCGTACGCCTGCAACGCACGTTGGCTCGGGTGGGACCCCAGGGCGCGGAATGGCGCACGCTTGACAAGCTGCTCGTGTGGACCCACTGGGTCTGGTTCATGGTCCCGCACGGCGCCGTGGCGTACACCTTGTTTGTCGCGCCCGAGCGCTTCCCTCGCGCGGCCGCGATGACCTACACGGTGTTCAACGTGGGCGCGACGATCTACTGGGTGCTGCCCACCGCACCGCCTTGGTACGCCGCCGAGGGCGCCTACGAGCTCGACGGGATGCCGTCGGTCAGCCTCGCGCCGACTGCGCGTGAGGGCGCCGAGGTGCGGCGCATGATGGTCGAGTACGGAGAACATTTCTGGCGTGACGGCTGGGGGCCGCTCTACAGTGTTCTCGGGGGGAATCCCCTCGCCGCGATGCCCTCGCTCCACTTCGCGACATCCGTGATGGCCGCGCTTCTGCTCGCAGAGGTGGGGCCGGTCGCGGGCGCGCTGGGCTCGGCCTACGCGATCACACTCGGCTTCGCGCTCGTCTATTTGGGCGAGCACTACGTGGTCGACCTGCTCGCGGGTGCCGCGCTCACCGCCGCGGTGCGGAGGGCCGCGCCGCGCCTCGCACCTGTGGCCGGGCGCTTCGGGCGGGCCATCGCTGCCCTGGAGGCGATCGCACACGAAGGGGGTACGGCGCGGGCGTGAGACGACAGCCCAGCGACCCGGACGCGGAGGAGGCGAAGGAGGTCGCGCGGAGCAGCGCACACGAGGAGGAGATGCCGCGCGTCGTCGTTACGCGCCGGCGCGCAATCGCCTTCGGTCTGTTCGTCCTCACGATCATCGCCTTCTTCTACTTCGTCCTGCCAAAGCTCTCGAACGTCGGCAACACCGTCCACCGGATCGAGGGCGGGGACAGCTGGTGGATCGCTTGCGGCGTCGTGCTCGAGCTCGCCTCCTTCGTTGGCTACATGGTGCTGTTTCGCGCCGTCTTCATCCGCGGGCACGGGCGCATCGGCTGGGTCGAGAGCTACGACATCACGATGGCGGGCCTCGCCGCCACGCGGCTGTTCGCAGCAGCGGGCGCAGGTGGGATCGCGCTGACCGCTTGGGCGTTGCGGCGCTCGGGGATGGAGCCGCGAGTGGTCGTCTGCCGAATGGTCGCGTTCAACGTGCTGCTCTATGTCGTCTACACGGGCTCGCTGCTGATCGACGGAATCGGCCTCGGCGTCGGCCTATTCCCTGGCGGCGGCCCGTTCGCGATCACAATCGTGCCCGCGATCGTCGCCGCGCTGCTGCTCGCGGGTGCCGCGGCCGTCGCCGCGCTGCCGGGCGACTTCGAGCGCCGCCTGCAACGCCGCGCCGACGGCTCGGGGCGCTTCGCGCACTGGATCGCGCGCGCCGCCACTGCCCCCGCACTCGCGGCCAGCGGCGTGCGCACCGCGATCGACCTCGTGCGCCAGCGCAATCCTGGACTGCTTGGCGCGCTCGCTTGGTGGGGTTTCGACATCGCGGTGTTGTGGGCGATGTTCCACGCGTTTGGCTCCGCGCCGCCGTTCACCGTGATCTGGATGGCTTACTTCGTCGGCACGCTCGGCAACCTGCTGCCGCTTCCCGGCGGCCTCGGCGGCGTCGAAGGGGGGATGATCGGCGCGTTTGCCGCGTTCGGCGTGGACTTCAACCTCTCTGTGCTCGCGGTGCTCTCCTACCGCGGCATCTCCTACTGGCTGCCGACGCTACCCGGCACGATCGCCTACTTCCAGCTGCGACGCAAGGTCGCTCAGTGGCGTGAGGAGCTGGGCGACACGGCCTCCGCTGACGCGCACGGCTCTGTCGAGGCGGCTGGCGCGGTCGGGGCGCGCTGACCGTAGGCGCTATAAAAGAACCGGCAGCAGCGCTATACTTTACTTTGTAAAGTGTCGATGGGAGATGAGATGAGCGACGTCGAGAACGTGATCATCGTCGGCAGTGGTCCGGCCGGGTACACGGCCGCGCTGTATACCGCGCGCGCCAACTTGAGCCCGCTCGTGTTCGAGGGTTTCGCCTGGGGCGGCTTGCTCCAGCAGACGACTGACGTCGAGAACTTCCCCGGCTTCCCCAACGGCATCATGGGCCCCGAGCTGATGCAGCAGATTCGCGACCAGGCCGAACGTTTCGGCGCGCGCTTGGAGACGGAGGATGTCGAGCGTGTCGAGCTGGCCTCCGAGCCCGGCGGGCTGCACAGCGTGTGGGTCGGTGACACCGAGTACCGCTCGAGGACAGTCGTGCTCGCGATGGGCGCCGAGCACAAGAAGCTCGCCGTTCCCGGCGAGGAGGAGCTCTCGGGTCGCGGTGTCAGCTACTGCGCCACCTGTGACGCCGCCTTCTTCAACGGTGCCGAGACGCTGATCGTCGGCGGCGGCGACTCCGCTATGGAGGAGGCGATCTTCCTCTCGAAGTTCGCCTCCAAGGTCACGGTCGTGCACCGCCGCGCCGACTTCCGTGCCTCGAAGATCATGCTCGAGCGTGCCCGCGCGCAGCAGAACATCGAGCTGCTCACGCCTTACACCGTCGAGGAGTTCGTGCAAGGCGAGAACGGCGCGCTCGGTCATGCCAGGCTGAAAAACACCGAGACCGGCGAGCTACGCGACCTAACCGTCTCCGGCGCGTTCATCGCGATCGGGCACGAGCCCCAGTCGCGGATCGTGCACGAGCAGGTCGAGATTGACGACGAGGGCTACGTCAAGACCGACGGCAAGTCGACGCGCACGAATCGCCCCGGCGTGTTCGCGGCGGGCGATCTCGTCGATCACACCTACCGCCAGGCGATCACCGCCGCGGGCTCAGGCTGCCAGGCTGCGCTCGACGCCGAGTGGTACCTGCGCGACACGCCCGAGATCCCGACGCCCAAGGGCATGCCCGAGGGCGACCTCGCCGAGGCACAGTGGGCTCCACCCGCCGTGGCCGACGAGATCCCGACGCCCGCCGACAGCGCCGCTTAGCGCGCGCCCTCCAGCTCCAGCAGGAACTGCTTGCGCTCCAAGCCCCCGGCGTAGCCGCCGAGCGCGCCGCTGCCGCGCAGCACGCGGTGACACGGCACGACGATCGGGATCGGGTTCGCGCCCAGGGCATTGCCCGCCGCGCGCGATCCGCGCGGGCTTCCAGCCTTTGTCGCGATCTGCGTGTAGGTATGCACGTCGCCGTAGGGGATCGCGGCTGCCGCGCTAAGCACGCGGCGGCCGAACGGGCCCACGAGTGTCCAGTCGAGCGGCAGCTCGAAGGCGTGCCTGTCGCCTGCGAAGTACTCGTCGAGCTCTCGACGCGAGCGGTCTAGCTGGGCGGGCGCCTCCACGATCCGCGGCGACACGCGCCGGGAGAGACCGTCGAGCACCTCATCCACCTCCTCCTCGGGAAAGGCCAGGCGCAAGAGCCCCCGCCCGCTGCCCGCGAGCAGCAGCGGGCCGAAGGGGGAGTCAACCGACGCGTAGTTCACGTCCGCCAGCCCCCGCGCGCCGGCCCGCTCGCTGAATCGACGGGCCGCGTCGCGCGCGTCTTTCTGCGCCGCCCTGCTCGTTCCGCGTGCGCGGAGATCTTCCTGCGCATGTGCCGGACCCAGCCTCAAGGCTCGCTCCAGCTCCGTGAGGTCTTCGTTGCTCATTGTTCCACCGCCTTTCTCAGCTTCTTCAGTCCTTCGTGCAGCGAGCGACGCGCCGCCTCCTCTGAGCAGCCGAGCGCCGCCGCGATCTCGCGGTGTGGCAAGTCGGCCACGTAACGCAAAGTCACCGCCGAGCGCTGACGCTCGGGCAGCGCGCCCACCGCCTGCCACAGCGCTTCCTCGCCCGCCTCCGGTCCCGGCACGCTGTCGCGCTGCGCGATCTCACCCGGCTCCGCGACCGGCACCGCCCGGCGCGATCGTGCGCGGTGCGCGTCGAGCGTCTTGTGCTGGGCGATTGTCAGCACCCACGCGCGCAGGTTCGAGTCCGGGCGCAGCCGCGGGTAAGCGCGCAGCGCTGCCGCGAACGTCTCCTGGAAGCAGTCCTCCGCCTCGCCGGGTCCGACGCGCGAGACCAAGTAGCGCCAGACCGTGTCGCGCTCGGCGTCGAGAAAGCGCTGAAAGGGGGGGAGCGCGGGGGTGCTCGTCGTGCTCACATCCCTTTAACGCCCAGGCGGGCGCTGATGTGAGGACGAGCGCTCAGCTCAGGTCTCGACCGTGTAGTCGAAGAAGCCCACGCCCGTCATCCGCCCGAGCTTGCCCGCCTGCACCAGCGCCCGCAGTGCCGGCGCCGCGCGGTAGCGCTCCTCGCCGTACTCGGACTGCAGGGCGCCCAGCATCGTGAGCACGCGGTCCAATCCGATCGTGTCCGCCCACTCGAGCGGCCCGCGCGGGTAGCTGAGGCCGAGCACCATGCCCGTGTCGATGTCCTGCGCGTCGCCTACGCCTTCTCCGAGCGCGAATGCGCACTCGTTGATTACCTGGCAGATCATTCGACCCAGCACCAGCCCCGGCGCGTCGCCGACCCACGCCACGTGCTTACCCAGCGTGTGGAAGAAGCGCTCCGCGCGCGCGGCCGCCACTGGCGAGGAGCCATCCGTGCGCGTCAGCTCCACGAGCATGCCTTGCTCCAGCGGAGCCAGGGCGTGAAAGCCGACCGCGCTGCCGCCTGGGTCCAGGGCACTAAGCGAACCACGCTCGCAGAGGATCAGATGCGCTCCGCCTTGGGGCTGCTCCGCCGCGCTCGGCGCGGCGTTCGCGGTCTGCAAAGGCGCCCGCTCGCACTCGATCACCAGCGCCGGCAGCACGCCGCCGGTGGGGTCGTGCGGCGAGCGCACCTCGTAGCCCGCTTGCGCCGCGGCGTGGCGCAGCTCCTCCGCGACCAGGCTGCCGCCCTCGATCACGATTACGCCCTCGCCGCTGCCCGGCACCGTCGCCTCGGGTGGTGACGGGTCCTCCGGACGATGGCCTGGGCCTTGGCCCGGGCCCGGTCGCTCCGCTGGATAGGTGTAGTAGCCGCGGCCCGTCTTTCGTCCGTGCAGGCCCGCCGCCACGTAGCGCGCTGCGAT
>DATJOE010000013.1:0-4434 GCA_035507305.1 Solirubrobacteraceae bacterium | reverse complement strand
CACCGCGTCGGCGCCCAGCGCAATCGCCTTGGAGACGTCGCCGCCGTTGCGCATCCCCCCGTCGGCGATCACCTGGCAGTACTCCCCGGTCTCGAGCATGTGGGTCGAGCGCGCGTGGGCGACGTCGGCGATCGCCGTCGCCTGCGGCACCCCGATGCCCAGTACGCCGCGCGTCGTGCACGCCGCACCCGGGCCAACGCCCACAAGCACGCCAGCCGCACCTGTGCGCATTAGGTGCAGACCCGTGTGGTAGGAGGCGCAACCGCCCACGACCACCGGCACGTCCAGCGAGGGGATGAACTCCTTCAGGTTCAGCGGCTCGGAGACGGTCGAGACATGTTCGCCAGAGACAACAGTGCCCTGGATCACGAGCACGTCCAAACCCGCCTCTAGCGCGATCTCGTGAAACTGCAGTACGCGCTGCGGCGTCAGCGACGCCGCGACCACAACTTTCTGCTCCTTAATCTCCGCGATCCGCTGGGCGATCAGCTCCGGCTTGATCGGCTCCGCGTAGATCTCCTGCATCTCACGTGTCGCGAGGTCCTTCGGCAACGAGGCGATCCGCTCGAGCTGCTCCTCGGCGTCCTCATAGCGCGTGAAGATCCCCTCAAGGTTGAGCACCGCCAGACCGCCGAGATTGCCGATTACCCCGGCGGTACGCGGCGAGACCACGCCGTCCATCGCCGAGGCGAGCATCGGCAGCTCGAACTGATAGGGGCCAAGTTTCCAGGAGATATCGATGTCGTCGGGGTCGCGCGTGCGCCGTGAGGGCACTATCGCGATGTCGTCGAATCCGTACGCTCGGCGGGCTTTCTTGCCGCGCCCGATCTCTATCTCCATCGGTTGATCCTCGCAATCGCTCCGGACGAAACAGCCCCGCTCAAAGCGGGGCCGCAAGGGGGTCGGCGAGGCGCCTGAAGGGTGCTGTCAAGGACGTCGGCCAACGGATTTCGAGCATAGCAATGGGGCCTTGCGTCCCAAGCGCTTGGATATCCTCGCTTTACATGAGCGAGGGAGACGAACATGAGCTCGCCCACGAGCTATGACCCACACACGATCGAGGCCCGCAGACAGGCCGCTTGGCGCGAGCGTGATGCTGCGCGCACGCCTGCGATCCAGGACGATCTCCCGCACCTGTATATAAAGCCCTCGGCGCCGTTCACCTCGGGCAACGTGCACATTGGGCACGTGCGTAGCTACTCGATCGGCGACGCCTACGCGCGCTTCCGTCGCGCGCGCGGAGATCAAGTGCTGTTCAACTTCGGCTTTGACGCCTTCGGGCTGCCAGCGGAGCTAGGCGCAATCGCCGGCGGCGTGCCCCCCAGCGAGTGGGTCGACCGCTGCGCCCAGCACATGACCGGCCAGCTTCAGCGGCTCGGTTTCTCCTTCGACTGGGAGCGAACGTTCCTCAGCTCCGACCCGATCATGTATCGCTGGTCGCAGTGGCTCTTCCTCACGCTGCTCGAGGCCGGGCTGGTCTATCGCGGCACCGGCACTGTGGACTGGTGCGACACCTGCCAGACAACGCTCGCGACAATTCAGGTCGAGGATGGCCTCTGCTGGCGTTGCCACAACCCCGTGCGGCTGATCGAGCGCCCCACGTGGTACCTGCGCATCAGCGCCTACGTCCCCGAGAACGACCGGCGCCTGGCCGAGCGCGAGGCCTCGGGCAAATGGGACGAGGTCGCACTCGCCAGCCAGCGCTTCGTACTCGGGCGAGTCGACGGCGTCGAGGTCGAGCTGAGCGCGCCCGACGGCGCGGCTCTGAATGTCTTCACGCCCCACCCAGACGCGCTCGCGCAAGCGCGCTTCGTCTTGATTTCGCCCAAGCACCCCGAGATCGATGCCTGGGCTGTCTCGCCTGAGGTACGCGCCCAGCTCGAGGAGCTGCGCTCGGGCGGTCTCGAGCGCAGCTCGCGCGATGCACGCGCGATCGCGCTGATCGACACCCACCGCACGCTGCCCTCCCCGACGGGCGGCGCCCCGCTGCCGGTGCTGATCTCCCCCGGCGTGGACGGACGCTTCGGCCCGACCGCGGTATTCGGCATACCCGAGGCGGAGCGCACCGACGAGGTGATCGCCGAGCGGATCGGCCCGCTCGTGGAGGGACAGACCAACAGCACGTCGAGCGCGGGGGGCTCCGCTTCCGAGCCGCGCCCCGCAGTTCGCTACAAGGCCGATGACTTCTCGATCTCACGCCAGCGCTCCTGGGGCACGCCGATCCCGGTCGTGTACTGCGAGACTCACGGCGCGGTCCCGTTGCCCAAGGAGCAGCTGCCGGTGCTGCTGCCGCTGGACATCACGCCGACCGGTGCGGGCAACCCGCTCGCGGAGCTGCGCTCGTTTGTCGAGACCACCTGTCCCCTCTGCGGCGGTCCCGCCGAGCGCGAGACCGACACGCTGGACTGCCATTTCGACGCGCTCTGGCTGTGGGTGCCCGCGTGCGTGCCGCCCGAGGCGCGCGAGGACTCGCTGGAGGAGATTCTCGCGCTGCCCGACCTGCGCTGGTGGCTGCCCTCCGAGCGCGTCGTCGCCGGTTCGGACAGTGGCAACTTCGTGTTTGACCAGCGGATCGTCACAAAGGCGCTGCGCGACATCGGCCCGCTCGCCTTCATGGAGGACGGCGAGTGCTTCGCGGGATGCCTTTTTCACGAGATGGTCATCAGCGACGGGCGCAAGATGAGCAAGCATCTGGGCAATGTCGTCGACCCCGATGCCCTCGTGGAGCGCTATGGCGCCGACACCGTCCGCCTCGCGGTGCTCTACGCCGCCCGCCCGCAGAAGACGCTCAACTGGAGCGATTCCGCGGTACTGCGGGCACACCGCTTCCTCACGCAGGTCTGGGAGTTCACCCAGTCGCGGCTCGCGACCGCACAGGAGCTCGCCGCCACCGAGGCCGTCCCGGGCACCGACGCAGGCGCCGAGCAAGAGCCCGTCAGAGACATGACCGAGCACCTGCGCTTGAAACTTTCCCAGTGGACCGAGAAGGGGATCGAGAAGATCACAGAGGAGATGGAGAGCCTCGAGATGCACAGCGCGGTGCGCAACGTGATGCGTCTATTCGATCGCATCAAGGACTTCGAGAAGCGCGTGCTCGCGCGTGAGGAGCAGCTCGGCGCGGCCGACAGCGACGCGCTGCTGAAAGCGCTTTCGCTGCTCGCCCAGGTGCTCGGCCCGTTCGCCCCGCACATCGCAGAGGAGCTGTGGGTCTCGCTCGGCAACGACGAGCACGATGTACAGACGCCTTGGCCCGGCGTATCGTTTGAGCAGGTAGCCGCATGAGCCCGCAGACGATCGAGAGCCCCGCGCAGGGATCGAGGCAACGAACGCGCTCGTGCGCCACGGGCCTCGCTTGCCATCGCTGCGAGAACAGCTGGCCACTGGAGTCAACCGTGTTCGTGTGCCCGGATTGCGGCAAGGGGCTCGACGTTGTCTACGACTACGAGCTTGCCGCGAGCCACTTCCGCGACTTCCCCGCAGAGGAGCGACCACAGAACATCTGGCACTTCGAGGAGCTGTTGCCGATCGTGGACGCGAGCGCACAGGCGCGCGTAGGTCAGCACTCGGGCTACACGCCGCTGATCCGCGCCGAGCGCCTTGGCGCCGAGCTCGGGCTGAGCAACCTTTACATCAAGGACGACTCGAGCAACCGCCCGAGCCTCTCCTACAAGGACCGCGTCGTCTCGATGTCGGTAGCCCGACTGCTCGAGCGAGGCAAGGACGAGCTCGGCTGCGTGTCCACCGGAAACGTCGGCACCGCCGTCGCCTCACTCGCCGCAAAGGCAGGCGTCGCCGCTTACATCTGCTACCCGAACCGGCTGGAGGACACCAAGGCACAGGCCTGTGCCGCACTCGGAGCCAAGGTCTTCCAGGTCGAGGGCAACTACGACGAAGCCAACCGGCGCTGTCGCGAGGTCGCCGAAGACACCGGGATGGACTTCGCCAACATCACGCTGCGACCCTTCTACGCCGAGGGCGCAAAGACCGCTTCCTTTGAGATCGTCGAGCAGCTCGGGTGGGAGTCCCCCGAGCACATTGTCAGCCCCGCCGCCGGTGGGACCCTGTCCTCCCGTATGCACAAGGGCCTGAACGAGCTGCAGCTGCTCGGCCTGGCGGAGACGCAGCGAACCGCTATCCACATCGCCCAGCCCAGTGGCTGCAACCCCATCGCCAGCGCCATCCTCGCAGAGGAGGCCGAGGTCGTGCCGATCATGCCCGAGACCGCCGCACACTCGCTCGCGATCGGCGCCCCGGGCGACGGCTATCTCGTGATCGACGCCGTCCACAAACGCGGCGGCACCGCCGCCTTCGCCTCCGATCCGGAGATCTTCGCCGGCATCGACCTGCTCGCCGCCACCGAGGGTCTGCTAACCGAGCCCGCGGGCGGCACCACGATCGCCGTGCTCGAGAAGCTTGCCTCCGCCGGACGCTTCG
>DATJOE010000012.1:0-17982 GCA_035507305.1 Solirubrobacteraceae bacterium | reverse complement strand
GGCCGGGCGTCGTGGTACTTGACGAGGAGGGAGCGATCCTGAGCGCGACCGGCGAGGCCGACGCTTGGCTGGACGAGCTCGCGGCGGGCTGGCGGCGCGATGACATCAACTTGCTGATCCACCCTGAGCTGATGCGCATGTCGCTAAGCACCCTGGCGCAGGAGGACGACGCCGGGCGTCGCGTACGGCTGCGCACGCGCTCGGGCGTCTGGCTCGTCGCCCACGCCTCGCCGCTCGGCGACTCCGGCAACGTCGCGCTCGTGATCGAGCCTGCAAAGGCCTCGGAGATCGCCCCGATCGTCGTCAAGGCCTATGGCCTAACGCCGCGCGAGGTCGAGGTCACGAGGCTCGTCTCGCGCGGACTCAGCACCGACGAGATCGCTTCGAGCTTGTTCCTCTCGCGGCACACGATCCGAGACCACCTGCGCGCGATCTTCGAGAAGGTCGGCGTCTCCTCGCGCGGTGAGCTGACCTCGAAGCTGTTCGCCGAGCACTACCACGCGCAGTTGGACGACGCGATCGCGCTCTCGCACGATCGCGTCCACGCGCGCGCCGTCGAAGCGTCGGCGCGCGCCTAGTCGCACCCCGCGCAAACGCGCAGCAGCACTCCCTCGATCGCGCCCTGCGCGGCGGCTCGCGCCTTCTCTTGGTCCTCGGCGTTCGCGATCGCGAGCGATGCCTCGTTGAGCGCCGCGTAGAGCATCTGCGCCAGCATCTCGGCCTGCTCCGCGGGCACCCGCCCTTCGCGAGCCAGGCGACGAAGGTCCGCGTGCAGCCCACCGAGCCAATAGCGTTCGTCGAGCTCCCGCCAGCGCCGCCAACCGACCACGGCGGGCGGGTCGATCAGCACGATCCGCTGAACCGCGGGGTCGAGCGCCATGCCCAACCATGCGCGCGCGCCATTGCGCAGGCTCTCCAGTGGGTCCTCGCCGCCGCGGGCTTGCGCCGCCGCGTCCGCCGCCAGCTCCGCGTTGACGGCCTCGAGCACCGCGTCGAACAACTCGGCCTTGCCGGCGAAGTGGTGGTAAAGCGCTCCCCGCGCTACGCCCGAGCGTTCGAGCACCGCCTCGATCGAGGTGCCCTCGAAGCCCCGCTCGCCGAACAGCTCGCGTGCCGCTGCGAGTAGCCGCTCACGGGTGGCGGCCCCACGCTCTCGGCGCCCGTCGCTCATCGAGATGTATTATAAACCGACTGTCGGTCTAATAGTTGCCAACGCGTCGCGAGGCGGCGCACCTGGAGGCGCCGCATGAGAATCGAACGCTTCAACGTCGGCTGGATCACTTCTCCTGCGGCGGTCTACCGCCAAGGCGAGCCGCCCGAGCAGGAGCTCCGCTTCCCGATTCCGGCCTATCTGATCGAGACCGAGAGCGAGCGGGTCCTGATCGATACGGGGCTACACCCCGACGCGATCGCCGATCCCATCGCCTTCTACGAGCACCCCGCGGTGGGTTTGTTCAAGCTCGAGCAAGACCGGCCGATCGTCGAGCAGATCGACCCAAGCACGCTGACGAAGATCGTCGTCACCCACCTGCACTTCGATCACGTGGGTGCGTTGACGTTGTTGCCGCCGGGGGTCCCGATCTACATGCAGCGGCGCGAATTGGAGGCGGGTAAAGACGCCGAGGCGATCAAGCGCAACTTCCTCTACCCGCGCGACTACGCGACCGCGCTCGACGAGCGGGAGCCGATCCTGCTCGACGGCGATCACGACCTCCTGGGCGACGGCTCGATCGAGCTGCTGCTCACGCCGGGTCACACACCCGGGCATCAGTCGGTGCGGGTGGGGGAGGAGTTGATCCTCGGCGTGGACGTCGCCCATTTTCAAAGCACGCTCGACGACCGCAGGTTCCCGAGCTTCGCGGATGACTTCGAGGCGCAGGGGCGCTCGGCCGATCGCCTGTGCGCGTTGCGCGACGCGGGCGCGCGGGTGCTGCCGGGCCACGACCCCGACGTGCTCGCGCCGGGTGCGGTGGATCTGTAGGGCACCAGAGCGTTTTGACGCAACTCTTACGTGCCGCAAGGCGGGATGTGGCAGGCTTGCGGCCTTGACATCCGCCGCGCGAGGGGCGCATGCGGGTGTCGTCGCACTCCTACATGCGCCGCAAGCTACTGATCATCCTCGGGCTCGTGGCGACCGCGGCGCTCGTCTGGGGCGTGCTCGCGGTCGTGCTCGACTCGCCGACCTTGAAAATCTCCTCGGGGTCGAGCGCAAACGCTGACTCACCCGAGTGCTTGCCCCGGACGCTGGGGCACAGCGCGACGCTGCCGGGCACGAACGTAGACGTCTCGCCTGCGCCCGAGAGCGAAACCGCGAACGCCCGCACGCAGGTCAGCTTCTTGGGCGCACCCGCTGCGCAAATCACCCACGTCAGCGTCTCGGGTGAGCACAGCGGCGAGCACGCCGGAAAGCTAAGCGCCTACTCGCAGGGCGACGGAGCGAGCTTCGCGCCCACTAAGCCGTTTGCGATGGGAGAGCACGTCACGGTGAGCGCGACGATCGGCGCGGGTGCTTCGGCCAAGCACGTCGCCTTCGGCTTCCGCGTCGACAGCCCGTACTCGACCGCGCACACGACCGACTTCGAAAACCTGCCGGCCTCGCCGGCGGACCTGCAGAGCTTCTACACGCTGTCCGGTGCGCAGCCACCCGTGATGACCGTCACGACGGCCGACCGCGACCCCAAGGCGGGTGACATCTTCACGACGAACGGCCCCGGTCCCGGTCAGTACGGACCGCTGATCTACACGCCGCAGGGCAGGCTCGTGTGGTTCCAGCGGCTGCCGAACGGCGAAGCCGCAGAGGACCTCAACGTGCAGACGTACGAAGGCCGGCGCGTGCTGACTTGGTGGCGCGGGCACGTGCTCTCGCTCGGCTTCGGCCAGGGCGAAGACGTCGTGATGAGCTCGGGCTACGAGACGCTCACGCGGGTGCGCGGGGGCAACGGGCTGAAAGCGGACCTGCACGATTTCCGCGTTCTCCCCGGCGGCGTCGCCTACATCACGGCCTACAACCCGATCCGCTGCGACCTCAGCTCGGTCGGCGGCACGCGCGGCGGGGCGATCGTCGACACGGCGATCCAGCAGATCGACATGCGCACGGGACTCGTTCGCTGGGAATGGCACAGCCTCGACCACGTCGGGGCGGACGAGTCCGAAGTCGAAGCGCCGGAAGGCAAGACGCCGTGGGACTACTTCCACATCAACTCGATCGACCCCCAGCTCGACGGCAACCTGCTGATCTCGGCACGCAGCACCTGGGCGGGCTACCAGCTCGAGCGCGGCAGCGGCAAGGTGCTCTGGCGCCTGGGCGGCAATCGCAGCTCGTTCAAGATGGGCGCCGGGACGAAGATGGCCTGGCAGCACGACGGGCGGATGCTCTCCGCAGATGAACTCACGTTCTTCGACGACGGGTCCAACCCGCCGATCCACAAACAGTCCCGCGGGCTGCGGATCAAGCTCGACCTCGCGCGCCACGAAGCGCGCCTGATTAAGGCCTACACCCACCCGGACCCGCCGCTGCTCGCCGCGAGCCAGGGCAACATGCAGACGCTGGCGAGCGGCAACGCGCTGCTCGGCTACGGCGGGGTGCCGGCGATCAGCGAGTTCTCACCCGACGGGAGACTGCTGTTCGACGCCCACCAGCCGTATGACATGTCGTTCTATCGCGCGTTCCGCTACCCGTGGAGCGCGACCCCCGCGACGCCGCCCTCGATCCTCGTCACCCAGAACGACACGGGCGAAGAGACTGTGATCCACGCGAGCTGGAACGGCGCGACCGGCGTCTCGGCCTGGCGCGTGCTCGCCGGGCAGAACGCCGGCGCCCTGACGGTGCAGGCTCAGATCCCGGTGAGTGGCTTTGAGACTTCGGTGACGCTCCCTCGCAAGTTCGCCTACGCGTCGGTGCAGGCGCTCGACGCCTCCGGTCACACGCTCGGTACTTCCAAGCCGTCGAAGGCGATCGGCTACTACTCCTCGCTGTCGATCGCTAAGGGATCGCGGTGAGCGCTGAGATCGTGCTGAGCGCTGTGAGCGCTAGTAGGCCGGTTTCGATTTGTGCTTGTGCGTCGTCGTCGTGTTCGACTTCGATTCCGAAGACGAGGAGCTCCCCGATTTACCGCCGCATCCAGCGACGACGAGGGTCGTCGCCAGGACAGCCACGAGCGTTAGCATGGCGGTCAGTGGCGTTCTTCTCATGCGGGCTCCAATCGTCGTTCGGGGGCTCTGAGTTTCACACTACCAGGCGTTCCCGGTGCCAATTGAAGGACTCCGTAAGCGGGGGTGAGTGGGCGTGAGCGTCGAGACGGCGACTCTGCAAACGCCCGCTCCGGCGCAGGGAGAGGAGAAGCGCGGGAACGGCCAGATGTGGCTGCTGGTCGTCTGCTGCGTGGCGCAGTTCATGGTCATCCTCGACCTGAGCATCGTCAACGTCGCGCTGCCGCACATCCAGTCCGCGCTCGGCTTCACGGCGCCCCAGCTTCAATGGGTGGTCGACGCCTACGCGATCTCCTTCGCGGGCTTCTTGATGCTGGGCGGGCGCGCGGCCGATCACTTCGGCCAGCGGCGCACGTTCGTGGTCGCGCTGTTCATGTTCGGCCTGACCTCGTTGATCGGCGGCCTCGCGCCCGAACAGGCCACGCTGATCGGAGCGCGCGCGGTGCAGGGCGTCGCGGGCGCGCTGATGGCAGCGTGCTCGCTGGCGATCATCACCGCGTCGTTCGAGCCGGGGCCGAAGCTGCACCGGGCGATCGGCACATGGGCCGCGATGAACGGCCTCGGCGGTTCCGCGGGCGTGCTGCTTGGAGGCGTGATCACCGAAGTGCTCAGCTGGCGCTGGGTGCTGCTGATCAACCCCCCGATAGCGCTCGCGGCGGCGTTCGTCGCCTACAGAGTCGTCAGCGAGCGGCGCCGCGATCCCGGCAAGAGCTTCGATCTCGCGGGTGCGCTGACACTGACGATCGGCCAAGTCGTGCTCGTGTTCGGCGTGGTCGAAGCCGGCCTGAAGGGCTGGAGCACGGTCGAGGCGCTCGGTCCGATCATCGGCGGCGTCCTGCTGCTCGGCCTGTTCGGCTTCATCGAGACGCGCGTCGCCTCCGATCCGCTGATCCCGTTCAAGGAGTTGAGCAGGCCGTTGCGCGCGGCGAACAACATCGTGCTGCTGTTCAGCGCCTCGATCTTCCCGATGTGGATACTCAGCTCGCTGTACTTGCAGCAGGTGCTCGGGCTCTCGCCGCTGCACACCGGGCTGATCTTCTTGCCGATGACGCTCGTGATCATGTTCGTGGCCTCGCGGGCCGGCAAGCTCGTGGGGCAGTTCGGCGTGCGGGCCGTGCTCGGCAGCGGGCTGGTCATGCTGACCGCCGGGCTCGTTCTGCTGGCGCAGATCGGCACGAGCGGCAGCGGCATCGTCTACATCATGATCCCCGGGCTGCTGACCGCGGCGGGGATCGCAATGTCGATCGTGCCCTCCACGATCGCCGCGACGCAAGGAGCCAAAGAGGGCCAGGCAGGACTCGCCTCTGGCCTCGTGAACACCTCGCGCCAGGTGGGCGGCGGGCTCGGCCTCGCGGTGCTGATCACGCTCGCCACGCAGCGCTCCAGCCACTTGATCGGCACGGGCCAGCAGGTCGCCGACGCGCTGACGCATGGCTTCAGCCTCGGCTTCTGGATCGGCGCCGGGTGCGCCGCGGCCGCCACGCTGATGACGTTCTTCGCCCTGCCCAAGGCGACCCCGACTCCATCGTTGCCCGTGCGTTGGCTGGCGCTGCCGATCGGGGTCGTGCTCGCCGTGTTCGTGGGGCTGGCGATCGGGTTCTCCGGCTCGAAGGCGCCGCCCGTGGGCAAGTACACGCTCACCAATGCCTACAGCTACGTCGCGACACCGTCGCTGCACCCGCCGAAGTTCCGCGTGCTGAAGCGAGCCCCCGCGGGAGCGCTCACGTCGGGGTACATCTTCGCGACGAACTTCCTCAACCTGAACGAACCCCCGATTCAAGGCCAGAGCGGCCCGCTGATCCTCGACCGCGACCTGCAGCCCGTGTGGTTCCAGCCGGTGGACGAGAACGTCGTCGCGGCAAACCTTTCTCTGCAGCGCTACGAAGGCCACCCGGCGCTTGCGTGGTGGCAAGGCAAGGTCACGAACACCGGCTCGACCGAAAGCGGCGAATACGTCGTGGTCGACCGGCACTACCAGACGGTCGCGCGCCTGAAAGCAAAGGACGGTTGGGTGCTGACGCTGCACGAGATCGTGATCGACGGCGGCAAGGCATGGGTCACGGCGAACAAGAATCTCGCGAAGGATCTGTCCGGCTACGGCGGCGCCTACAACGGCGCGCTGATCGACTCGGCAGTTCAGGAGTACGACCTAAAGACCGGCAAGCTGCTGCGCAACTGGGACGCGCTCGACCACATCCCGCTGGGCGAGTCCGAAGCGTCGCTGCCGACGAACGGCTTCCCGTGGGACGCCTATCACATCAACTCGATCCAGCTGGTTGGCGCGGGCAAGTTCCTTGTCTCGATGCGCAATACCTGGGCTGCCTACCTGGTCGATATCTCAAGCGGGCGGATCGAGTGGACGCTGGGCGGCAAACGCTCTGACTTCACTTTTGGTAAGGACGCAGCGTTTCAGTGGCAGCACGACGTGAATCTGCAGCCAGACGGGACGCTCACGGTGTTCGATGACCACTGCTGCCGGCAGACCGGCGGAGGTACTTCCGTCCGCGCGACAGGTCCCTCGCGTGGCTTGGTCCTGCACGTCGACCAGCAGGCTCGCACGGCGAAGCTAGTCGGTCAGTACGGCGAGCGTGGTGGCTTCGAATCGGAATACATGGGGAACACCGAGCTGCTCTCCGGCGGAGACGTATTCGTCGGTTGGGGTTCGGAACCGTACTTCTCCGCGTTTGACCACTCCGGGAAGCTGCTGTTCGAAGCGGAACTCCCCGGGCCGGACCTGAGCTACCGCGCGACGTTCGAGTCCTGGGTCGGCGAACCGCTCGCGCCGCCCGTCGGCGCGACCCGTACGAACGGTGAGCGCACGACGGTGTACGCAAGCTGGAACGGCGCGACCCGCCTGGCTAACTGGCGCGTGCTGGGCGAACCTGGCGCGGGGCGGCCGAAGGTGCTGGCAACCCACGCGAAGGTGGGCTTTGAGACCGCGATCCCGCTCGCGGGCGACTACAAACAGCTCGAGCTCCAGGCGCTCGACGCGAGTGGCCACGTGATCGGGACCTCGCGCCCGTTCGCCGGGCAGTAGCCCGGGGCGCGCTTGCGCGCGCTCGGGCCCAGCTTCGCGGCTGAGCGCCGGGCTCTCGCCCAAGCGCTCAGCCGCGGCGCGCTAAGAAGCGGCGGCCTCCTCAACAGGGTCGGGCCGAATCACGACGGTGTCGGCCACGTCCCAGATTTCGTCCGCGGGCATCTCGACGCGTTGCGCGTGCTCGCGGATTGCCTCGGGGCTGCTGGCCTGGTAGATGCAGACGCTGCCAAGCGTCCCATCGGCTTCGGCGATCACATAGCTGCGGATCCAGCGAATGTCTTGCGGGAACTCGCTGTCGGCGACCTCTTTCGAGCGACCGGCGACTTGTTCGAGCTCCTCAGGCGACTGCCATGCCTGCTTACGGCGGATTGCGTATGTCTTCATGTGGGCTCCCTTACGGTTTTGATGGGGTTTGCCCCTATTGACGTCCGACGCGGTCGATTATTCCCCAAATGGCTCGACGGGCTCCGTGTGCGCGATGAATTTGTCAGTCGGGCCTCGTCTACCCGGCAGTAAACGAGTGAAAGGAGTGGTCGAGATGGGCAGGATCATCGTGAGCGAGTTCGTCTCACTCGACGGCGTGATGGAGGCGCCGGGCGGAGGCGAGTCTTATGAGCACCAAGGCTGGACGTTTGAGGTGGACCGTGGCGCCGACGGCGACGAGTTCAAGTTGAAGGAGACGGTGGACTCGCAGGCGCTGCTGCTGGGTCGTCGGACCTATGAAGGCTTCGCGGCGGCGTGGCCGAGCATGGAGGGCGAGTTCGCGGAGAAGTTCAACGGCATGCCGAAGTACGTGGTCTCCTCGACGTTGAAGGACCCCTCGTGGAACAACACGACGGTGCTGGGTGGCGAACTGGGCGAGGAAGTCGTGGCGCTGAAGCAATCGCTGGAGGGGAACATAGTCGTGCACGGCAGCGCTCAGCTCGTGCAGGGGCTGCTGGAGCGCGAGCTGATCGATGAGCTGCGGCTGATGGTCTTCCCTGTTGTGCTCGGCAGCGGCAAGCGGCTGTTCGGCGAGTCCGAGGAGAAGCGTGCGCTCGCGCTGACGAACTCGAAAGCGGTGGGCGAGGGCGTGGCGGTACTGACCTACGAGCCGGCGGCCCGCAAGGCCTGATCGAGCCGGGCGTGCGCTCGGAGCGTGTCATGCTCAATGGCATGAAGGACCGCGTGCGGGACGCGCAGGGGGCCGACAGCGGGCCGGGGGCCGACGGCGGGCGCGAGAGCGTGCGCCGTCGCGAGCTGGCGCTGTCGCTCGCGGGGGTGATCGCGGGCGCGGGGATCATCGTCGCGGTGCCCGATCTGCGTCACGCGGTCGGGCACGCGCTGAGCGGCGACCTGGGCGGCCTGCGCCATGAGTTCCGCGACCTGGGCGCGGAGGGCGTGGCGCTGCTGCTGGCGCTGATGCTCGCGCACGCGGTGCTGTTCTACCCGACCGAGATCGTCACCGCGACGGCGGGCTTCGTGTATGGCTTCTTGCCGGGCCTCGCGCTCGCGGTGGGCGGCTGGTTGGTCTCAGGCCTGCTCGCCTACGCGCTCGGCTGGTCGATCGGCCAGCCGTTGATCCGCGTGATCTTCGGCGCACGGCGCTTTGCCGAACTGGAGCGGCTGGTGCAGCGCGGCGGCGCGACGTTGCTGCTCGCCCTGCGTCTGATCCCGATCGTGCCGTTCAGCCTGACGGGCTACGTCGCGGGCGCGGCCCGGGTTCGCCTGTGGCGTTTCGCCTGGACGACCGCAGTCGGCTACCTACCGCTGACGGTAATCGTCACCTACCTGGGCTCGCAGGCGAAATCGCTCTCGGCGAGCGACCCTCGCGTGTGGATCGCGGCGGCCGCGCTCGCGGCGCTGTTGGCGGTCGCCCGCTTCGTGAGCATCGAGCGCTTGGGCTCGCAGGAGGACTAAGCCGCGGGTGCGAAGCAGGCCGCGCCCGCGAAGCTGCGCGAAGCTCAAGAACCGGCGCTGGAATGCCGAAGATTCGAGCAAATGGACGCGCCGATCCCGCCCAACGAGCAGGAGCGGCTGGCGACGCTGCGCGAGCTGGCCATCCTCGACACACCGCCCGAGCAGATCTATGACGATGTAGTGCACCTGGCGGCGACGATCTGCGACACGCCGATCGCGGTCGTGAACTTCATCGATGCGGACCGTCAATGGGGCAAGGCGCTCGTGGGACTAGAGGACTCCGAAGCCCCGCGCGACGTCTCGTTCTGCGCCCGCACAATCGTGCAGGAGGACGGTCTGTTCGTGGTCGCGGATACGCGGACGGACCCGGACTGGGCGGGGAACCCGATGGTGGCGGGCGAGTCGGGGCTGCGCTTCTACGCGGGCGCGGCGATCGTCACCGAGGAGGGCCATCCGATCGGTTCGGTTTGTGTGGCCGACACGCGGGGCCCCCGCGAGCTGAGTGAGCAGGCCCTTGAGGCGCTGCGTGTGCTGGCGCGCCAGACGGCCGCGCACCTGAAGCTGCGCAAGCTCTCCAAGGAGCTGGCGCGCGCGAACGTCGACCTGCGCAGGCTATCGATCAAGGACTCGCTGACGGGCTTGGCCAACCGCGCCTTCCTCGAGGAGGCAATCGCGCTGGCGCTGCGCAAACGGATCCGCACGGGCAACGATCTGGGGATGCTGTTCTGTGACCTGGACGGCTTCAAGCTGGTGAACGACAAACTCGGCCACCACGCGGGCGACGAACTGCTCGCGCTCGTCGCGGAGAGGCTCACCGAAGCGGCGCGTTCGAGCGACCTCGTGGCACGCTACGCGGGCGACGAGTTCGTCGTGCTGTGCCCCGAGCTGCAGAACGCGCACGAGACGCTGAAGATGATCGCGGAGCGCCTGAAGGAGGCCGTGGGCGAGCCCGCGATCGTGGGAGAGGCCGAGCTGCGACCGCGGATCAGCGTCGGCACGGCGTTGGCCCGCGATGCGGACGCGGTCGATGACCTGCTGCGCCGCGCGGACGTCGCGATGTACGTGGCCAAGCGGGCGGCTAAGCAGCCGGCCGCGGTCCCCGCGCTCTAGACCGTCGCTTCGACTCGATCGACTTGACGGCCTGCATTCCTGTCGTGTAGTATTCAACTGAATGGTTGATCAAACGACTGGATGAATAAGCCGTGGCGACCGATCAGCTGAGCCACACGTTCGCGGCGCTCGCGGACCCGACCCGCCGCGCGATCCTCGCGCGCCTCGCGGAGGGCGGCGAGGTGACGGTGAACGAGCTGGCAGAGCCCTTCCCCTTCAGCGTGCAGGCGGTCTCAAAGCACCTGGGGGTGCTGGAGCGCGCGGGGCTGATCACGCGCTCGCGCGCGGCTCAGCAGCGCCCGTCGCGGATCGCGCCGGCGGCACTGCGCGACGCGGCGGACTGGCTCGAGCAGTACCGCGAGACGTGGGAAGGCCGCCTCGATCGCCTCGCGTCACACCTACAAGAGATCCAACGAAAGGCCGAGCAAAATGACTGAGCAGCTGTCGATGTCCGAGCACGCGATCGTGATCGAGCGCGAGTTCGACGCCCCACGCGAGCTGGTTTGGAAGATGTGGACCGACCCGGACGAGGTCGCGAAGTGGTGGGGACCCGAGCACTTCATGACGCCGCGCGAGAAAATCGAGTTCGACCTGCGTCCCGGCGGCGTCGCTCGGATGACGATGGTGGGTCCCGACGGGACCGAATACCCGGACGACGGCCACTTCCGCGTGGTCGAACCGCCGTCCCGGCTCGCATTCGGCGAGGACAGCACCGAGCACGAGATGATCGAGTCGGTGGAGACGAGCGTCGAGTTCATCGACCTCGGCGACGGGCGCACAAAGGTCGTAGTGACCTCGAAACTCGTCTGCGCCGACGAGCTGGTGGACATGGCGAAGGCGGGCTGGTCGAGCCAGCTCGACAAGCTCGTGGCGCTGCTCGCGGCCTGAGCAGTCCTGCTTCCCGGCTGCTCGCCGCGCGTTTCGGCGCGGCGCCCGCCGGTGCGGAGCGTCAGCCTTGGGCGGGGGCGGCCGCCGCCCCGTCGCCGCCCTCCGCGCGCGCCGCGAGCGAATGCTCGCGGCTGTCGCGCGTGGAGATCAACAGCAGCGTGAGCAGCGCGCCGGCGAGCGCGAAGAACGAGCCGACGAGGAACGCGCGCTCGAAGCCCTTAGTTAGCGCGACGGGCAGGCTATGCACGCCACCGTTCATCACGTCTTGCGTGCGGCTGTTGGCGATCGAGGCGAGGATCGCCAGGCCGAGCGCGCCGCCGACCTGCTGGGCGGTGTTGACGAGCCCCGAGGCGAGCCCGGCCTCCTGTGGGCGGGTCCCGGTGACGGCGGCGATCGTGACGGGCACGAACGAGAGCCCGAGCCCGATCGCGGCGAGGATCGAGGGGCCGAGGATGTCGCCGGCGAACGTGCCGCCGTGCGCGGGCGCGTGCGAGAACCAATAGAGCCCACCCGCGACGAACAACAGGCCCGCGAACAGGATTGGCTTGAAGCCGAAGCGAGTCACGCCCACGGAGGCGGCGCCCGCGGAGAGGATGATCGCGACGGCGAGCGGCAGGTAGGAGACCCCGGCCTTCAGCGCGGAGTAGTGCAGCACTTGCTGCATGTAGAGCGAGATGAAGAAGAACATCGAGAACAGCGACATGCCGATCAACAGCGCGACGGTGTCGGCGCCGCGCAGCGTGCGCAGGCGGAAGATCGAGAACGGCATCAAAGGCGCGCGGGAGCGCGACTCGATCGCGATAAACGCGACTAGCAGCACGAGCGCGCCGGCGATCAGGAGCAGCGTTTCGGTCGAGCCCCAGCCGGCGTTGACGGCGTTGACGAGCGCGTAGACGAGCAGCGCGAGGCCGCCGGTCACGGTGATCGCGCCGGGGATGTCGAACTTGCGCGTGCCGACGTCGGCGCGGCTCTCGAGCAGCAGGCGCGGGGAGAGGAACGCGCAGATCACCCCGATGGGGACGTTCACGAACAGCACCCAGCGCCAAGACAGGCCGGTGGTGAGGATGCCACCGAGCAGCACGCCTGCAGCGCCTCCGGCGCCCGCGACCGAACCCCACACGCCGAGCGCGCGGTTGCGCTCGGCGCCTTCGGCGAACGTGGTCGTGATGATCGAGAGCGCGGCGGGGGAGACGATCGCGGCGCCCATACCCTGCACGGCACGCGCGGCGATCAGCCAGGCCTCGGACTGAGCCAGCCCGCCGAGCAGCGACGCGAGCGAGAAGAAGACGAGCCCAATCGTGAACATCCGCCGGCGCCCCATCAGGTCGGCGAGCCGCCCGCCGAGCAGCAGGAAGCCGCCGAAGGTGAGCGTGTAGGCGTTGACGACCCAGGTCAGATCGTCCTGGGAGAACTTGAGCGCCTTGCCGATCGAGGGCAGGGCGACGTTGACGATCGAAGCGTCGATCACGACGACGAACTGGGTCATCGCGAGCAGCGCGAGGGCGAAGTTCTTCGCACGCGTGCTCATCAGCTCCGAAGGCTCGGGTGCGCCGGCGGTCGCGGTTGGGGAGTCGACGTTTGCGCTGGTGCTCATGGCAGAGGGCCTTTCGTCTCGATTCGCGCGCTCGATGATATGAACGCTCGCCTGGACGACGAACGAGCCGTCCTGAAATGGACAGGCGGCAGTCGGTGGGCGGGCTAGCGGCCGGCCTCGAAGCGAGCCTGCTCCTCGGCAGTCCGCTCGGCCCAGGGAAACCGCCGCAGGCGCGGCTCGGGGATCGGCTCGCCGCTCTCGATCGACAGGCCGTAAGTGCCTTCGGCAAGACGCTGTTCGGCTCGTTCCACGGCGGCGAGCTCGTCTTGCAGCGGCGCGGCGAGCGCCTCGTCGATCTCCTCCTCAACGAGCTCGGGGGCGGAGTCGCCGTCGTCGAAGGCGTCGGCTTCTTCGTCGCCCTCGGGTTCGCCCAGCTCGGCGAGCGCGGCTTCGATGCGGGCGCGCTCGCGCGCGAGCAGATCGCGTGCCTCGGCGTGATCCATGCCGCGGAGTATGCACGCGAGCGCGTTCGCGTGCAGTGAGGCTACGGCAGCCGAGCGCTCGAGCGGATCGTCTCCGCGACCGCGGGTGGATCGTCGAAAAACGGCACGTGGCCCACGCCGAGTGAGAGATGGCGCGCGCGGGGAAGCAGTTGCCGCGCGCGCGGCGCCTGGGTGCGGTAGGGCAGCAGGCGGTCCTGCACGCCCCAGGCGACCGTGACTGGCGTGGCGGGGTCCAGCTCCTCGCCGCGCTCGAAGGCGTAGGAGTCAAACGCCGTGAGTGCGCCCGCCAGCGCGGGGGAGGCCCAGGCGTTGCGCAGGATTCGCGGCGGCTCCTCGCGGGGCATCCGCCACGGCTTGCCGAACGTCTGCCAGAACAGTGCGGTCGCTCCCGCGCGCGTGCCCGCGAGCGCGAGCACCGCGGGCTGCGCCGCGCGCGGGATACGCGTCAGCGAGCGCAGCGACTCCTGGCAGAAGCGCCGTTCGCCTGGCGTCCAGAAGCCCGCGGGGGAGAGCGCGCTCACTGAGGACACCGCGCCGCGCCGCGCCAGCTCCAGCGCGATCGCGCCGCCCATCGAGTTGCCCGAGACGTGCGGGCGCCCGAGTCCCAGCTCCGCGAAGAACGACGCGAACGCTTCGGCGTAGGCGGGAATCGCGGGCTCGACGCCCGGCGCCAGCGCGGGCGAGTCGCCGAAGCCCGGCGAGTCGCAGGCGATCACGTCGAAGTCCGGCGCGAGCGGGCCAATCACCGGGCGCCAGATCTGCCAGGAGAGCCCGACCCCGTGCATCAGCACGAGCGGTGGGCCTGAGCCCTCGCGGTGGTAATTGATCATGCCGCGGCTGCGGCCGCGTTGGGTGCGCTCGGGGCGGTTCCCACGCCGGGCGCGGCGATGCGTCCGCGGATCAGGTCCGCGCCGCGCTCGGCGACCATAATCGTCGGCGCGTTCGTGTTGCCACCAGGGATCACGGGGAAGATCGAGGCGTCGATCACGCGCAGTCCTTGTAGGCCGTGCACGCGCAGATGGGAGTCGACCACGGCCTCGGGATGGGTGTCACTCATCCGGGCGGTGCCCACTGGGTGGTAGAGCAGGTCCATTCGACGGCGCAGGTCGGCTTCGAGCTGCTCGCGGTCGATCGCTTCAGGGCCGGGCTTCAGCTCCTTGAGGATCACCTCAGCGAGCGGCGACTTCGTCGCGATCTCGCGCGCCAGCGTGACTCCCGCGAGCAGCGACTCGACGTCCTCGGGCTCGGAGAGGCTGTTCGTGAGAATCCGCGGCTTCGCGGCGGGGTCCGCCGAGCGCAGCCACACCCGCCCGCGCGCCTTCGGCGAAACGAGCACGGGGCCGATCACGACGCAGTGCCCGTCGTATTCCTCCTGCCCGTGGTTCTCGAAGTAGGCGGCGCCCATGTGGAACTGGATGTCCGCCGCGGGCAGGCCGCCGCGCGTGCGCACGAACGCGCAGACCTCAGCGACCGTCGAGGTCAGCTTGCCCGAGCGGCGCAACAGCCACTCGGCGAGGTGCTTGGGGTGGTCGGCCTTGTAGAGAGTCGTTTCGTCGGAGACCTCCCACAGCACGGTCACGAACGGGTGGTCTTGCAGGTTGCGCCCCACGCCTGGCAGCTCATGCCTGGGCTCGACGCCCGCGGCGCGCAGCTCCTCCGCGGGGCCGATCCCCGAGAGCAGCAGCAGTTGCGGCGAGTTGATCGCCCCCGCCGAGAGGATCACCTCTCGCTCCGCGCGTATCGTCTCCTCGCCGCGGCGGCCCTTGCGCAGACGCACGCCAACGACGCGGTCGCCCTGTAGCTCGACGCCGAGTACGCTCGCCTTAGTGCGCACCTCCAGGTTCGGGCGAGGAAGCGCGGGGCGCAGGAAAGCGTCGGCCGTGCTGAAGCGACGGCCATTTCGCTGCGTGACCTGGAACATCGAGACGCCGTCCTGCTCGGGACCGTTGTAGTCGGCGATCCGGGGTATGCCCGCGGCCTCGCTCGCCTCCAGCAACCGCCGGTTCATCGGCCGCGGCGAGCGCTGCTCGGAGACGCTGAGCGGACCACCCGCGGCGTGGAACTCCGAGGTACCGCGCACGTTGTCCTCGGACTTCAAGAAGTAGGGCAGCACGTCGCGGTAGCTCCAGCCCGGGGCGCCCTGCGCCTCCCAGGCGTCGTAGTCCAGCGGGCGCCCGCGCACGTAGAGCATCGCGTTCATCGAGCTGCAGCCGCCGAGCGTCTTCGCGCGCGGGACGTACAGCGAGCGGTCGTCGACGTAGGGCTCGGGCTCGGTCGCATAGTCCCAGTCGAGCTTGGTGTGGAACTGTTCACCGAACGCCGCAGGGATCTTGATCTTCGGTGAGCGGTCGCGCCCACCGGCCTCGAGCAGCAGCACGCGCACCTCGGGGTCCTCGCTTAGGCGGTTCGCGAGCACGCAGCCCGCCGAGCCCGCGCCGACGATCACGTAGTCGTACATCTCCACTCTCCGATCCGGTCAGGCCGCGACCCGCTCGGCGGGGACGGCGGTCGTGAACGCGTACTCGCTCGGGTCGAGCGTTTCGGTTGCCTCGAAGTACTCACGCATGTAACCGGGCCAGTTCGCGACGATCCGCCCACGCTCATCGCGATACCAGGAGTCGCACATCGTCCAGGCGGTCCCGGCGAAGCGCGCTTGCAGCGCGCGGTCCGCGGCATCGTGAACTTCGCGCTTCAGCTCGATCGCGCCGGCCCCGCGCGCGTGCATCTGCCCCAGCGCCTGGCGGATGTAGCCCGCCTGCGCCTCCAGGTAGTAGATGATCGAGCCGCCCGAGGTGTTCGTGTTCGGGCCGTACATCACGAACATGTTCGGGTAGCCCGGCACCGTGATCCCGAGGTGGGCTCGCGCTCCCCCGGCCCACGCCTCGCTCAGCGGCGTGCCGCCGACGCCGCGCACCTCCATCGGGAACATGAAGTCGGTCGTCTTGAAGCCCGTGCCCCAGACGATCATGTCCACCTCGTGCAAGGCGCCGTCGGCGGTGACGATTCCCTCGGGCACGACGCGCTGGATCGGCTCGGTCTCGACCTCGACGTTCTCGCGCTGCAGCGCGGGCAGGAAGGCCGAGCTGAACAGCACGCGCTTGCAGCCGAACGTGTAGCCGGGCCACACCTTGCGGCGGACCTCGGGGTCTTTGAGCTGCGAGCGCATGAAGATCACCGAGCGCAGCGCGAGCAACCGCCCGATCGTGCGCGGGTGGCGGATCGAGGCGGTCAGCGCCTCGCAGTACTGGAACATGAAGTTGCGCCGGAACTCTTGGATGCCCGGGATGTGTTCGATCGCCGCGCGGACCAGGCGTGGGTAGCGACGGTTGCGGCGCGGCAAGAACCAGTTGCCCGTGCGCTGGAAGACCGTGAGCTGTGCGGCCTGCGGCGCGATCTCCGGGACGAACTGGACCGCGCTTGCGCCCGTGCCCACCACCGCGACGCGTCGCCCCCACAGCGAGTACTCGTGATCCCACGCCGATGAGTGAAAGCTGCGCCCCGCGAACGTCTCGATCCCCTCGATCTGCGGCGTGGAAGGCTGATGCAACTGCCCGGTCGCGAGCACGAGCGCATCGGCCTGCAGGTGCTCGCCGGACTCGGTCTCGACCAGCCACCGTGCGGCCCGCTCGTCCCAGGCGCAAGAGCGGACTGACTGCTCGAAGCGAACCTCGCGCTCGACGCCGTTCGCGCTAGCTACCCCGCGCAGGTAGTCGTGGATCTCTGCCTGGGGCGAGCACAGTCGCGACCAGTCGCGCCGCTGGGCGTAGGAGAACGAGTAGAGGTGGCTCGGCACGTCGCACGCCGCGCCGGGGTAGCCGTTGTAGTACCAGGTGCCGCCCAGGTCGGGGGCACGCTCGAGGATCGTGACCTGCTGAAAGCCGTGGCGTTTGAGCTCGATCGCCATCGCGATCCCGCCGAACCCCGCGCCCACGATCAGCACCGAGGGCTTGTCATCTAGCGCAGTGCTGTCCTCCCTCGTGGACATGTGGTTCAGCCTACTCCGACGTCGTCGCCGTCGCTGTGCTCGACGTCACATCAGGGGCCGCGAGCTGAGTCTTTAGCGTGAGCGCGGTGGCCGAGCTGCGAGCCGAGCTCAGCGCGAGCGCGGCGGCTGGGCCGCGAGCAGTCGTTCGCCGACCCCGCGCATCGTTTCTTCGCCGTAGGCCTGGGAGGGGTCGCCGGTGCTGAAGACCGAGATCGTGAACGTGCTCGAGCCGTGCTCGAGCCGCGCCGTCTCGTTGAACAGGCCCTCCGAAGGCAGCGCGCCGGTCTTAAAGAAGACCTGCCAGAGGGGTCGCGCGACTTCGGGGATGCCCCAGCTCTGCTCAGGCTCGATCCCCGCCATTAGCCCACGTGCGTAGGGCCAGAACTGTCGCGGGATCAGATGTTCGATCGCGATGAAGAAGCGCGCCTGGTCAGCGGCTGAAGTCTGCGTGAAAGCCCACCAGCCCACGCCAGGGGCGTAGTCGCGCATGCCCGCTTCGCGCGCGACGCGCGCGATCGCTGGGAGCCCCACACGGTCGAGCACCGCTGAGGCCGCGTCGTTATTCGATTCGTGGATCATCGGATAGAGCAGCGAGCGGTCGAGCGCGCTGATGCCCGCGTGATCGGCGGCGAGACGCTGTAGGAAGGCCGTGAGGAACATCACCTTCACGACGCTCGCACTCTGGAAGTGTGAGCGCATGCGGATGCCGGTCAGGCGTCCGCGGTTGTCGAGCACCGCGAGCGAGGTGTGTCCCGCACGTGCGTCCAGCCAGCGGACCGCCGAGGCGATCGCTGCCTGCGAGGGGTAGGGCGCCGGC
>DATJOE010000011.1:0-5250 GCA_035507305.1 Solirubrobacteraceae bacterium | reverse complement strand
CGGCGAAACGGGCTCGGTGGGGTGGATCGTGCTCAACCGCGAACGCTCAAAACCAGGATCTCGCTATTACGAGGTGCACTCGATCGATCGGGGCGGACGCCGCCTACTCGCGTCCGGCCTATCGATTCAGCCGAACTCGCTTAGGCTCCGTGGCCGTGTCCTCAGCTGGAAGGAAGCGGGGCGGCGGCGGGCTGGGGTCTTGCGCTAATAGCGTCCGAGTTGCCACCGGTCCGCGGGTTCGCCCCTGAGCAGCGCAACGCTTCAGACCAGCACTGGTTCCCGCGTCTCAGGCGGGGTCGGCACTGGCCCGGGTGGCTGTGGCCCGGGCTCCCCGGGAGCGACGTTGGGCCCTGCGCTGACGACAGGGGGCGCGACGCGTAGCCGGGCGGGCTCGGCCGCAGGCGAGGCTTCCCGCAGGGCGACGATCATTGCGGCGACGAAGAACAGCAAATAGGGAACGTGCGGGAAGGAGAGCACGTCGAACAGCGCGCTGCCGATCGCGACGGCGATCACGGTGACGGTTGCAGCGAGCGCGAGCGAGGCGCGCCTGGGATCGTGCCCGCTCCGATCTCGGATCAGCGGTCGCGCGGCGCTGATCATCGCGGCGAAGATCGTGAGGTAGAGCAGCGTGCCGATCGCCCCGACCGTGATCAGCAGATCGAGGTATTGGTTATCGAGGATCCGGTACTTCTGCGGGTCATAGCTCTCATAGCCGCGTCCGATTAGCGGGTGGCGCAGCAGATCGGGCGTGACCGCGTCATAGCGCGCGGTGCGATCGGTCGTGGTCAGTGCGCTGTTCACGTGGCCAGGTTCGAGCTGGTTAATCACCGACCCGAGCGCTCCGGGCGAGGTGAAGTGGACGATCGCGAACAGCACGATGCAGAGCCGCCCGACTGTGCGGAACACGTCGCGGGGGCGGTAGCAGGCGAGCAGCACGATCACGACCGCCGGCACGACGAGGCTCGTCTTGCGCGCAGTGGCGACACCGCCCGCGAGCAGCAACCCGACCGCGACTATGTAGAGGATCCGCTGGCGCCGGGTCTTCGCGTCGATCGCGCCCAGGATCGCAAACGGCAGCACCATCGCGAGCATCGCGGCGAGCTCGAGCGGTTGGAGCGTCGGCCCGTAGATCGTGAGTCGACCGATCGAGTCGATCGTGTCGAACCCGTTTGGCTTGGTGACCGGGAGCACAGTGCCCCACAGTTCGTAGAACAGGTTGTAGTGGAAGCGGTACTCGATGATCGTGCCGAGCGCGACGATCACCCCGAGGCCGACCATCAGCGCGGCGAAGCGTGCGACCTCACGCGGGCGAAGGACCGACGCGGCGATAAAGAAGAAGACTATGTAGGAGGCGAGCAGCGCGAGCTTCTTCACCGTCAGTCCGACCTCGGTCATGTTCGCTAGCGCCTGACCGTTCAGCGCAACGCTAAGCAGGCACACCGCGAAGAACGCGAGGGCCGCGTAGTGGATACGGCCGAGGCGCATCCGCGGGCGTGCAGCCCCGCTGACGACGGCGAGGGTCGCGAACCACAGCATCCCCAGTGCAATCAACACGGGACGGTCGAGCGTCCCGTTCACCGGCAGGTGCAGGGGCAGGGCGATCGCGTCGAACGGGACGAGGAACAGCATCGCGATGAACGCAGCGAGCGCCCAGGGCAGCGCACGCCGCGTGTGCGGCCATTCGTCAGCGCCCGGGAGCGGGTCGTCGAGCCTGTCGAGCTTCGCGATCGAGCTCTTGGCATCATGCGCGCGCGCCGTGCGCCGCCGACGGGCCCACAGCAGGCTGCCTCCAACGAGCATCACCGCGAAGAAGCCAAAGGCCATCAGCTGCCAGCGCGCTCCGGAACCCACGAGTCCAGCGGTCGTCGGCCCGAGTGGGCGCACGACTACGTCGGAGTTGCCTGGCAGCGGGTGGTCCGTCTGGTCTCCGTCGAGGTGCCGTTCGAGCAGACCGCGGGCCGTTTCGACGATCGCGACCGCCTCATGCACCGTGGGGGCCTGGGCGTACAGCGAGAGGACGGGATGTGCCCCGTCGACGTCGGTCAGCAGACGGTAGGAGCCGTCGACGTTGCGCGGTTCGGGCAGGGTGGGCAGCTTGCGCGCGTAGTTGGTGCGTTCGAGCAGCAGTGTGAACGGGCCCGACGCGGAGATGCTGCGCGAGCCGAGCCCGATCTCGCGGCCGATCTCGGCGGTCGCGGCGTCACCGCGTAGGTAGAGCGCGTAGCTCAGCGCGAGCTGACTGCCGAGTTCGGTCTGGTACTGAGTCTGGGTACCAATGTCGGCGAGCGCTGAATCTGTGTTGTCGATCAGCAGCTGTGAGCGGGCAGCGCCGAGCTGGACGCTGCGGGCGTGCAGGCCGGGTGGGGCGATCGTGGGGCTGTAGCCGATCGCGACCGCGGCGATCGCGGCCAGCGTGCACAGCGCGCCGATCGGGGCCAACCGCCGCCACCGGGAGGCCCGGGGCGGCGCGGCGGGTCTCATCGGCGGCGCTCGCCCGCTGAGACCAGCGGCCGTCGCGCGGCCGCGTCGTGTGCGAGCGGGTCGAACTCGGCAATCTCGCGCTCGAGACCCTCGAGCTCACGATCACGCTTGAACAGCCCCTCGATGCCGAGGATCACCAGCAAGCCGATGATCAGCACAGCGAGGAACGCGGCTGCCGCCATGGTCGTCCGTGAGCTGCCGTTCACAGATGCGGCCTGCGGCGAGCCGAGCTGTCGCAGCGTGACCTTGTCGGCCTCGGGCGTGTGGCCTTCGTGCTGGATCGCCTTCACATAGTTCTGGGTGCCGGTGTAGATCGCACCGGCGACCTGTTCGGCCGCGGGCACGCTCGGAGCCTGGACCGTCGCGGTGATCACCGGCTCGTTCTGCTGGGCCAGGAAGGTCATCCGGTAGGGAGCCTTTTCGGCGACGAGCTGGTTGCTACGAGCCTCGGCGGGGGTGATCACGTCGAGCGATTCGCCCGCGCCGCTGTACGGCCCTTGGGCAGTCATCTGCGTGACGGGCACCTTGGCCACCTCGGCGATGTTCTGCAGCACGGCCTGGCTCGTCATGACCTGGGCGAACACAGCGGCGCGCGAGATCAGCGGCGTTGGGTTCTGCGTCAGGTTCGCGAGCTCGGAGGTCGGGGCGTCGACCAGGATCTGCACGGTCGCCGCGCCCGTGGGCACGCTGTGCGAGCTGAGCTTGAGTCCCGCGGCGGAGCCGACCGCGAGCACGACGACGAGCGTCGTGGCGATCCAGCGCCTGCGCAGAGCCTTGAGTATCTCGACGAATTCCAGTTCGATCGCCTCGCCTTCACTTGAGCAACGGGGGACGCGCGGCCGAACTTTCGGCGATGGAGATCGTTGTTAGCGCGCGAGCAGCGGCATGCTCCGCGCGTTAAGCAAGTTATGACCCTGATGGGGGTGCTAATGCCCACAACCAGCGCCGGCGCGGCCGGCGGCCTGCTCCAGCGCGTCGCCAACCGGCCGATCGTCTGCCACGTACTCGATCAACTCAAGCGCGCGGGGGTTGACAGCGCCACCCTGATCGTTCCGAGCTGGGGTCTGGACGATCTGCGTGCTTCGATAGCCGGCGAAGGGCCGGCGGACGTCGACATCTGCTTTGTCCCCTACGGCCACGAGCGCACGCTCGAGGACGCGGTAAACGCGGTCGCGGAGCTGGTCGGCGAGCGGCCGTGCCTCCTCCACGTCGCGGACGGGCTGCCGACGCAGCCGCTGTCCGAGCTGGTGCAGGCGCAGGCCGAGGACGAGCGCCCGGACGTGGTCGCCTATGTGCACCGCTCCTCGGGTGAGTCGACCGCGCTCGGCACCCACCGCCTGCTGCGCTCCGTGGGCTACGCGGTAAACGGCCAAGCGCTCGAGCTGGCAGGCGTCTGCATGCTGGGCCCTGGGGCCCTGCGACGCGCGGGAGCCGCACAGTGGTGGCGAGACGGGCGGCTCGACCTCGCGGGGATCTCCGAGCGACTTGCTCGCGGGGGCGCGAACGTGGCGATCCGACCGATCGAGGGATGGCTGCAATGCGGCGGCTCGACCAGACAGCTACTAGAGCTAAACCGCTTTCTGCTCGATCTCCTGCCCCACCAGGCGAACGGCAGCGTGAGCTTCGAGGATGAGGCAAACCGAATTGAGGGCTGCGTCGTTGTGCACCCAACCGCGCGCGTAGAGTCGAGCACGATCGTCGGCCCCACGGTGATCGGTCCGAACGCGCAGGTCGTGGACGCCTACATCGGTCCCTACACCTCGATCGGCGCGGAAGTCCAAGTCGAGGGCGCCGAGATCGAGCGCTCGATCATCTTGCCGCGGGCGAAGATCACCCACATTGGCGGGAGGCTCGTCGGCAGCGTCGTCGGCCACGATGCGCTGGTCTTCCGCGACTTCTCGCTACCGCGCGCGCTGCGCCTGAACGTCGGCGACGGTGGGGAAGTGGCGCTGTGCTGAATTCGGCCACCGTCACGAGCGCCGAGGCTTCACTCGACGTGCAAGAGGGGATCGAGGGCGAGTCGCCGCATGGGCGCGCTTTGCGCGTGGCGATGATTCACCTCTCGGATTTTCGCCTGGACTCGCGGATCCAGCGCCAGGCGCGAGCGCTGGCCGAGCGGGGCGATGAAGTCGACCTGATCTGCGTCGGCGAGCGCGAGGAGCTGCGCGTGGGCGAAGGAGTGATCCGTGTCCACCCGCTCGCAAAGGAGAAGGCCGGCGGCGGTGCGGGTGCCTACCTGCGCGACTACGGCGTGTTTCTCGCGAAGGCCTTGCGGCGCTTGAGCGCGCTCGATGCCTCCACGCGCTTTGACCTCGTCGAGGTTCACAACATGCCCGACGTGCTCACGTTCGCGGCGCTGCGCCCGCGTCTGCGCGGCGTGCCGGTGATTCTCAACGTGCACGACACCTTCCCGGAGCTGTTCACGAGCAAGTTCGCGCGCCCACCGGGCGGGCTGCTCGAACGCCTGCTGAAGTACGAGGAGCGGCTGAGCGCGATGCTCGCATCCCGGGTCATCGTCGTAACCGACCAGGCACGTCTTCGGCTCGAAGGACGCGGGGTCGGCGTGGGCCGCACGACCGTGGTGATGAACTCTCCCGATCAGGGCGTCTTCGGCCCAGCGCGTGAGCCCGTGCGTTGGTCGCCGGACGGTCCGCTGCAGCTTCTCTATCACGGCGGGCTGGCCCCTCGCTTCGGCGTCGAGACGCTGATCCGGTCCTTCTCAAGGCTGCGCGAGACCTCGCCCCGGCTGCGGCTACGGGTCTGTGGCTC
>DATJOE010000010.1:0-10307 GCA_035507305.1 Solirubrobacteraceae bacterium | reverse complement strand
CCAGCTGCCGGTGGCGAGCAGCGAGAGCAGGTGCGGGATTTCGATGATCTGCGAGGGCGTTTCGTCCTGCTTGCCGCCGCCGATCTGGAAGGCCGAGAACGAGCAGGGCTTGCACGTTTCCCACTGCGCCTCCGCCGCCGCGATCTTCATTGGCTGGTACTTGGTCTGCACGACGCCCAGGTGGCTGCCGACCATCATCGCGAGGATGATCGAGGGCGTGAGCACGATCACCGAGAGGCGCGCGGTGCTCTTGAACGCCGACACCCGGTCGCTCGAGGACTCGCGGTTGTGTGCGAGGTGCCACGCCGAGACCGCGAGCATCACGAGCGCGCCGGTGACGAGCGAGGCGAGGATCACGTGGATGTAGCCCCAGATGAACGTCCCGTTCGTGAACAGCGCCCAGATGTTGTTCAGTTCCGGGAGGCCGGTCTTGTGGTTCATCGCGTAGCCGACCGGGTGCTGCATCCACGAGTTCGCGAGCATGATGAAGAGCGCCGAGAGCACCGAGCCGAGTGAGACCATCCAGATGCACGCGAGGTGGACGCGTTTGGGCAGACGGTCCCAGCCGAACAGCCACAGCCCGAGGAACGTCGACTCCAGCGCGAACGCCGCCAGGCCCTCCATCGCGAGCGGCCCGCCGAAGACGTCGCCGACGAAGCGCGAGTAAGCCGACCAGTTCATCCCGAACTCGAACTCCTGCACGAGCCCGCTGACCACGCCGACCGCGACGTTGATCAGCAGGAGCGTGCCGAAGAAGCGCGTCAGGCGCCTGTACTCGGGGTTGTCCGTGCGATGCCATGTGGTCTGCAACAGCGCGACGAGGAACGCGAGCCCGATCGTCACGGGCACGAAGAGGAAGTGGTAGATGCTGGTCGTCGCGAACTGCCAGCGCGCGAGTTCGGTGCTCACGGGCGTGCGCTTCTCATTCGGCGGGCACGGACGGCGGAGCGGCCCGCTTCGAGGCGGCACGCTGACTGGCCACCGGCAGGGGATTCGGCTGAACCACGGCGCGCACGTCCACGGGAACACTGAGGTCTCCGCCCGTGTGCATGACGCTGAACTCGCGCTCCGGGCGCGCGCGGCCGATGAACGCGCGCGTCCACTTGATCAGCGTGCCGATGCGGTTGCTGAATCCGTTCAGGAAGGTGAGGTGGATGCCCGCCCAAACCGTCCAGCCCGGAAAACCGCTCAGGCGCAGTCCCTTGAAGTTCACGACCGCGCGAAAGCGCCCGATCGTTGCGGCGCTGCCGAGATCGCGGTACTTGAACGGACCCGTGGGCTTTCCCTTCAATCGACGCGCGATCGTGTTCGCGGCGTGCAGGCCTCCCTGCATGGCCACCTCGGCGACACCTGGGAGCTGCTCGAGCGTCGTCATGTCGCCGATTGCGAAGACCTCGGGATGGCCCGGCAGCGTGAGGTCCGGCAGCACTGCGACGCGCCCCGCGCGATCGAGCTCGGCGCCCGATCCCTCCGCGAGCGCCTTGGCGAGCGGAGACCCTTCCACGCCCGCCGCCCAGACGGCGGTGTACGCGTCGAGGCGGCCCGGGTTTCCGTCGGCGTCCGTGAGGTCGACGCCGCCGGCGTCCACCGCGACCACGCGCGTGCCCATCCTCAGCTCGACGCCGAGGTGCTCGAGCTCCTTCGCAGCGCGCTCGGCGAGCTGGTCGCCGAAGGTGGCCAGCGGCTCCTTGCCGCCGTCGAGCAGCACCACGCGCACCGACGCCGGGTCGAAGCGGCGAAACTCGCCGCGCAGGCTGCGCGTCGCGAGTTCGCGAACCTGGCCGGCGAGCTCGACCCCGGTCGGTCCGCCGCCCACGATCGCGACCGTGAGCCAGCGTTCGCGCTCGGTGGCGTCTTCGGCCAGTTCCGCCATCTCGAATGCGCCGAAGATCCGTCGCTTGAGCTCGAGGGCGTCATCGAGGGTCTTCATCCCGGGCGCGAACAGCGCGTACTCGGGATGCCCGAAGTAGGACTGGTTGGCGCCCGCAGCGACGATCAGGTTGTCGTACGGGAGCTCGCGCTCTTCGACTCCGAAGATGCTCGCGCGCACGATGCGCCGCTCGAGATCGAACCCGGTGACGTCCGCCAGCTCCACGCGCACGTTCCTGTGCTTGCGCAGCACGTGCCGGATCGCGGGCGAGATCTGCCCGGGGGGAAGCAGGCCGGTCGCCACCTGGTAGAGCAGCGGCTGGAAGAGGTGGTGGTTGCGACGGTCCACGAGCGTGACGTCCACCGGCTGGCGCGCGAGCCAGCGCGCGGCCGGCAGGCCGCCGAAGCCTCCGCCGACAATCACAACCCGGTGCCTGGGATCACCGCTCAAGTTCGCACCAACCTCGATCGCGTCTGTCCAACCAGACGCCGCCAGCTGGCGCCCGGCCACTCTCGCTCGCCATCAAACCGCGGTCCCCGGGTGCCCGCATCACCCACAACGGGTGACCTCCGCTGAGTCATCCTGATCGGGTGATGCATGCGGGCTCACGCGCGCGATGATGCGCTCTCTCGACGGAGCGACCAGAAGGGAGAGAGGATGAGCACCACCGCACAGGCTCGCCGCCGCATCGCGCAACCTCGCCACGAGCCGGAGAAGCCGCGGCCCGCGGACGTGCTCGTGATCTTCGGCATCACCGGCGACCTCGCGAAGGTCATGACCTTTCACTCGCTCTACCGGCTCGAGGCGCGAGGCCTGCTCGACTGCCCGATCCTCGGCGTGGCGGCACAGGAGTGGAGCGAGCAGGACCTCCGCGATCACGCGCGCGAAGCGGTCGAGACGGTGGCGAAGGCCGCCGGCGAATCCGTCGACGCCGCCGCCTTCGAGCGCTTCGCGGATCGGCTCTCCTATGTCAGCGGCGACTTCGCCGATGCCGGCACGTACCAGCGCGTGGCAGAGACGATCGGCGACGCCGGCTGTCCTGTCTTCTACCTCGAGATCCCACCATCGCTGTTCGGCATGGTCATCAAGGGGCTCTGCGAAGCCGGCCTGACGAAGTCCGCGCGGGTCGTCGTCGAGAAGCCGTTCGGGCACGACCTCGAATCGGCGCGCGAGCTCGCGGAAGAAATCCTTCAGTACATCGAGGAGTCGCAGCTCTACCGCATCGACCACTTCCTCGGCAAGATGGGCACCGACGAGCTGCTCTACCTGCGCTTCGGCAACACGATGATCGAGCCGATCTGGAACCGCAACCACATCGGCTGTGTGCAGATCACGATGGCCGAGAGCTTCGGCGTGGAGGACCGCGGCCACTTCTACGACCCGGTCGGCGCGTTGCGCGACGTCGTCGTCAACCACCTCATGCAGCTACTCGCGGTCGCCGCGATGGAGGCGCCGGCGGGCAACGACGCAAAGACGCTCAAGGACGCGAAGTACGCGCTCTTCCGCTCGATCGAGAACGCGAAGCCCGCGCAGTACGTGCGCGGCCAGTACGACGGCTACCTCGACATCGACGGCGTCGCGAGCGGCTCGACGACGGAGACGTATGCCGCGATGCGCCTGGAGATCGACAACTGGCGCTGGTCGGGCGTGCCGTGGTTCATCCGCACGGGCAAGCGGCTCCCGGTCACCCAGACGGAGCTGCGCGCGGTTTTTCGCCAGCCGCCGCGGCTGATGTTCATGGACCAGGGGCACCGCCCCCCGGAGCCCAATCAATTCGTCGTGAAGCTCGACCCCTCGACTGGAACGCAGCTGATCCTCGACGCGCATCGCGCCGACGCAAGCGGCGCGCAGGGGATCACGCTCGACATGGAGTTCGCGCAGGAGGGCGGCGAGGCGCCGACGCCGTACGAGGTGCTCCTGCACGACGCGATGATCGGCAACAGCGAGCGCTTCACCCGGCAGGACTCGGTCGAAGAGACCTGGCGCGTGATGCAGCCGCTGCTCGACTCGCCGCCGCCCGTGCATCCTTATGCGCCGGACTCCTGGGGCCCGGATGAGGCCGAGCGCCTGGTCGCCGGATACGGCGGCTGGCACGGGCCGTGGATCGAAGTGTGAGGACACACGATGAGTGATCACTACGACGTGATCGTGATCGGCAGCGGTGCCGGCGGCGGCACGCTCGTGCACCGCCTCGCACCCTCGGGCAAGCGCATCCTGCTGCTCGAGCGCGGCGACTGGCTCCCGCGAGAGCCGCAGAACTGGCTCGCCGAGGACGTGTTCGTCTCCAACCGCTACGTCTCGCCTGAGACGTGGTACGACGAGCACAACAAGCCCTTCCAGCCGCAGGTCCACTACTTCGTCGGCGGCGCGACGAAGATGTACGGTGCCGCGCTCTACCGACTGCGCGAAGGGGACTTCGGCGAGATCGAGCAGTACGACGGCATCTCGCCGGCGTGGCCGATCTCGTACTCGGAGATGGAGCCGTACTACACGCAGGCCGAGCAGCTCTACCAGGTGCACGGCGCGCGCGGCGAGGACCCGACCGAACCGGCCTCGAGCGCGCCCTACCCGTTCCCGGCGGTCTCACACGAGCCGCGCATCCAGAAGCTCTCAGACGATCTCGCAGCGATCGGGCTGCATCCGTTCCACGCGCCCTGCGGGATCATGATCGACGAGTCGAACATGGCCTACAGCACGTGCGTGCGCTGCCCCGACTGCGATGGCTTTCCCTGCCTGGTGCACGCGAAGTCGGACGCCGAGGTCTGCGCCGTGCGACCCGCGGTCGAGCATCACAACGTGACGCTGCTGCGAAACGCGGAGGCATTGAAGCTGCACACTGACGCGAGCGGCAAGTCGGTCTCGGAGGTGGAGATAAAGCGCGACGACGCCGCCCAGAGCGAACGCGTGAGCGCGGACGTCGTTGTCGTCTCGTGCGGCGCGGCCAATTCCGCTGCGCTGCTGCTGCGCTCGGCGAACGACTCGCATCCGCAGGGCCTCGCGAATGGCTCCGACCAGGTCGGGCGCAACTACACGTTCCACAACAGCCAGGCGGTGCTCGCCGTCTCCGAGGAACCCAACCCGACGATCTTCCAGAAGACGCTCGGGGTCAACGACTTCTACTTCGCGAGCGAGGAATACGACTATCCGCTCGGCAACATCCAGATGGTCGGCAAGTCCCAGGCGCAGATGTACCGCGGCGAGAAGCCGATCGAGACGATGCTCGCGCCCACGCGGACACTCGAGCGGGTCGCCACGCATGCGGTCGACTTCTGGCTCTCCACCGAGGACCTGCCGCGCGCCGACAATCGTGTGACCGTCGACGGCGACGGTCGCCTCAGGCTCTCCTACACGCCGTGCAACAACGTCCCGAAGGAACAACTGCTCGGCAAGCTCAAGTCGATGCTCGGGCACCTGGGGATGGAACGCGAGCACCTGATCCCGCGCCACGTGTATCTGAAGAACGACATCCCGGTGGCCGGCTGCGCGCACCAGGCGGGCACGTGCCGCTTCGGCTCGGACCCGGCGACGTCGGTGCTCGACACCGACTGCCGCGCGCACGAGGTCGACAACCTCTACGTGGTCGACACGAGCTTCTTCCCGAGCATCGGCGCCGTGAACCCGGCGCTTACGGCGATGGCGAACGCGCTGCGCGTCGGCGACCACCTGCTCGCGCGGCTCAGCTGAACCCGCGCGCGCGGGCTTCCCGGATGCCTCTGTTCTAGCCGTCTCGGGACCGTCGCCCGCCGGCTGTAGCATCGGCGGCCGACTGTGAGCAGGCACATGGGCAGCTCCGGCGATGAGGAGTCGCGCAACGCGAGCAGCCGCGAGGGCTCGGCCGGCGCAGATGCAGCCGTGGTGCGAATCGCCTCGCCGTCGCTCACGGGCGTGCTGCGGATCCTGCTGATCGTCGTCGGCTGCGCGATCGCGCTCTATCTCGTTTGGCGTGTGCGCACCGTCGTTCGTCTGGTCGTGATCAGCATGTTCCTTGCGCTCGTGATCGTGCCGATCGTCGACGCGATCGACCGACGGACGCGAGCGCACCGAGGGCTCGTGATCCTGGTCGTCTATCTCGCGCTGTTCATCTCGGTGGTGCTGATCGGCTACATCGTCGTGCCGAGCGTGATCTCCGAGGTCGGGCAGCTTTCGCACGACGCCCCCCGTTACGCGCGCGAACTGCGCGCGAACCGGACCTTCCGCCACTACGACAACCGCTACCACATCAGTGCCAGGCTCGTGCAGGACGCGCGACACCTGCCCGAACGACTCGCACACCTCGCCGGTCCACTCAAGGAGGTGACGGTCTCCGCAGCGAGCTTCATCGGGCAGCTCGTGACGGTGCTCGTGCTCACGTTCCTGCTCACGCTGCACGGGCGCGACTACGTGAACCTCGGGCTCGCGCTCACGGGCGAGCGCGAGGAGCACTACCGGCAGCTGATCATCAGGATCAACCGCGCCGTCGCCGGCTACATGCTCGGCAACATCGTGATCAGCGTGCTCGTGACGATCGTCGCCTGGATCACGCTCTCGATCCTGGGCGTTCCGTACGCGATATCGCTCGGCTTCGTGATGGGATTCTTCGACCTGATCCCGATGGTCGGCGCGACGCTCGGCTCGATCTTCGTGGCGCTCGCAACGCTGACCGTGCACTTCCCGATCGCGACGATCGTGTGGATCGTCGTGATCTTCCTCTGGCAGCGCTTCGAGAACTACGTGATCCAGCCGGCTGTCTACGGCAAGATGCTGCGCGTCAACCCGATCGTGACGATCCTCGCGGTGCTCGCTGGCGCCTCGCTGCTCGGGATACTCGGCGCGCTGATCGCGATCCCGACCGCGGCCGTGATCCAGATCGTGCTGAGCGACTGGTGGTCCTCGCGGCGCCGCATCAGCGCTCGCGGGCGCGCGATCGACGAGGCCGCACCCGCCTAGGAGGGGTTGCCGAAACGCTCGATGAAACCATGACCGAGCGCGACGCCGGGATTAGAGTGCGCGGATGCCGACGAAGCCCGACGACGACTCCGCGGCTGCCGAACTCGCTCAGCGTGTGAGCGTTACCAGCTACGACGCCTCATGGCCCGAGCAATACGAGCGCGAGCGTCCGTGCATCTTGTCCGCCCTCGGGCCGCTTGCGCTCGAGGTCGAGCACATCGGCAGCACATCGGTGCGGGGGCTGGATGCCAAGCCCACCATCGACATTTTGGTCGGCGCCCACAGTCTCGAGATCCCGGAGTCTGTGATCGGGCGGATGGCGGAGATCGGCTACGAGTACCGTGGAGAGATGGGTGTTCCCGGTCGCCGTTACTTCCGCAAGGCCCATCGTTACCCCCGTAGCTTCAACGTCCACGTAGCGATCTGGCGTGGGCAGTTGTGGAATGACAACCTCGCTTTCCGAGACTACCTACGCGACCATCCTGAGCGAGCACGGGCGTACGCCGACCTGAAGCGGCAGATCCTGACCTCGACTGACGGGGCGACGCTTGAGGGCTACTCGGCCGGAAAGGCCTCGTTCATCGCGGAGACGGTACGGCGCGCTCACCGCCTGCCCCCGCCACTGCACGGCGAATGAGTTTCCCCAAGCCCGCCTAGCCGCGGGCGTCGTCGGAGGGCCACTCCTCCAGCCCGAGCGCGCGCATCGCTTCGCGCGGATTGCCGTGAACTGTCATTTCCCGCGCCTGATCGCCCTCGAAGCGCCACACGTGTGCCTGTTCTCTGTTGATCGCGATCCCGCTCGCCTGGCCGCGGCCGCTCATGCGCACGATCACGACGATCTCGCCGCTTGGCACCTCGATGAAGCGCTCAGCGCGCACCTCCGGCTCCGCGAACGATTCGGTGGTCAACGCCAGCAGCTCGGCGGGAGCCTCGGCGCCGCGGAAGACCCTGGCGTTGTCGAGAATCGGGTCCTGGTGCAACTCGAAGGCGTCGCTCAGGAGCGCTGGCTCGGGCGGCCAGGTCCCGCTTGCCTCGAGCCCGTCGTAGCCGACCCGCAGGCGCTCGGTGTTCGCGCTTGCCATCGGCCCGCACTATCGCACGAAACGCAGGCTTCGCGCGTGGCGACGCTACGCGTGGCCGGCCCGCCGCTAGCGACCGCTCGCGCCTGTCGAGCTCACCTTTTTCACGCGGACTCAGAGGTATCTTTAGCGCCCTCGCGCACGGCGGCGAGCGCTCCACTCATGCGAAGCGCGCGCACGGCGCCGGTGCTGCCGACCTGCAGGATCACGCCGAGCGTGAGCAGGCCGTATCCCGGTATAGCCAGCACGGTCGACCCGAGCATCAACACGCCCACGCGGCTCAGGACGTATGGCGGAGCCGTGACAGCGGCCGCGAGCAGCGCACCGAGCGCACTCGCGGCCAGACGGTCTCGCCTTGGCGTCGTCGGCTTGAAGCGCAGCAGGCGCGCCGGCAGCGAGAGGTAGACGATCATCATCAACCCCACGGCGCCACCGAGAGAGAGCGCGAACCACGGGTGACTCCAGGAGACTCCCACCGTCACGGCCAGCGCGAGCAACGATCCGACGACGAGCCCCGCGAGCGCTATCTGCGAGCGGCGAAGCCAGGCGGCAAAGAAGGCGGGACGGATCGCGGGCGTGCCCTCCTGTGCTACTGCGAACGCGAACGCGACGTTCAGGAAGAGCCCGACGATCGTGACGCACACGATCAGCGCCGCGATCGGGATCAACGGCGCCTCGTGGGCAGAGTGAAACGATCTCCCGCGCAGGAGGTGCAGTCTCAGGTCGTACATCGCGAGCCACAGCCATACCGCCGGTATCACCTCGAGCGGGATCAGTCGCCAGTTGGCAAGCAGCCTTCTGAGCCCCTGCAACAGCATCACGAACGCGCCGACGAGAAACGCGAGCGGAGCGAACAGCCTGCGCGAGCTGCTCACGCGCAGGATCTCTTCGGCCATCGCTTCGTCCCCGTATTCGAGCGCGCGCACGAACCAGTCGAGTCGTGCACGTGCGGAGGAGCTGAGAAGCCGCACGCGCATCGGTGTCCGCAGCAGCGCCTCTCTCGCTACCGGCGTTCGTTCAGTGCGCGCGTGACTTCCACGACCGCCGTGCGCTGGTAGAAGTCGACCGCCACGATCGCACCGCCGATGTGGCGGTCGCGCGTGCAGCGTTCGACGCGCGCGCGCAGGAACGGCGAGCGGCCGATCAGAGCGTTCATCGTGATGCTCGGCGGAAAGGGGGGGATCCAGTGGTTGATCAGCAGCATCGGATCCCCCTCTGCGCCCCGGTAGCGCGCGCAGCTCAGCTCTCCCGGATGCAGCGCACCGAGCGGCGTGTCCTGCATGAACGAGAAGGCGGGCATGTACCAGGAAGGCTTCCCGCCCTTCTCCTCGGCAAAGACGAGCAGGCGCCGCTTGCTCGAGATCAACTCCCCGAGCGTCGGTAGCGGCGCGTGCCGCTCCAACGTCGCCACATAGTCGAGCAGACCAGCGTTCTTGAACGATTCCTCGATCGTCGCCGGCGGCACGTAGTCCTCCACTATCACGAGCACGACCTGATCCGGATGGGCGCGCAGGAAGTCCCTGATCGCGACCAGTTCGCGCTCGAGCGGCTCCGCGCCCAGCTCGCAGAGCGTGTGGCAGAGGTATGGCTCAGGCGTGCCGCTCAGATCGCCGAGGCCGATGCCGCCCGCGACCCTTTCCGCGACGCGCAACGCGGACGCGGGCACCTGTTCTGCGACCTTGTTGCGATCGGAGCCCTCCGCGGTCAGGTCGGTCCGCACGCGACCGTTCGTCGGGTCGTAGACGCCGAAGTGCACGTCGATCAGCAGAGCACGAATTCCGCCCTGCAGCTGGCGGGAGATCGGAAACGTCTGATTGGCGAAGTACCAGCCAGGCTCCTCGGACGCCGCGAACGAGTTGTGCGTGCCTGCAAAGAAGACCTGGTCGAGCCGCCGTTCGCACAGCACCGCGGAACCGTTGCAGCTCCTCACAGCGCTGGGGCGCGAGCCCTGCGCCGAGCATCCGGTGGCTGCAAGCAGCGCGAGAGCGACGAGCGCGACGGCGATGCGCGGCTGGATCATGACGCATACCCAGCCATCGGGCGCGATGCTACCGCGCCGTCGTGGGGCGTACGGCGACGGTCGTCCGGCGCTCTGCCGGCGGCGGCGCCCGCGCGCGCCGGCAGGAGGGGGCTCCGGGTCACGGCGGCCGGGAGCGATTTGAGGACCACAGTCGTGGTGCTCGTGAAGGCCAAGCACGCCAAGAGGCATCACCGGCGCTGATCAAGCGCCGCCTGTGACCTTCGTGTGATCGGCGAGCACGCTCGCCGCAACCTGCGCGCCGCAGCCGGGTTGGGGACGGGGTGCACGGCCGCAGGATGCGCACCCCGGCGCTTGGGCGCGGGGTCCTGGATCACGCGTTGGCAAGCGCGCTGCTCGCGCTGCTTTGCGGCTTGGCGACGGCGCCAGCGGCGCTCGCGAGTGGGGCGGATAA
>DATJOE010000009.1:0-3574 GCA_035507305.1 Solirubrobacteraceae bacterium | reverse complement strand
GACTCCAGGCGACGATTGGACCGAAGGGGCTGACGTACCTAGAGCGGATCGGCAGCAAGCTGGTTCCCTACCGTCCGCGTGGGGTACTGCTCCCGGTCCGCTGCCCGCGACGGGGATATCCATTCGCGAGCAGTCTGTCGTTCCTCGATGGCAGCAGTTCGACGGCGAGTACCAGGGTGTGGTGTCACTGAGCGCACCGCAGGTTGCCTACTGAGTGGGCTTGGTGATGCGTACTCCATGCCTCCGGCGGCGCACCCGGCCTCCACGCGTTCGTAACTCCACCGCCTGCCTGTCGCAGCAGCTGGGAGATATCGCGGAGCTGAAGATGAAAGGCGATCTCCTCGCGGGAGTCAGAACCGGCGTCGTCAAGCTCCGCCCGCCAGTAGGCGAGCGCACAGACGATCTCGGTCAGCTCCTCATCGCCCCACCAGCCCTCCTGCAGCCAGGAGAGGGCGCGGGGATAGCGACCGTGTAGGGCGACGACTTGTCCCCACATCTCCGAGCGCCAGGCTGGGTCGCCGCCGTAGGGCTCAAGCCACGGCGCCCGTCCGTCCGGAGCACGGGCGGAGGTGGGCACTTGGCGAAGCGGGCGAACCGCGCCGTCGGCAGCGGCACGGGCAAGTTCGGCGCATACCATCTGACCAGCGAGCGTGCTCGGGCGAAGCTCGCTATCACTGGCAAGCCGGTTGAGCTGTTCAGAAGCCGGGCCGGGAAGCGTGACTTGGTACTTGCGACTCATCGCGCACGCTCGGGCGATCGGTCCTTCGCGGCGCGTGCGAGCAGCCGCGTGAGCGACGGCAGCGGCATACGCGAGCGCTCGATGACATTCTCGAAGCCCGGACCGAACCGCGGGTCGGGCAGCTCGGAGTGGGCCAGCGAAGGCGTCTGCGCGGCGGAGCGGCGCATCGCGTCCGCCAGGCGCTCGATCCGATCGGCGTCGTGACCTTCGGCGCCCAGCTGGTCGCGGGCCAGGAACCAATCGGTGCCGTGACGGGCGCGTGATGCCTCCACGTAGGCCGGCTCCTTGCTCGTCTGCCAGCCTCCGGTAACGACCAGCGCGCGCGTGACGGTGGCGCCCTGGGCGCGGTAGATGTGCTGGGCGTAGGCCAGGCGTACACGCGCAAGCTCATCTCCAGTAAGCGTGCGTCGCTCGCCGCGGTCGAACCGGATCGTCACCGACCCTTGGGAGTCGAGCGCGATCACCTCGCCCCGCTCGCCGTTCTCGATCCTCGGTAGGCCACGTTGGCGATGCTGTTCGATCAGCGCGACTCGATCGCCCTCGCGCACGCCGTAGTGAGTGCCGGGTATCTCGGCTTCAAGATCGCCCAGCTCTCCCCGCTGCGCGCGGTGGTGTTGCGCGCGAGCGTTCATGCGATTGATCTCCTTGTTCGAGGCGTCGGAGATCAGCGCGACCTCCTCGATCGGCAGTTCGCTCGTGAGGCGTGCCCACTGAGAGACAGCGTGCTCAACCGCGCGGTCGCGATCGTCTGAGAAGTGAAGGCGCCCGGTGGCGCGGTAGTGGGCCATCGCCTTGTGTGTGCGGCCCGCGCGAAGGTGTGCCCAAGCGCGCTGCTCGTCGGGATCGAGCGTCCGCCTGACGTTCGAGAGCTCGGCACTCGGCGCGATCTCGCGCAGACGATCGAACATGCCCCCAGCGTCGATCGACGGGAGCTGCGCGCCGTCGCCGACGAAGACGAGCTTTGCGCCACTGCGCTCGGCCAGGTCAGTGAAGCGGTCCAACCGATCCGTGTCAGCCATCCCGGCCTCATCGAAGTAAACCGTCGTGTGCTCTCCGATCACGAGTTGACCGCGCTCGGCACGCGAGACGAGCGCGTCGAGCGAAAGGGCGCGCCCTTCAAGCGAGGGACTGTCGCGACCGAGGCGCTGAGCCGTGTCCCAGGCAACGGCGACGCCGTAGGTCTGCCTGCCGGCGATCTGCTCCGCGCGTGCGGCGGCGTCGATGACGACGCCCTTGCCGGTGCCGGCGGGTCCGATGAGGACGGCGGCGCGTTGCTCGCCGGTCAACGTGTGAAGGGCTTGCAGCTGCTCGTCTGAGAGCTTCGCGCCAATGCGCTCGGCGACGTGTTCGGCAGCTTCAACACGAGCACGATCGCCAACCTCGCAACCGGTCGACCTCGCAAGCGCGGAGACGCGACGCTCGATTGCCTGCTCGGACGCGCGAACGGAAAGCGTCGTCATCAGCCCGCCCTCCAACGGTAGGACGCGGCGCTCGGCGATCATCTCGCTCGCGGCGGCGAGCGCTTCGAGGGGCGTCAGCTTGCCAACGGATTGCTCCAGCACCACAGCGCGCAACTCGCTCGCCGGGAAGGTCGCGGCGCGCTCGGTCAAGCGCTGCTCGACGCGATCGGCGAGTTCGACTTTCGACAACGGCATGTCCGCCTGGATTGCGAGCGAGCCGTCAAAGCGATGGCGGGCCGCAGTCTGCCTCCAAGAGCGTTGAAGGTCGGCCTTGGTGACGAGCGCCTTCGCTTTGCGGTTCTCTAGCTTCAGCTTGCGCAGCTCGTCGCGCTCGGGCGCCCTCCCCCACTTCGCGCGGAAGCGCTCGGCGGCCCGAGCCACCTCACGGCTGCGCGCAGAGAAGGCGTCGAGCAACCCACGAGGGACGCTTGCGATCTCGAAGTAGCGGCCGTGCTTGCCTGTGCCTTGGTCGATCGCGTAGCCACGAGCGGAAAGCTCGGCCGCGAGCGCCGAGCGGTAGTAGGCGCCCAGCTCGCGGGCGGACCTGAAGATCGGGCGGGATGCGACGGCGACGATCTTGCCGTCCTCGCGCACTGCGCTTGTGATGACGACGTGGCTGTGCAGCTGAGGGTCGGGCGCGTCGCCCTCAATCACGCCGCGTGCCGTCGTGTGCCGGTACTCCGCGGCGATCAGGTCGGCGGCGGTCTCCTCGAGCGCGGGGCCACCGAAGCGCCTGCGGACGGTGGGAACGTACTCGCGCAAGTGCTCCATCGCCTGTTCAACAGCGGAGGCGTGGGCGGCCTCGATCTCAGAGCGTTGGTTCTCATCGCCAAGCGCCCAGACCGTCGAGACCGACTTCGGCGCGCTGAAGGTCAGATCGATTCCCCCGCCCCGCCCACCGTTTGCGCCCTCGGGTCGTAGCCACTGCCCGGTGCGTGGGTGACGGCCCTCCATGAGCGAGATGAAATCGGGGCCGACGACGCTCGTGCCGTCGATCCCGAGCCGGGCAAGACTGTCAGGCGTGGCGAGCCAACGGCCCGGTGCCTGCGTCGGCTCGCCCGTGGGGCTCAGGTAGTAGTCGCCTCGCTCGGGCTCGATCGTCTTTGACTCCAGGTAGCGCGCGTAGCCCGCGGCTTTGGAGGCGCCAATGCTGGCAGCAGTCATCACGCTTCTCATAGACCTGGAGGGCGCTCAGGCGGCCAACGAGTGAGATAGCCCGGGGATAGCCGGGGCACCCCGTGCATCTACGGATGAAAAGTCAAGGGCTTCCGCTCGCGTCGTCGCCGTCAGTCAGACTCCCGACTGTGGGATCACGCCCTGCGTCGCGTCGAGCTGCACTGCTTGATGAACTGTGCCGGGGCATGGGCTATTGCAA
>DATJOE010000008.1:0-10257 GCA_035507305.1 Solirubrobacteraceae bacterium | reverse complement strand
CGTTGGCAGACGAGGGCGAGCTTGAGGTGCTGGGCTACTCGCTGCCGGGGGAATCGAAGCAGGCGCGGATGGAGATGGGCGTGGTGCCGCAGCTGGACAACCTGGACGTGGAGCTGACGTGCCGGCAGATCTTGACTGTGTTCGCGCGGCTGTACCGGGTGCCGGGCGGCGAGCGGGCAGCGGCGGTGGAGCGAGCGCTTCAGATCGCGAACCTGGGGGCGCGAGCGGACACGATCGTGCGCGAGCTGTCGGGCGGGATGCGCAGGCGCCTGCTGGTGGCTCGCGGGTTGATCCACCGCCCGCGCCTGGTGTTGCTGGACGAGCCGACGGTGGGCTTGGACCCGCAGGTGCGCCAGGAGCTGTGGTCGCTGATCGATGGGCTGCGGGCGGAGGGGGTGACGGTGCTGATGTCGACGCACTACATCGAGGAGGCGGAGCGTCTAGCGGACGTGGTGGCGGTGATGTCGCAGGGGAAGATCGTGGCGGAAGGCACGCCGGCGGAGCTGGTTCGCGCGCACGCGGGCGAGCAGGTGATCGAGGTGTACGGCTCGCCGGAGCGGCTCGTGGAGCTGGGCGAGCTGGCGGCGAGCCGCAGCTGGCACAGCCGCCGCTCGGGCCCGGCGCTGGCAATCATGCGGGCGGAGGAACTCGACGGAGATGCGCCGGAGGGCGTGCGTCGCCCGGCGAACCTGGAGGACGCGTTCGTGGCGCTTACGGGTCAGGAGATCGAATGATTAGTAGGACCGCGAGGTGGGGTGAGTGAGCGTGGGGGCGGAAGCTGCGAGCACGCGGCGGCCAGTGCGACGCATAGGGCGGCTTGAACCCGCTGCCCTGGCGGCGGTGATGAGCCGGGACGTGGTGATCTTCGGCCGCTACTGGAAGGCGACGACGTTCTCGTCGGTGGTGCAGCCGACGATCTACCTGCTGGCCTTCGGCCTGGGCTTCGGGACGTTGGTGAAATCGATCGGGCACGTCAAGACGATCGAGTACATCGCGACGGGAACGGTGGCGACGGCGGTGCTGTTCTCCTCGGCGTTCCCGGGGATGTTCAACACGTTCGTGCGCTGGCAGTTCCAGCGGACATACGACGCGATGCTGGCGACGCCGCTGGACGTGGAGGAGCTGATCACGGCGGAGATCCTGTGGATCTCGCTGCGCGCGGGGGTCTACGGTCTGGCGCCGCTGATCGTGGGTCTGGCGTTCGGCTTGGACCCCGAATGGGGGATGTTGCTCGTCCCGGCGATCGGCTTCCTGACGGGCTTCGGCTTCGCGGCGTTCGGCGTGTTGGTAGCGGCGATTGCGAAGACGATCGACAACTTCAACTACATCACGAGCGCGGTGCTGACGCCGATGTTCCTGGTGGCGGGAACATTCTTCCCGGTCTCGGCGCTGCCCGCGGGCGTGCGCGAGGTCGCGGAGGTGAACCCGCTGTACCACTGCGTGCAGTTGGTGCGCGATGCCTCGTTGGGCGCTCTGCACCTGGGCGACCTGGGCCACGCGGCGGTGCTGGCAGCGTTCGCAGTGCTGATGTGGCGCCTGGCGATCTGGCGGCTGGGCAGTCGGTTGATCGACTGAGGGTCAGGCCCCGGCGAGCGGGTTCAGCCAGCGGACCTCGCGGAAGCGGGCGAAGTCGGTGTCGGCCGAGCACACCTCGAGCCCGTGCTCGATTGCGGTCGCGGCGAGCAGGGCGTCGGGGATCAGATCGCCTCGCAGCTGGTAGCGCTCGATCAGGCCCCCGAGCAGCTCTCGGTGTCGAGCGCCGGGCGCGGGCACCCAGACGAGGTCGCTGTCGAGCCAAGCCTGGACACTGGTCCACGCGGTCGCGGGGTCGAGAGGTTGCTCGAACACGCGGGAGTTCGTTGCCAACCGCAGGAAAGCGGCGAGCGACTGCCAAGGCATCCCCACGCGGCGGTCACCGTTTAGCTGTTCGGCGAGCCAATCGCGTGCTGTTTGATGAAACGGGCTGCCCCGGTAAACCGCGAACAGCAGGAGGTTCGCGTCGAGCAGCATCAGCGATGGCGAGGGCCCTCGGCCTGCTCCAGCGCTTCGGCGACGTTCGTCACGTCGATCAGCATGCGACCGAGGTCGTGGGTCTCCTGCTGGAAGGGGGTGCGGCGCGAGGGGGGCCGCGTCATCCCGGCGCGCGCCAGCTCGTTGAGTGCTTCGCTCAAGCCGATCGAGCGCTCGCGCCGGAGTCTGTCCACCTCGGCGGCGACATCTTCGGCGAGGGTCACTGTGGTCCTCATCCGACGAGTTTAGCATCGCAATGCATTATTTATGACATCACGATGCAGTCTCTTTAGGAAACTTCAGTGTGCTCTCACGTTGCTCCTACGTCTCCCGGCGATGCTCCTGCCATGAACTACTCGTGGCAGTCCACCCCCGCAGCGCCTTCGCCCTCGCTCTCGCGCCCTCTGACGGGCCCCAACGCATCCACCCGCCTGCGCGCGCTGGCGGCTCGCCTGCCGCGCCCGGAGCTGTTGGCGCTGCTGGTGCTCACGGCGGTGCTGAACCTGTGGGCGCTCTCGAAAAACGGCTTCGCGAACGACTACTACAGCGGCGCAGTGCGCTCGATGAGCGCGAGCTGGCACAACTTCCTGTTTGCGTCAGCGGACCCGAGCGGGGTGATGACGGTGGACAAGCCGCCGCTGGCGTTGTGGGTGCAGGCGCTGTCGGTGCGGGTGTTCGGCTACCACCCGCTGAGCATCCTGCTGCCGCAGGCGCTGATGGGTGTGGTGAGCGTTGCGCTGCTCTATGACCTGGTGCGCCGTCGCTTCGGACGCCTCGCGGGCTTCGCGGGCGGCGTGGCGCTCGCGCTGACGCCGATCACGGTGGCGATCTCGCGTCACAACAACCCCGACGCGCTGCTGGTGCTGTGCTGCGTGGCGGCGCTGTGGTTCGCGGTCCGCGCGCTGGAGGAAGGACGTACGCGTTGGCTGGTGCTTGCGGGCGTCGCGGTTGGTCTTGGCTTTGAGACGAAGATGCTCGTGGCCCTGGTGGTGGTCCCGGGGATCGCGCTCGCGTACCTGTGGGTGGCACCGCGCGGCAGGCTGCGCGCGCTGCGCCAACTACTTGCGGGCGGTGCGGCGATGACGCTCGTGGGCGGAGCGTGGCCGCTGCTCGTGGCGCTGACCCCGGCGGCGAACCGACCGTGGATCTCGGGCACGGCGGACAACAACATTCTCTCGCTGATCTTCGAATACAACGGCCTAGGTCGCGTGGACGGTCAGGCGGGCGGTCCGGCGGGCGCGGGACCGGGCGGGGCGGGCCCGGGCGGCGGCAACCTATTCGGCGGCGGCGCGGGTCCACTGCGCCTGTTGAACTCGGCACTTGGCGGTCAGGCGGGCTGGTTGCTGGGCTTCGCAATCGTAAGCGCGCTCGGTCTGTTGGTGGCGACGCGCCTACGCCGCGCGGACGAGCGCACGGGCTGGCTCGTGGCGGTGGGCGGGGCTTTCGCAACGACCGCGGTGCTATTCAGCGCGGCGAGCGGAATCTTCCACCCGTACTACGTCTCGTTGCTTGCGCCGTTCGCGGCAGCGCTAGTGGGCGCGGGCGCGGCACAGCTGCTCACGGTGGACGGCCACGTGCGCGTGTTCGCGCCGCTCGCGCTCGCGGCGGGCGTAGCGACGGAGCTGGCGGTGCTCCATGACTACCCGGGCCAGCTGAGCTGGCTGCCCCCGCTGCTGATCGCGGTCTGCGCGATTGCGGGCCTCGCGCTCGTACTGCTTCGATCACGCCGAGGGCGGATCGCGGCGGCGATCGCGGGTCTGGCGGTGCTGCTGCTGGCCCCGTCGGTCTGGGCAGTGGACACGCTGGGTCACGCGACGAACGGCACCTTCCCCGAAGGCGGCCCCGGGAACCTGCAGACGATGGGAAGCGGCTTCGGCCCTCGCTTTGGCTCGGTCGGTCGCGGCTTCAGGTCGGCGGGCGGTGTTGGCTCGGTCGGCGGTCCGCCCGCGGGCGCGGTCCCGCTGTTCGGCAACGGCGCGTCGGGCTCGGGCGCGACGCCCAGGGGATCGACCTCCGGCGGACTCCCCGGTGCGCCCGGACGCGTTGGCGGCATGGGCACTGGCGCGTTCGCTGGGCCGGGCGGCCCGATGGGCGGCCAGCTCAGCTCACAGGTACTGAGCTACGTCAAGCAGCATGGCGGCGGCACGATCGCGGTCTCCAGTCAGTCGAGCGCGGCGAGCGCGATCGTGGCGAGCGGGGCGAAAATAGCGGGGATCGGCGGCTTCTCGGGGCGGGAGAGCGAAGTGACGGCTACATGGCTGGCGCAGCGGGTCCGTGCTGGCGCGATTCGCTGGGTGCTCGCCGAGCAGTCGGGCTCCGGTGGCATGGCAGGCTTCGGCGGCGCGGCGAGCACCGGACGCGGCCTGCCGGGCGACACGCGCAAAGGCTCAAAAGCTGCGATGGCCGCAGTGACGAAGGCCTGCACGCGCGTGACGCTTTCGGGCGAAAGCGAAGGCAGCAGCCTGTACGACTGTGCGGGCCGGGCGTCGGCGCTTGAACGCGTGGGCGCTTGACCCATTGCGCGCCGGCCGGCCCCACAATCCCTTGATCTGACTTCTCAGTACTAAAGCGTCTTTATCGGTCTACCGATAAGGAGGGCGCTATTCGGGATCGTGCAGGACATTCGGGGTATCCGTCTAATACATCCGCGAAATCGCAACTTTCGGGGACTACGTGAGTCTCAATGGTCGTTAGTACCTGGACTCAATCAGGGAGGTCGGTATGAGGTGGTTCCGCTTTTCGTTCCTCGCGCTGCTCGTCGGCGTGATCGTCGCAGCCGTGGCTCCTGCCGCTGCGCAGGCTGCTGTCGAAATTGAAAAATTCGTCGGGGTCAACTGCAAGGCCACCCCGGCAGGCGAAAAATGCGGCGAAAAAGTCGTCGGCGAAGACGTCTTTAAAGAACCGATTGCGGAAACCGTCGAACCCAACGCGGAAGAATCCGCGGCCCAGGGATACACCCAGGCCGCGGGCCACGTGCCCTTCGGCGTTACGGACTTTACGCTGAAGCACACGGGAAGCCTCTCGGCGGGAACCGCGGTGCCGACCGGGATCGTCACGCACGTGAGGGTTGACGTCGCAGCCGGTCTTGCGACAGCACCGGCAGCGGTGGAACAGTGCTCGATGAGCGACTTCGGTGCCGAAGAAGCGATCCCTCACACCGGCTTCTACCTCGCACCGAAATGCAAAGAAGGGCCCGGTCCGAACGGGACCGGCAAAGAAAGCACCGTGATTGGCCAGGAAACAGCGACGGTCTTCGTCGAGCCACTCACTGAAATCCCGGCTCCGCCAGACGTGACGCTGTCGGGCAAGCTCTACAACCTCGTCCAGCCCACTCCGCCCAATGCACGCGCATCGTTCTTCGGGGCCGCGCTGAAACTCCCGAAAAAACTCACGGAAAGCATCCTGGCCAAACACCCTGAAGTCCCGGAACCGTTCAAAAAACTCCAGTACTACGCCCACACGCTCGTCGAAGGCAACGTCGAATGGGGCCAGGAATCGAAGGGCACCGGCAAGGGCGACTACCACGACTACTTTGAAGTGACCGTCTCCCCCGAATTGCCGCTGATCCGCTCGCGCCAGGAGGACTACGGGACGACCGGTACTCATGGCGGGTTCATTACGAACGGAACGAACTGCCCCGGCGACAACACGACCTACCTGTCGCTGGAAGGTGTCGATCTCGGAACCGAACAGCAGGTCAAGGAACGCCTCGCTAGCGGGGTCCGCGAAAAAGTCAGACGGCCCTACACGACGCTGCTTCCCCTGGATGGCTGTGGCCTAATCCCGTTTGATCCAACGTTCGGGCTCGCTGCGGGCGCGGGCGAAGGCGGCTCCGACCAGCCGGACGGAATCGTCACGACGGTGGGCATACCTCGCCACCCAGAAGATGAAATCGACTCCTCGCAGCTGAAGAAGGCGGCGGTGACGTTGCCGGAAGGCATGACGCTGAACCCCTCCGCTGCGGCTGACCTGTCGGCCTGCACGCCTGCTCAGGCGCGCATCCACAGCGAAACGCCCGGAATGGATTGCCCGGCGAACTCGGCGATCGGGACGGTCAACCTCGACGTGCCGACGCTGCCGCCAGGCTCGCTCACCGGCAACATCTACCTTGGCACGGGCCCTGACGGCGGACCGATCACCGACTCGCCCTACATCATCTACCTCGATGCGGAGTCGCCGCGCTACGACGTCTCGGTGCGCATCAAAGGCGAAACTAAGCCAGACCCGATCACGGGTCGCGTGACGACGGTGTTCGAAGAAAACCCCGAACAGCCGTTCACGAACGTGACGCTGAGCTTCAAGAAAGGCGCGCTTGCGCCGATCGCGAACCCGCTCACGTGTGCGACCGGCAGCGCGGAAGGCAGCTTCGAGCCCTTCGCGCCCGGCGTCGGCTCGAAATCGCTGAACGTGGCGTTCGGTTCTAACGGCTGCGCGAACCCGATTCCGTTCGGTCCGAGCCAGACGACCTCGAACCAGACGGCGACGGCGGGCGGGAACACGAGCTACACGTTCAACCTGACCCGGCCCGAAGGTCACCAGTATCTAAACACGGTGAAAACCACGCTGCCGCCCGGCTTGGTGGGACAGATCCCGAAGGCGACGCAGTGCACCGAGGCGCAGGCAAGCACCGACACCTGCCCGGCCGAGAGCCAGATCGGCACGGCCTCGGCAATCTCGGGCGCGGGCCCGACGCCGTTCAACTTCGGCAACGGGAAGGTCCACCTGACCGGGCCGTATGACGGGGCACCATTCGGCCTGTCGATCGTCGTGCCGGCCGTGGCTGGTCCGTTCAACCTCGGCCCGGTGATCACGCGAGCGAAGATCGAAATTGACCCCTACACCGCCCGCGTGACGACGACGGCTGTCCTGCCGAAGATCGTCAAGGGCATCCCAACCCGTCTGCGCGGCGTGACGGTGTCGATCAACAAGCAGGGCTTCCTGCTGAACCCAACTAACTGTCAGGCGATGGCGACTAACTCGACGGTCACCTCGACCGACGGAGCGTCGCAGGAACTGTCGAGCCCGTTCCAGGTCGGCAGTTGCAACCTGCTCAAATTCAAGCCCGCGTTCAAGGCCGTGACGAGCTCGCGGACCTCGAAAGCGAACGGGGCGAGCCTCGAAACGACGCTGAACGAGGTGCCCGGCAACGCGAACGTCAAGTCGGTCAAGGTGCAGCTGCCCAAGGCGCTTCCCTCGCGCCTGACGACGCTGCAGAAAGCCTGCCCGGCGGCGACGTTCGAAGCCAACTACCACAACTGCCCGCCCGGCTCGTTCGTCGGCGGTGCACGAGCGAACACGCCGACGCTGCCCGGGAAACTGAGCGGCCCCGCGATCTTGGTCTCGCACGCGAACCTCGCGTTCCCCGACCTGGTCCTGGTGATGGAAGCCAACGGCGTCCGCTCGATCCTCGTCGGGAACACCGACATCAAAAACGGGATCACGACCACGACGTTCGCCTCGACCCCGGACGTGCCGGTGTCGAGCATCACGGTGAACCTGCCGATCGGGCCGCACAGCGCGCTCGCGGCGAACGGGAACCTGTGTAAGAGCCCGCTCGTGATGCCCACGACGATGACCGGGCAGAACGGCACCACTGTCAAACAGAACACGGTGATCAAAGTCAACACGTGCGGTGTACGGGTCGTCGGCCACAAGGTCGTTGGCAAAACCGCATACATCACCGTGCAGACCTACGCTCCGGGCCGGATCAGCGGGTCGGGCGCGAGCCTCGCGACGCGCTTCCGCAAGCTGGCCAAGGCGCAGAAAAAGGTCACGCTGAAGGTGCCGCTCTCGCGTCGCGGCCAGGGACGCCACCGTCCGTTCAAGGTCAGGCTCCGCGTTGGCTTCGTGCCTAAGGCCAAGGGGCAACCGAGCTCGGCGGCGTTCGTGACCGTGCGCTTCTAGCGCGAACGTACGGACCAAGCAGTCTTTGGGGGCGGCCAGTTGGCCGCCCCCAACGTTTGCCCGACGCTGGTTGATGCCCTAGATTTTCTGATGATGGACGTTGTGTCTGGTACGGATACCGCAACGTCGCCGGGGGTCGATTCGGTACTCGCTGGCGTGCGTCGTCTGACGCTGCTCGCCGACGGCGCGACCCATGCCGACGCCGTCTATCGGGCGATGGCCCGCGAGCTACTGTCGGTCCCGGGCGCCGAGGAGGTGCAGGTGCACCACCTCGGCGAAGATGAGTCCGCGCAGGATCTCGTGGCGGTCTACATGTACGAGGGCGAGGGGCGGCTGAGCTACCTGCAGTCGCAGGCCGAGCGCCCGCCCGGGATCGGCTGGGTGCTCCACACGGGCCGTAGTTTGCTGCTGGCCGACGAGCGTAAGCTCGCCGAGAACGTCCCGCGCGTGACCGCGACCGGGGGCGCGAGCGGTGCGCTGCTGCTTCCGCTCGCCGAGCGGGGCGAGGTGGAGGCGATCGTGATGCTCGTGCGCCGCGACTCGCCCGCGTTCGACGAGCGCGGCCTGGAGCTGGCGCGTACGCTCGTGGACCAAGCCGCGACGGCACTGGCTCTCGTCCGTGCGCGTGCTGAGGCAGGAACGGACGCCGTGGCCGGCTGCCTGAACCACCGCGCGATGCGCAGGCGCTTGGAGGAGGAGATCGACCGCGCCTCGCGCGCCGGCAGCCCGCTGTCGTGCATCCTGATGGACCTCGATGACTTCAAGCGGGTGAACGACGAGCACGGCCACCAGGCGGGGGACGCGATCCTGCGCCAGGTCGTGCAGACGCTCGTCGGGGAGTTCCGCGCGTTCGATCGCGTCGCCCGTTACGGGGGCGACGAGTTCGTGGTGATCCTGCCGAACGCCGAGCTGCGCAGCGCGGCGGTTGCGGCAAACCGTGCGCTCGAACACTTGCGCACGGCTGAGGGCCCCGGCGCGGAGTCGGGCATCGCGGCCTCGATCGGCGTGGCCCAGTGGCACGCCCCGATGGGCGTGAACGAGCTGCTGGCAGCGTGCGACCAAGCGCTCCTGCGCTCTAAGCGTGAGGGCAAGGGCCGCGTCACGCGCGCGGCCGAGCTGCCTTCCTAGCGTCCTCACGCGCTACCTCGGCCCGAAGCGCAGGGCGCCCGGGGCGGGCCGCCCGCCGCTTCGCGTGACTCTGCGAGACTGCGGGTATGCCCACGGAGAGAGCCACGCCCAGGGAGGTGCGATGACGCAGAACAGCTTTGGCGCGAAGAGCACGCTCGAAGTCGGTGAACAGAGCTATGAGATCTTCCGGCTCGACGCTCTGCAGCAGCGCTACGACGTCGCGCGGCTGCCCTTTTCGCTGAAGGTGCTGCTCGAGAACCTGCTCCGCACCGAGGGCAACGGCTCAGTCCAGGCCGCCGACATCGAGGCGCTCGCGAGCTGGGACGCGAAGGCCCAGCCGAGCAAGGAGATCGCGTTCACGCCCGCGCGCGTGTTGATGCAGGACTTCACCGGCGTGCCCGCGGTCGTTGATCTCGCCGCAATGCGCGACGCGATCGCCGCGATGGGGGGCGACGCCGCAAAGATCAATCCGCTCGTTCCGGCCGAGCTCGTGATCGACCACTCCGTGCAGGTCGATGCCTTCGGCACAAGCGACGCCTTCCGCGTAAACGCCGAGCGCGAGTTCGAGCGAAACCAGGAGCGATACTCGTTCCTGCGCTGGGGCCAAGGGGCGTTCGACGACTTCTCGGTCGTCCCGCCCGACACGGGCATCGTGCATCAGGTCAACCTTGAGTACCTGGCCCGCGTGGTCTTTCCAAACGAGAAGACCGGCCAGGCCTATCCGGACACGCTCGTCGGCACCGACTCGCACACCACGATGGTCAACGGGCTCGGCGTACTCGGCTGGGGCGTCGGCGGTATCGAGGCTGAGGCCGCGATGCTCGGTCAGCCGATGTCGATGCTGATCCCGCAGGTGCTCGGCTTCCGCCTGCACGGCGAGCTGCCCGAGGGCGCGACCGCGACCGACCTCGTGCTAACTGTCACCGAGCTGCTGCGCGCGCGCGGCGTCGTCGGCATGTTCGTCGAGTTCTACGGCGCAGGCCTCGCGGGCTTGCCGCTCGCAGACCGCGCGACGATTGGGAATATGTCGCCCGAGTTCGGCTCGACCTGCGCGATCTTCCCGATCGACGCCGAGACCTTGAGTTACCTGGAGCTTTCGGGTCGGCCTGCCGAGCAGATCGCGCTCGTCGAGGCTTATGCCAAGGAGCAGGGCCTGTGGCACGACGAGCACTCCGAGAAGCCGACCTTCTCCGATGAGATCGAGCTCGACCTCGC
>DATJOE010000007.1:0-4970 GCA_035507305.1 Solirubrobacteraceae bacterium | reverse complement strand
CACCAGCTGAAGGCCGACGCCGCCAGCGAGATGTACCAGGAGGGCATTTTGAGCCGCGACTACGCGCCGCTGCTGCGGACCCTCAATCAGGCTCGGAAGGACATCTGGTACGAGGGAGACGACCCCGAGCTGGGAGGCGCTCTCGACGACCTCGTCCAGGATGTTGCGGAGCTGGTTGCGGCAGCTCAGGAGGACCGATGAGTCAGCTGTCGGCGCAACGCTCGGATGCAGGTTGGCAGCGCCGGCTGAGCGACGATCATGATCGCGCTCAGCGCTACCAGACCGAAAAGCAGCGGGTCACCACGGCCGGAGTGCTTGAACGCTCGCTCGCGCTTGGGGCATCGGCGGTCGCTCTCACTGGCTCCACAGCCCGGGGACGGCGCACCGCGACCAGCGATCTTGACTATCACGTCATAGGTTCGCGCCCCGATGTCAGTGATCTGCCCGCCGAGGTTGACATCGTCGCCACGCCGGCTGGGCGTTTCCGCGATCGGCTGGTGGAGGGCGACGACTTCGCCCAGTGGACTCTCCGGTTTGGCTGTGTCCTCTATGACGCTGGACCGATGCGGGACGGGGTACGCCTGATCCTGGAGGCGAACCTCTGGCCCGATGCCCAGCGCAAGCTCGACAGCCTCGCCGGTCACCGTGGTGAGCTCGAGCGTCTTGTTCGGATGGGCGACGAAGACGCGGCTCGTGATCAGCTCCGAGCGATGCTCACCACCGCTGCACGCGGATTGCTGCTTAAGGCCGGCGTCTTTCCGCTGGCCCGCGACGAGCTCCCGACCCAACTCGAGAGTGCGGGCTATGCGGGGCTCGCTGACGAGTTGCGGAGCACGATCCACGGAACCCCGCGGCTGGGCGACATCAGCGCTGCGATCACGACGCTCGATCGAACCCTGTCTCCAGTGCGCGATCCGCTGCTTGCCTGAGGCAAGTTCTCAGGCACGTAATCCGCTTAGGTGCCTGAGTTTCGCGCATCTCGCGCGACCCTCGAAGGAACAGGGAACGGTACCGTTTGCAGGCACTTCCCACAATGGACCTAACCGGACAGCATTCCAACCCCTCGGGACCTCTGAGAGCCGTCCTCGATTGGGCTGCTACGGCCAACGAAGCCAGCGACCCCGGCGCGAAACGGCCACCGCGCGTTGGTGCCAAGTGTGCTGTCGGTCCCATCGGGGCAGCTCATCGACGGCATGACTGGGTCCTTTCCGCGGTAATCAACGTGCTTGAGATGCATGCAGGACCGATGCGTGCGCGTGACGTACATGCAGCGGTCGAGACCATGCTCGGAGGGCCCGTGCGTCGGGCGTCGGTCAAGGCCTGTCTGGCGTCGAATCTCGCCGGCGCGGCTCCTCGCTTCATCAGAGTCGCTCGCGGCCAATACCGGCTCGCCGGCTGACGACCGCCTGGGACGTACCGCGCCCCTTATCACGCGAAGGCAGGTGTCTCGGCCCGCTTCGAAAGACCCCTGCTGTCCGCCCGGAGCGGCGCGCCGCGGTCAATGATGGCTGCGGAGGCGGGCCAGCACACGCAGCGCGGTCGGCATGGCCGAGTTGCCGTTCGACATCGACCGTGGAGATCGAACTCTCTGTGCGCCTGCGTGCCTAGCGCGTCGGCCTGACCCACACCGTCCGCCGAGCGATGCTGGAGGTAGTCATGCGCTGAAGGAAGGGCGCGCTTCATGACGCACATGTGAGCTGCGATCGCCGTGGCGAGGCCGAGTCGACGTGAGCGCCTGCAAAGTGGTTTCGGGTTCTTCCGGCGCGTGGCCGCGCGTGTGTGACAGATCGTGTGACCGTCGCTTTCTCGGCGGCAGCTCGCCGCGTTCAGGGCTGTGGAACTGAGCCCGCGATCGCCGTGGCCTCGGCGTCGGGGTCGATCTCTGCGGCTTCGGCGACGCCGGAGCGGTACTCGTCGCTCTGTGTGAGGGGTGGGGTAAGGATCCGCTCGTAGCGGCTACGCTCGGCGGCGAGCATGCGAAAGCCGATCTCGTGCTCTAGTCGCTCGGCGAGCGTCCACAGCCGTCCGGCTGCATGCTCGTCCTGGGTGCGGGCCGCTACGCACGCAAGACCTGCGAGGCAGTACGCCCGCAGGCGTGGGTCCTCTGGCTCGAAGCTGAGCACAAGCGCTTCGCGGTAGTAGATGTCGGCGGCGGATGGATCGCCCGCGTCGAGTGACAGATCGCCGAGGCTGTGCACCGCGCCCGCACCGTTGCCCAGTCCGTGTGCGCGCCGAACCTCTATGGAGCGGGTGTACAGCTCGGCGGCCCGCTCATATGCGCCGGTGTCGCGGAGACCTTCGGCGACGTATTGTTGTGAGCGGGCGAGACCCTGTGGATCATCGAGGCGCTCGCAGATCGCGAGCGCTTGCTCCGACCATTTGAGCGACCTCTCCGGCGAGCCAGCGACGAACTCGACCGCGCCGAGACCCAGGAGGGCACGCGCCTCGTTCCGCTCGTCGCCGGCCTCTCGGTAGAGCGCGAGCGCCTCGGACAGGGCCGCGCGAGCCGGGTCGGGCGCCTCGGCGTATACGAGCCCCATGCCGAGCCCCGTCAGAGCGTCGGCTCGGCGTCGGCCCGTCAGGGCGCTGGTGTCCTCTAGTGCGCGTTCGTACCACCGCGTGAGCTCCTCCGTTCGTCCGCGCGCCAAGACCCACGTCGTCTGGAGCGACTCGGCGAGCGGTAGAGCCGCGGCGACGTCGTGGTCGAGCGCCCATGAGAGAGCGAGGCCGATGTTGCCGACATCCTGACGGAGCCGGGTATGAGCCTCGGTGCGCTCCGGATCCCGGCCGCAGGCGGCGACTCCGAGCGCGAAATGCCAACGGGCGTGACGAGCGCGGATCTCCTCCTCGCCCGCGCTCCCAACCAAGCGCTCGAGCGCGTACTCGCGGGTGGTCTCGAGCAGGAAGAACCGGCCGTTCTCGCTCTGTCGCAGGAGACTCTTGTCTACGAGCGATTGCAGCCCGTCGAGGTCGGCGTTGCAGATCTCCTCTGCCGCCTCGAGCTCGAAGCTCCCGACGAAGACGGCCAGGCTCGCGAACAGCTGCTGCTCGGGCTCGGTGAGCAGGTCGTAGCTCCACGCTATTGCGGCTCGCATCGTGCTCTGGCGCTGCGGAAGATCGCGCCGCCCGCCTGCGAGAAGAGGGAGTCTTTGCTCCAGGCGCCTAAGGAGCTGGTGCTCGGAGAGCAGCTTCACGCGCGTAGCGGCGAGCTCGAGCGCGAGCGGGAGACGGTCGAGCCGTTCGCAGATCGCGTCGAGCTCCGCGCCCGGCGCGAACCCCGGCTTGACCTCGCGCGCACGCGCGGTGAACAACTCCATGGCGTCCTGCGGAGAGAGCGGAGGCACCGGAAACTCCTGCTCGCCCTGGACGGCGAGGCGCTCCCGGCTCGTCACGATCACGGCGCATTCCGGCGCGTCGGTGAGTAGCTGCCCGATCAACGGCGCCGCGTCGATCACCTGCTCGAGGTTGTCGATCACGAGCAGCAGCGAGCGTCCCTGCAGATATGTCGCGACGTCTTCGATGTCGCCGAGTGCGCCCGCGATCGCTGGGGTCAACAGCGACGGATCGGTTACGGTCGCCATCGGCACCCACCACGCGCCGTCCACGTACCGATCCGCGAGCTCGGCTGCGAGAGCGAGGGCGAGCCGGGTCTTCCCCGTCCCGCCGGCCCCGGTCAGCGTGATCAGCCGGTGCGTTTCGGCGAGTTCGAGTATCTCGCCCATCTCCCGTTCCCGCCCGATCAACGGCGTTGCCTGCACCGGCAGGTGGGCGCGCTGCAACGTGCGCAACGGCGGATATTCGCCGTCCCCGAGCTGAAACAGACGCTCAGGCGCCGTCAGATCCTTCAGACGGTGCTCACCCAGGTCCCGCAGCGCGATGCCCGCGAGCGCCCCCGTCTGTGCCGAGACGACGACCTGACCGCCGTGCGCGGCTGATGAGATCCGCGCCGCCTTATGGACCGCCATCCCGACGTAGCCACCATCGACGAGCAAGACCTCGCCGGTGTGGACTCCGATTCGCACGCGCAGCGGAAGATCGCCCAGCGCCCGCTGCATCTCGCCGGCGGCGAGGAGCCCATCGGCGGCGCTCTGAAAGACCACGAAGAACGAGTCTCCCTCCGTCCCCATCTCAACACCTCGGTGGGCAGCCGCGACCGTGCGGATCCGCTCGCGGTGAAGCATCAGTGCCTCGGCATAGCGCTCGGATCCGAGCTCACCGAGCAGCCGCGTCGACCCCTCGACGTCGGTGAACAACATCGTCACAGTGCCGGTTGGCAAGGGCGGGTCGCCGGGCGCCATTGCGCGCGAGACGTTACCCGAGGCGACTCCGGACAGCGAGCGCGCGCCATTGCTGGCGACAAAGATGCAGGGACCGCGTGAAATGGAGCCAACCGGGATCGAACCGGTGACCTCCTGCTTGCAAAGCGGCCCCTCCCGCCCCGGTTTCGACGCTGGAAGCTGCCGGTTTGCAGGAAGTTTGTGGCGCCGTCGATGCGCCGAACGCAATGCGGATGCGCGGAGATCATCAGCGACCGTCGTCGTTTCAGGCACGTCCGGCGACGAGTGCCTGAACCGGAGGGCGCGAGCCTGTCCGCGCGCGAGCTCGGGCAGCCTGAGCCGAATGAGCGCTTTCGCCGGCGCGGCGCGGCGCGGCGCTCACGCGGGCGCGCCCGCGAGCCCGGCGCGGTGGGCCACGGCGGCGGCCTCGGTGCGAGTCGCCACATCCAGCTTGGCGAGGATGTTCGAGACGTGCACACTCGCGGTTTTGCGAGTGATGAACAGCTGCTCGGCGATCTGGCCGTTGGAGCGCCCCTCCGCCACGAGCGCGAGGACCTGCCGCTCGCGGTCAGTGAGGCCGAGGCGGCCAAGCTCGTCCTCCCCGCCATCGCGCTCGCCGCCGCCCTCCTCCAGGTCGACCTTCAGGCGCCCGCGCCGCGCCAGCGCGCGCGCCTGCTCGGCGATCGGCATCGC
>DATJOE010000006.1:0-4324 GCA_035507305.1 Solirubrobacteraceae bacterium | reverse complement strand
AGCGTCGCGAGCCTGGGCTTGGAGGGCGAGCCCGGCGTGGACCGGGTGATGCCGATCCTCAAGCCCTACAAGCTTGCCTCGGCGCAGATCACCCACGGTGAGCGCACGGTGGTCGAGATCGACGGGCGCAAGATCGGCGATGAGCACTTCGCGCTGATCGCTGGACCTTGCACAGTGGAGTCTCGCGAGCAGACGTTACAGACGGCGCGGATCGTCGCCGAGGGTGGCGCCTCGATGCTGCGCGGCGGCGCGTACAAGCCGCGCACCTCGCCCTACGCCTTCCAGGGGCTGGGCCAGGAGGGCCTGCGCTTGCTCGCCGAGGCCAAGGCCGAGACTGGCCTACCGATCGTCACCGAGCTGATGGACATGCGCGACCTCGACGCGGTGCTCGAGGTCGCGGACGTGATCCAGATCGGCGCGCGCAACATGCAGAACTACCCACTGCTCACTGAGATCGGGCGATCGGGCCGACCTGCGCTACTCAAGCGCGGGCTCTCATCGACGCTGGATGAGTTGCTGATGGCGGCGGAGTACATCCTCAAGGAAGGCAACCCGAACGTGATGCTGTGCGAGCGGGGCATTCGCACGTTCGAGACCGCCTACCGCTTCACGCTCGATCTGATGGCGGTGCCGGTACTCAAGGAGCTGACGCACCTGCCGGTGATCGTCGACCCGAGCCACGCGGCGGGGCGGCGCGATCTAGTCAGGCCGCTGTCGCTGGCCGCGGCAGCGGTTGGCGCGGACGGAATCATCGTCGAGGTGCATCCCGAGCCGGAGGCGGCGATCTGCGACGGCCCACAGGCGCTGCACGCGGAGGATTTCGCGTACTACGCGGCCGACGTGGAGCGAGCGGCGCAGTTGGCCGGTAAGGCGCTTAGCGTCGTCTGATGGGCTCGATCTCGAGGGGTTCGGTGTCGGCTGCGTGAACGTCGCGGTGCTGGGGATCGGGCTGATCGGCGGCTCCATCGGCCTGGCCGTCAGGCAGCGCGCCGGCGCGCGGGTCTGCGGCTATGACCCCGACGAGCACGTGCGCGCGCAGGCGCTGGCGCTGGGTGCGATCGACACGGCGGCGGCAGACGTCGCAAGCGCCGTGCATGATGCCGACGTCGTGTTCGTCGCCACCCCAGTCAGCGCGCTGCCCGAGACGGTGGATCTCGCCTTGCGCGAGGCCCCGGCGCGCGCGGTCGTGACCGACGTGGGCTCGACTAAGCGCGTGGTCGCCTCGGCGCGCTCGGACGGGCGCTTCATCGGTGGACATCCGCTGGCGGGAGCCGAGACCGCGGGAGTCGAGCACGCGCGCGAGGATCTGTTTGCGGGATCGGTCTGGTATCTGACGCCGGCGACGGGCAGCGCGGCAACGGCGGGCGTCCTCTATGAGCGCCTGCACCGCCTGCTGACCGCGCTCGGCGCTCGCCCAACGGCGATTGACGCCGAGACCCACGACCGGCTGCTGGCGACGGTCTCCCACCTGCCGCACGCGCTCGCGAACTTGCTCGTGGCCCAGGCGGCGAGCACGCTCGCGCAGGATGGAGAAGGGCGGGTCCCGGCGGTCGGGCCGAGCTTCCGCGACGCGACCCGGGTGGCGGGCGCAAACAGCGCGATTTGGACCGACATCTACCTCTCCAATCGCGACGCGCTGATCGCGGCTGTCGACGACTTCGCGGCGCGCCTTTCGGGACTGCGCGCTCAGCTGGAGGCGGGTGACGGCGCGGCACTGACCTCCTGGAATGAGGACGCGCGCGCCGATCGCGAGCGGCTGTTCGGCACGGCGGGCGCCGAGCACGGTACGAGCGAGCTGCGGGTCTCGGTGCCAAACCGCCCGGGCGTGATCGCGGAGATCGCGCTCTCTCTCGGCCGCGCGGGCGTCAACATTCTGGACATGGTCCTCTCGCCTTCGCCCGATAACAGCCAGGGGGTCGTGGCGCTATGGATCGCCGACGGCGAGGATGTCGTTCGCGCGCAGGAGCTGATCGCCCAGCTCGAGTTCCCGGTGGCGCGGGCATGAACGTGCGCTTCGAGCCCACGCGCGGACTCAGTGGCGAGCTGCGGGCGCCGCCGGATAAGTCGATCTCCCATCGCGCCGCCCTGCTCGGCGCGATGGCCTCGGAGCCGGTGCGGATCGAGGGCTACCTGGACGCTGCCGACACGAACTCGACGCTCGACGCGGTGCGGGCGCTCGGCGCGCTCGTCGAGCTGCGCGACGGTGATGGCGAGGTTGTCGTGCGCGGTACGGGCCTGCGCGAGGCGCGCGAGCCCGATGGACCGATCGACGTGGGCAATGCGGGCACGCTTCTGCGCCTGCTGCCGGGGTGGCTGGCCGCGCAGCAGGGCCGTTCGTTCACGCTTGACGGCGATGCCTCGATCCGCCGCAGGCCGGTCGATCGCGTGGCCGAGCCGTTGCGCCTGATGGGCGCGGAGCTGACCGCCCGCGAGGGACGCTTCCCGCCACTACTGGTGCAGGGCACCCACCTACGGGCGATTTCTTACGACATGAGTGTGGCGAGCGCACAGGTGAAGTCGTGCGTGCTGCTCGCGGCGCTTGCGGCCGACGGGGCGACGACGATCTCAGAGCCGGCGCGTAGTCGTGACCACACCGAGCGGATGCTGCTGCGGGCGGGCGTGGGGGTGCACCGCAACGGGCGCCACGTTACGGTGGTAAACACCGACGAGCTGTTGCTCGACAGCGTGCGCGTCCCGGGCGACCCCAGCTCGGCGGCGTTCCTGGTCACAGCGGGCGTGCTCGTGCCACAGTCGCGCCTGCTGATCGCGGACGTGGGCACGAACTGGACACGTACGGGGTTCATGCGGATCGTGCGGCGGATGCAGGGCATCGTGCTCGGCGATCTGGAGGACGAGAGCGGTGAGCTGTCCCCGGAGGAGCCGGTGAGCGACCTCGACGTTGCGCACGGCCAGCTCGAGGGAACCGTGGTCGAGCCTGAAGAGGTGCCGCTGGCGATCGACGAGCTGCCGCTAGTCGCGCTGCTGGGCTGCTTCGCGGAGGGAGAAACAATCGTGCGCGGGGCGCAGGAGCTGCGCCTAAAGGAGTCTGATCGGATCGCGGTCGTGGTCGAAGGGCTTCGCGGCTTGGGCGCGGAGATCGAGGCGATGGACGACGGCTTCGCCGTGCGCGGGACGGGCGGTTTGCGCGGGGGCACGATCGACGCGCACGGCGACCACCGCATGGCGATGCTGGGCGCGATCGCGGGCCTGGCCTCGAAGGAGGGCGTCGAAGTGGTGGGTATGGAGGCCGCGGCAGTCTCCTACCCGGGTTTCGTCGAGGACCTCGCGACGCTTTGCTCATAGCGATCGATGGCCCGGCGGGGGCGGGCAAGTCAACGGTCGCGCGGACGCTCGCGCGCGAGCTGGGCTTCACCTACTTGGATAGCGGGGCGATGTATCGCGGCGTGGCGCTCCGGTCGTTGCGGGAGCCCAACGCGCAGCCCGCGGAGCTGGCGCGAGCAGCGCGCATCGAGTTTCGCACTGACCCTGCCGATCGAGCTCGGCTGCGCACGATTCTCGATGGCGAGGATGTCAGCGAGCGCATCCGCGAGAGCGACGTGGCGCAGGTCGCCTCGCGGGTGGCCTCAGACCCGGGCGTTCGCGCGGCGCTTGTAGCCAAGCAGCGCGAGCTAATCGGAGAGGGCGACTGGGTGGCCGAGGGTCGCGACATCGGCACAGTGGTGGCGCCCGAAGCCGAGTTGAAGGTGTTCCTCACGGCGAGCCCGGAGGAGCGGGCGCGGCGGCGCGCGGAGGAGGCTGGCGCCGATCCGGCGCGAGTGCTCTCCGAACAGGCGGCTCGCGACGAGCGCGACAGCACTCGCGCACACAGCCCGCTGCGCCCGGCGCCGGGCTCGGTGACGATCGACACGACCGCGCTAGATCAGAGCGCGGTCGTGACGGAGATCGCGGCGATGGCCCGGAAGGCGATAGCGAAGGTGAAAGCGGACGGCGCTGGGAACTAGTACGGGGCGCGGACGTGGAGAGTTTGTACCCGCGTTTCTTCGTCCTTCACGGCCCTGACCGTGACGCGAGCGCGTCGGTGGCTGGCAAACCAGCGGCGCCAGCGCTTTCCGATCGAGACCGACAGCGTCGCCTCGGCTCCCGGCAGCAAGTAGGTAGGACGGGAGAGGGCGTACAGCTCAGGCCCGACCGCCGCTTCGACGCCAGTGCTCGAGCATCCGAGCGGCGGGAGAGCGGGACAACGGATGCGGACGCGGATGCTCGATCGCCGGAATGAGACGTTGCGTAGGAGCTTCGCGGCGGGGCAGCGGCCGTTAGGTAGCGCGAGGCTGGGTTCGCCAAACGTCCAGCTGGCGAGGAAGCT
>DATJOE010000005.1:0-20295 GCA_035507305.1 Solirubrobacteraceae bacterium | reverse complement strand
GCGCTCGGCGGAACCACCACCTTCAGCGGCCCTTTCGAGTCGGCGAGGCTGTAGTCCACGCGCGAGCCCGCCGCGTTGCCGAGCAGCACACCAAAACCGAGGAAGGCGAGTAGCAGCACCGCCGAGACTCGGCGCGAGGGTAGGCGCAGCGCGCCTACGCGTGCGACCAGCGCGTCCGAGGCGAGCGCGGCTCGGCCGGGCCGGCGAGCGCGGGATGGCAAGGTCGGCGCGGCGCCAGTCAGCGGTGGTGCGCCGGGCGCCGACGGGACGGCCTCGCCCGAGGTCGCGGCGCCCGCTGCTGCACTCGCCGCCGCGTTGGCCGCGCTCGCAGCCGAAGCCGCCCGGGCTCGTTCGAGCAGCGCGGCCAGCTGCCCGCTGCGCGGCGCGGCGCGCTCGCCGCACTGCAGGCAGTAGCGCTGGTCGCCGTCCAGCGGCGAGCCGCACGCGGCGCAGGCCCGTGGGGAGCCGCCGTCGCTCACCCGGTCAGTCCTCGGGCAGTGACGAGCGGCCGCGTTCGCCGAGCGCGGGCCCGTCGGAGGCGAGCAGCGCCTCCATCGCGGCGGTGGTCTCGGTGCTCGGGTCGGCGACGTGCGCCCCGGCGACGTTGCTCGCCCCGTGCTCCATCAGCGTGCCACCGCACTGCCAGCAGTAGACCGCGCCGCGGCTGTGCGGCGCGCCGCAGGTCGGGCAGCTACCGACGCTGCCGCCGTCCTCTAGGCGCAGCAGCCGCTCCAGCTCGGCGAGTTCGGCGTCGCGCTCCTGCAACACCGCCGCGCGGCGGACGAGCACGTCGAGGCGGAAGTGATCGCGGATCGCCATCTCATAAGTCAGACCGCCCAGGTCCCAGTGCAGCTCGGTCACCTGCTCGGCGAGCGCGTCGCGACGGCGGCGCAGCTCGCTGTTTTGGTTTGGCGGCGGCGTCGCACCGGGCGCGGGGGCGGCGGGCGCCGCGAGACTCTGACCGGCGCCGGGTGCACTCGCGACGGGACCGCCCGCGGACGGGGCACCGGGCGGCGTGGGCCCGGGGTCTTGTGGCTTGCGCCGGCCCCTGCCGATTGCGTCGCCGATGCTGCTCATGAGCCGATCCACCTCATACGTTCATCCCGTCGAGATCACATCCGGCAGGTTCTTGGACTTTTCCTCGTAGCTCTTGCCTTTGCTCTTGTGCAGGTCTTCGACCACCGAGGGCGGCGCGGGGTTGCTCGGGCTGGAGCCCACGGACCCTTTGCCGGTCCCGCCGCTGCTCGTGTTCGAGGAGCCACCCGAGCCGGAGGACTTCGCCGAGCCCGAGCCGACCTGCAGCACCGAGGCGCCGGGGAAGCTCTTCTTCAGACCCGGCAAAGCCTTTTCGGCTTCGGCCTTCTTCGTGTATTTGCCCGAGTAGATCACGTAGTTGCCGGCGGTCATGCCTGGGAATTCGTCGGACTTCAGCGCGCCGACCTGCTTCGCGCCCTTGCCTTCGGCCGCGCTCTTGGCCGACTGCACCGCACTCACCTGCGTGCTCGCGGCCGGCAGGCTTTCCAGCTGCACGGTGTAGCCGCCCGAGCCGGCGGGCCAGTCGCCCGTGAACGCTTCGGAAGCGGCGGGCGTCGTGCCGGCGCCCGCGGTCGAGCCGACCGTGATCACCTGCGGGGCGGCCGAGGCCGCGCTCGGTTTCGAGCTGGTCGAGCGACCGATCAGCACGCCGATCCCCATCGCGAGCAGCAGCACGCCGACGCCGGCGATCACAGTGAGCGCGTTGCCGCGGCCGTCGTCGCCAGAGGACCCCGGCAGGCGCGGCGTGGGCGGCGCAATCCCCGGCGGGACTTGGGACGTCGGCGAGGCCGGAGCGGCTTGCGAAGCGCCTCCCGCGAGCACGCTGCTCATCGGCATCGTGCGCTCACCGCACTGCAGGCAGTAGCGCTGGTCGCCCGCGAGCGGCGCGCCGCATGCGGCGCACGTCGCGTCGGCAGAAGCAAGAGGCGGCTGGCTGGCGATCGACTCGATCGATTCGGTTGACACTTGGTGGCGGATCTGGTGGGGGATCTGCGTTTTGGCGGCGGCCCGCGTCGTAAAGCCCGGATCAGGGCGCACGAACCGCATGCTCTACCGCGTCAATGCTCGTGGCAGGGGACCGCGGCAGCGTAACGATTTGGTGAAAGAACTGGCCTCAGGCCCCGCGAATACAGGCTACGATCACTGATTCCGCGGCGCATCGATCGCCCCTGAAGGGTGTTTCAGATGCAGTTGCCGCAAGCGCGGAGACACAGGGACGTGCGAAGCGAGCGAAGAAAGGGAGGGACGCGCAGATGACCAAGAGAGCCGTTCGTCCATTGCTCGCCACGGCGTTTACATGCGCGTTTGTCGCGCTCGCTTTCGCGGCGTCGAGCAACGGCGCGACGAAAACCCCGAAAGTCGGCGCCCCGGCGGTATCGACAGGCAGCGTGCGAGTGCAGGGTGCCTCGACCACGCTGCTCGGGACCGTGAATCCGCGCGGCTCGGCCACGACGTACAACTTCGAATACGGCCCCACGGTCGCCTATGGGAAAAAGACCACGACCGCGACCCTGCCCGCGGGCACGAGCACGATCAAGGTCGGCCAGGCGGCGACGGGTCTGCTCTCCGGATACCACTACCGTCTCGTGGCGAGCAACTCAAGCGGCGCCAAGCAGGGCAAGGACCGCACGTTTGCGCCGCGCAAATCGCGCCACGCGAAGTTCAACCTGGACAAGCCGAAAGAAGCGACGGTCTACGGCGGGTCGCTCACGCTCAGCGGCGTGCTGAGCGGCAGCGGCAACGCGGGCCGTCAGCTCGTGCTCCAGGAAAGCCCCTACCCCTACCTGACGAGTTTCGCGACGATTCCCGGCACGCCGGTCACGACGACCGCGGCGGGCGCCTTCAGCTTCCGCATCCCGCGCCTTTTGACGAGCACGCAGTACCGCGTGAGCACGCTTGACCCACGACCGCTGTACAGCTCGCTGCTCACGGTGCAGGCCGCCTACAAGGTGACGCTGAAAGTAAAGACCTCGAAGCACGGCGGGCTCGCGCGCCTGTACGGCACCGTGACGCCCGCGGTCGTAGGCGCGCACATCTTCCTCCAGCTGAACAAGAAGGTCCGCCCCGGCAAAACCGAGAAGACCGAAGAACGTACGACGCGCTTCACGACGCAGTTCACGACAACGACCAAGCGCGGCACGAAAACGCTCTCGCGCTTCAGCATGGTCGCGAAGGTACGCAAGGGCGGCAGCTACCGCGCACGGGTCGAGCCAGTCAAAAAGGGCGCGCTCGTCGCGGGCAACAGCGGCAGCGTGCTGCTGCACAGCGCCGGCAGGTAGCACCCGCAGCAAGCGACGGCCGCCTCAGTGGAGGTGCGCCGATCAGCGCGCGCTTGAGAGGAGCCCGCGCGCGGCGAGCAGTTCGAGCACGCGCTCGACACCGCGCTCGACGGATTCTTCGAGCGTCCCAAGCACGAGATCGGGATCGGCGGGTGGCTCGTACGGCGCGCCAACGCCGGTCAGCCCGCTCAGCTCGCCGGCGCGTGCGCGTGCGTACAGACCCTTGGGATCGCGCTTCTCGCACAGCTCAAGCGGCGCGTCGACGAAGATCTCAAGGAAGTTCAGCTCGTCGGAGGCGTGCAGCGCCGCGGCGGCCTCGCGGTCCGCACGGTAGGGGCTGACGAGGCTGACGAGCGCGATCGTGCCTGACTCCGCGAGCAGCCGCGCCACGTGCGCGGTGCGCCTGACGTTCTCGCGGCGGGCGGTTTCGTCAAAGCCGAGGTCGCCGTTCAGGCCGTGACGCAGGTTGTCGCCGTCGAGCAGGAAGGCCGACTGGCCCGCGGCGATCAGGCGCTCCTCGACGGCGGAGGCCATCGTGGACTTGCCCGCGCCCGGCAGGCCCGTGAACCACAAGGTCGCGCCCGGGTGCCCGAGCGAGGACCAGCGCCGCTCGCGCGTCATCCGCGTGCCCTGCCAGCGCACGTTCGGGCTGCGCTCGGTCTTCGGCTCCGCCTCGATCTCGACCTCGGTGTCGAGGATCACGCCAGCGGCCACGGTTTCGTTCGTCGCCTGATCGATCACGATCAGCGAGCCGGTCGTGCGGTTGCGCCGGTAGGAGTCGAACACCAGCGGCGCGGAAAGCTCCATGTGCACGCGACCGAGGTCGTTTAGCTCAAGGCGCGAAGCGCTCGCGTCGCGGTGCAGCGTCTCGACATCGATCCGGTAGCGAACATCCAGCCCGCCGACCATCGCCGTGCGTGTCGTGTGCTTGACCAAGTAGCGGCGCTGGGGATCGAGCGAACGCTCGGACATCCAGCAAAGCAGCGCCTCGAAGCGGCTGGAGACCGTAGGCTGGTTCTGCGGGCGCACGATCGTCGAGCCGCGGCCCGCGTCGATCTCATCCGCGAGACGCACCGCGACCGACATCGGCGGAAACGCCTCTCCCACCGGGCCATCATGAGTGTCGATCGCCTCGATCGTCGAGCGCTGCCCGCCGGGCAGCACGATCACCTCGTCGCCCTCGCGCATCACGCCACCCGCGACCTGGCCCGCGTAGGCGCGGTAGTCGCTCACGCTGGAGGAGGGTGGGCGGATCACCCACTGCACCGGGAAGCGCACGTCGATCAGGTTGCGGTCCGAGGCGATGTGCACGTGCTCGAGGTGGTAGAGCAGCGGCGGGCCTTCATACCAAGGCATGTTCTGCGAGCGCTCGACCACGTTGTCGCCCAGCAGCGCGGAGATCGGGATGAACGTGACGTCCTTCATCTCAAGGCGCGCCGCGAACGCGTCGAACTCCTCGACGATCCCTTCGAAGACCTGCTCGTCGAAGTCGACGAGATCCATCTTGTTCACGCACACGACCACGTGAGGGATCGCGAGCAGCGAGCTGATGAACGCGTGGCGCTTGGATTGCGCGACGACGCCCTTGCGTGCGTCAACCAGCACGATCGCGAGATCCGCGGTCGAGGCGCCCGTGACCATGTTGCGCGTGTACTGCTCGTGGCCCGGGGTGTCCGCGATGATAAAGCGCCGTTGCGCGGTCGCGAAGTAGCGGTAGGCGACGTCGATCGTGATCCCCTGCTCGCGCTCGGCGCGCAGCCCGTCAGTCAGCAACGACAAATCGAGGAAGTCGTGGCCCATCCGCTGGCTGGTCTGCTCGACGTGCTCCAGCTGGTCGGTCAGCACCTGCTTTGAGTCGTAGAGCAGACGACCGATCAGCGTGCTCTTACCGTCGTCAACTGAGCCCGCCGTCGCGAAGCGCAGCAGGTCTGCTGGACGCTCGGAAAGCCGGCGAAACAGCTCGCGAGCGCTGTCGTCACCAGTCGCGGTCGCCACCGTCGGGCTGTCTTGCGAGTTGCCGTGCCCGTTCTCACTCACGAGCCAAATGCTCCCGCGATTTTCGTGGAATTAATATTAATAAAAATAATCTTCACTAGAAGTAGCCCTGACGCTTGCGGTCCTCCATCGCGGCCTCGGTGACTCGATCGTCCGCCCGCGTCTGTCCACGCTCGGTCACCTCCGTCGCCGCGATCTCAGCGACCACCGCTTCGAGCGTAGCGGCCGTCGACTCGACCGCCCCCGTGCAGCTCATGTCGCCCACCGTGCGGTAGCGAACCGTCGCCGTGAACGGGCGCTCCTCCTCCAGCATCTGGATGAACGGGCTCACCGCGTAGAGCATCCCGTCGCGCTCGAACACCTCGCGCTCGTGGGCGAAGTAGATCGAGGGGACCTCGAGCTGCTCCTCCGCGATGTACTGCCACACGTCCAGCTCGGTCCAGTTCGAGATCGGGAACACCCGCGCGTGCTCGCCCTTGCGGATTCGCGCGTTGTAAAGCGCCCACAGCTCGGGGCGCTGATTCTGCGGGTCCCACTGACCGAACTCGTCGCGGAACGAGAGCACCCGCTCCTTCGCCCGCGCGCGCTCCTCGTCGCGCCGCGCCCCGCCGAACGCCGCGTCGAAGCCGTGCTCGCGGATCGCGTCCAGCAGCGTCACCGTCTGCAAGCCGTTGCGCGACGCGCGCGGACCCGTCTCCTCGACCACGCGGCCCTTGTCGATCGAGTCCTGCACGTTCGCCACGATCAGCCGCTCGCCGATTTCTTCGATCCGACGGTCGCGGTACTCGATCGCCTCCGGGAAGTTGTGACCCGTGTCCACGTGCATCACCGGGAACGGGAACGGACCCGGGCGGAACGCCTTCTCCGCCAGCCTGAGCAGCACTATCGAGTCCTTGCCCCCGCTGAACAGCAGCACCGGGCGCTCGAACTCCGCGGCGACCTCGCGCATCACCTGGACCGCCTCGGCCTCGAGGGTGCGCAGGTGGGGTAGGTGGTAGGTGGCGGTAGGCATCCGTGCGGGCTGACTCTGACTCTGAATTGACTGCTCGATCCGATTGGCGTCCAGAGCCGCCCGCGAACGCGCCCCCTCAGGCGCTGCGTCGTCCCCGACCCCGCCTAAACGGTACGGAGCCCGGCCTGCTTTTGCAAGATCTGGACGTGTTCATATACGTCAAGCGTGGCGCGCGCGTGTCGCTCACTTGTGAACTGGGTCAGCACACGCTCGCGCCCCGCTCGCCCCAGCCGCGCCGCGAGCTCGCGGTCCCCGTGCAGCTGGGCGATCGCGCTCGCCCACGCCGTCGGCTCGCGGGGCGGCAGCAGGAAGCCGTCGACTCCCTCGCGCACGATCTCCACTGGGCCCCCGACATTCGTCGCGAGCACCGGCACTTCCAGCGCCATCGCCTCGATCAGCGCCCGCCCGAACGGCTCCTCCCACGACGGCAGCAGCAGCACGTCGAGCGCCCGCATCAACTCCGGCACATCCTCGCGCTCGCCCAGCCACGACACGCGGTCTGCCACGCCTTCGCGCGCCGCCAGCTCGTGAAGCGATGCGACGTAGCGCTCGTTGTCAAAGCGCGTCGCCCGCGCCGTGAACTTCGCCGCGCCGATCAGCAGCAGCTGCGCGTCTACCCCCTCCCGCCGCAGCGCGCCAAGGGCTTCGATCGCCGTGTCCTGCCCCTTCCACGGGGTCAGCTGCGCCACCACGCCCAGCAGCAGCTCGCGGCGCCCGGCCTCGCCCAGCTTCGCGCGTGCTTCCGCGCGGTCGATCTTCTCGGGGTCAAAGCGGCCCAAGTCCACCGGGTTGTGCAGCACCTTCACCCTCGCGTCCGGCGCCGCCGCGCGAACCGAGGCCGCCGTGTGCTCCGAGTTCGCGATCACGATCGTCGCCGTGTCGACGATCAGCCGCAGCGAGGCCGTGCTCGCTCGGCTCGGGGGGAGCACGTCGCGGACGTGGACCAGCGTCGGGGTCTCGCGGGGAAGGCGCAGACGCGGCAGCGGCATGCGCCGCGCCAGGCCCAGCACGATCCCCGCGCGGATCGAGTTCGCGTGCACCACGTCCGCACGCGGCGAACGCTCTGCCGCGCGCGCGACCTGCGCCGCAGCGAGCGACATCTGCGTCAGCGCGAGCGGCGTGTGCAGCGGATGCAGGCGCAAGCTCCCCGCCGTGCCCGCGATGCTCGTGCACGGCACGCCCAGCGCCTTCGCGCGCTCCTGCAGCGAACCCGGCGGACACGCTAGGCGCACCTCTACCTCGCTCGGCAACGCGCGCAGCAACTCCAGCAGCGAGCGCTCACCGCCGCTTACCGTCGCGGTGTGGTTCACATAGAGGACCCTCATTTGACCCTGCTCCCGTCACGCAGGACCCTCATCCGGTCTTGCTCCGGTCAAGCGCGCCCAGCAGCACCGCTTCCACGCGTTCGGCCACGTGCGGCCACGTATGCGCCAGCGCGTTTGCTCGCCCGTTCGCGCCGAGCCGGCCGGCCAGCTCGGAGTCGCGCAGCAGACGGACGATCGCCTCGGCGAGGGCGAGCGGGTCGGTTGGGTCCACGAGCAACCCCGTCTCGCCGTCGCTGACCGCGTCCAGCGCGCCCCCCACGTTTCCCGCCACGACCGGCTTGCCGTAAGCGCCCGCCTCCAAGTAGACGATCCCAAAGCCCTCCCCCGCGAAGCCGCCCGCCGGGAGCCTGCTCGGCATCGCCACAAGTCGCGCGCGACGCAGCCAGAGGTTCCGCTCCTCGTCGGAGACCGCGCCGAGGAAGCGGACCGCGTGATCCACGCCCAGTCCCTTCGCGAGCGCTTCCAGACTTGGGCGCAGCGAGCCGTCGCCGACCACCACCCACTGCGCCTCGGGGACCTTCGCGAGCACGAGCGGCAACGCCCGCAGCATCGCGTCGTGGCCCTTGTAGCGCTCCTCGATCCGCCCCACCGTCAGGATCGTCGCGCGACCCGGCTCATCCGAGAACGGCGCGTGGTCCTCGGGCACGTCGGTGCCGTTGCCGATCACGTGCAGCGTTCCGGGCTGCTTGCCGTGCCGCGCGCTCGCCTCCCGCACGAGGCCCGCGGTGTACTCGCTCACCACGATCGACGCAGTCGCGTTGCTCGCCGCGAACGCCGCCAGACGCGGGCGCGCGCCGATCTCTTCCGCATGGAAGTACTGCACCGCGCGCGCGCCCGTCGCGCGTGCGATCGCCGCGGCAGCAGGGCTCATGACGATGTGCATGCTTAGCGTCAGCTGCGGGCGCAGCATCGAGGCTCGCGCGAGCGCCGCCGCGTTCAGCAGCCCGATCCGCGCTGGGCCCGGCAGCGCGCCGGGGCTCGCCACGCGCAGCGTGCGCACGCCGCTGTGCGCGTCGAACTCCGCCGCGCCCGCGCTCGCGGGCGCGAGCACCGTCGTCTCGAAGCCCGCGAGGGCGGCCGCGAGGCGGTGGGAGACCACCTGGATGCCGCCCGGCGAGGGCGGGTAGTCCGGCGTCAGCAGCAGCAGGCGCGGGCGCCCGCCGCTGCGACCGCCCGGCTCAGGCCGGCTCGCGACCATGGAAGCGATCGGCCCACAGTCCCAGCGCCAGCAAGGGCCAGAGCTGATCGCTGTGATCGGCGCCCGTCGCCGCGTGCTCTTGCACGAGGCGGCCGACCGCGGCGCGGTCGAACCAGCCCTCCTCGTACAGCGTGCCGTGCGCGAGCTGCTCTTGCATCGTGGGCGCCAGCGGCCCGCGCAGCCACTCCGCCGCCGGGACGCGGAACGCGGTCTTGCGATAGCCGCCGCGACGCTCGGGCAGCAGGCCCTCGGGGAGCATCGCGTGGACCAGCGCCTTGCCCGAGCCCGCGAGGTGAACCGCGGTGTCCAGCGAGCCCGCCAGCTCGGCCAGGCCCGCGTGCAGGAACACCGAACGCAGCTCCAGCGAGACAAGCATGCTCGCGCGGTCGGTCTTCACCAGCACGTCGTCCGGCAAGTAGTGGCGCTGGTCGAGGCGCATCAGCCAGCGCGCCGCCGGGCCGCCGTTCAGCTCGCCCGCGCAGCTCGCCAGATCGCTGATCACGCGTGTGTCATCCAGCGCCGCGAGTCGCGGCCCGTACAGCGGCGCGCGCCGGTGGCGGCGCTCCGCCGTGACCCAATCCAGGTTGCGCTCCAGCACTGGCGTCGGTGCCAGTCGCATCGAGGCCCGCGCTGCGCGTGGGAGGCCCGCCGCGCGACGCAGCATCCAGCCGAGCGAGCCCAGCGCCGGGCCCGGCAGCGCAGCCTGCACGCGCCGCGCGCGTTCCAGCCAGCGGTAACGCGGGTAGCCGCCGAACAACTCGTCCGCCCCCTCGCCGCCCAGCGCCACCGTCACGCGCGGGCGCGCGAACTCCGAGACCGCGTGCAGCGGCAGCGCCGCGCGATCGCCCAGCGGCTGGTCCATCCGCGAGAGCACCAGCGGCGCGCGCTCTGCTACCTCGGGCTGCGTTAGCGTCACCTCGTGATGCTCTGAGCCCAACCGGTCCGCGACGATCCGCGCGCGCTCAGTCTCGTTCACGCCACCGACGTCGTAACCCACCGTGAACGTGCGCAGGCGCGTCGAGGACTCCTGCGCCGCGACCGCCGCCACGAGCGTCGAGTCCACGCCGCCGCTCAAGAACACACCCACCGGTACGTCGGCGACCAGGCGCGTGCGGACCGCCTCGCTCAGTAGCTCTTTCGCCTCCGCGATCAGCGAGCGCAGCTCATCACGCCGCGGCACCGGGCGCTCGGGTGGGGACCACCAAGCGCGCTCCTCGCAGCCCCGCCCGCGCTCCCAGCTGAGCAGGCACCCCGGAGGCAGCTGGCGCACGCCCGGCACGACGGTGCCGGGGCCCGGGACGTAGGCAAACACGAAGAACGCGTCGATCGCCGCGGGGTCCAGCTCGCGCAGTCGCGGGCGCACCTCCAGCAGCGAGGTCAGTTCTGAGGCGAACAGCAGCTCGCCGTTTTCCTCGTGCAGGAACAGAGGCTTCTCGCCGAAGCGGTCGCGCGCGAGCAGCAGGCGCTGCGCGCGCTGATCCCAGATCGCGAACGTGAACATCCCCTCAAGCGCATGCACCATCGCCTCGCCGTACTCCTCGTAGAGGTGGACCAGGACCTCGGTGTCGCCGTGCGTCTGGAAGACGTGGCCACGGCGGCGCAGATCCTCGCGCAGCGTCGGATGGTTGTAGATCTCGCCGTTGAACGCCGCCCACACCGTGCCGTTCTCATTGCTCAGCGGCTGGTGCCCGCCCGCGATGTCCATGATCGCCAGCCGTCGCGCGCCGATGCTCACGCCGCTGACCGCGTCCGCGTGGATCCCCTCGTCATCCGGGCCGCGGTGGCGCAACGTTTGGCACATCGCCCGCACGTCGCTCGCCTCTGGGTCCTTCGTGCTGCCCGCGATTCCGCACACCAGCGCAACATAGTGGGGCAACCCTGGGCGTGCGGCGACGCTTGACAGCAAAGGCCCGCTGGTAGTTTGGCCTGCTGTCATGCCCAAGCCCGCGCTGCTCTGCGTCTCTCCCTCCTTCGCGCCCGCGACGACGCCCACGGCGATCCGAGCGAGCGCACTGGTCGCGCGACTGGCCCGCGACTGGGACGTGACTGTATTGACCGAGACCCCGCAGAACCGGACGAGCGCAGCGGCGACATCCGTCGTGGACACAAGCGCAGCGGCGACATCCGGTGCGCACACGAGCGTCCCAGCGACCGCGGGGCCTCGAATCGAGGTCGTGCCCGCCCGGCGCCCCACCCGACTGCTGAGCCTGTTGCGCCGCATGCGCCTGGGCAAGCTAATCGAGCTGCTCGTCTGGCCCGATGAGTCGATCTTCTGGGTACGCCCCGCGGTTCGCGTCGCGCGGCGCCTCGTGCGCGAGCGGCGACCCGAGGCGGTCGTCGTGTTCATGATGCCCTACTCCGCCGGGCTCGTCGGGCTCGCGCTGCAGCGCCGCGCGGACCTGGCGCTTGTGCTGAACCTCGACGACTCCCCCACGTGCACCGACATGCACCCTGAGTTCCCCAGCAGGCTCCACTACCGCCTCGCGCGGGGATTGGAGGACCGCTACGCGCGCCGCGCCGACGCGACGATTTACGTCTCACGCACGAATCTCGAGCTCGTGCGCGAACGCCTGCCAGTCGACGCGCGCGAGCGGCTAGAGCTGGTGCGTTACGGGGCCGACCCCGCGCGCTTCGCGGCGCCGGTTGCCTCGGCCGCCCCCGGCACCTCGGCCGCGTGCCAACCGGCTTGGGCCCCCCACCCGCCTTTGGCCGAGCCCCAGCGCACGCCTGGCGAGCGCTTTGAGATCGCCTACGTCGGGGCGATGTCGGGCTGGTGGACGCTGATCAGCTCCGACGGCGAGTCAGCCAATCCGCTCAAGCGCGCGTACGACGCCTGGACCCGGCTGGGACGGCATAGCTTGATCGAGCTGGACCCCGGCACGTCCTCGCCCGCGGTGCTCGGCCGCGCGATGCTCGGCGTGATTGCAGAGCACCCCGATTGGAAGGGCCTGCTGGAGCTGGTCCTCTACGGCAACCCCTACCCCGATGACGTCGTGCAGCGCGCACTTGCCACGGCTGGAGTTCAGGACGTAGTGCGTGTGCTTGGGCCCGCGCCCCATGAGCAGATGCCGGGCATCCTCGCCCGCGCGGACCTGCTGTTCATCACGCTGCCCAACCGCCTGGACGGCTCGCGCGGCGGGCGCATCTCGGCGAAGACGTACGAGTACCTGATGACCGACCGCCCGATCCTCGCCGCGGTGCCGCGCGGCGAGAACTGGGACTACCTAGAGGACAAGCCCGGCGTGTGGCTCGTCGCGCCCGACGACGAGCGCGCGATGCAGGCAGTCGTGAGCGAGCTGGCGCAGACGAAGGCCGAAGGCAAGCCGCTTGCGTTCGACCGCTCAGCGCTGCGCGAGGAGCTTTCCTACGACACCCGAGCCCGCGAGTTCGCGAGCGTGATCCACCGAGCGATCGCTCATCACGAGGGCCGCCCGTGAACGCGGAGACCGGAGGGGCGCCGGGCGCAGGCGCAGTCGACGCCGACGGGTCCTCGCCCGCCTCGGTGCTGATCATCACCCCCCGATGGACACGCGACGGCGGCGTCGCGACGCACGCGATGACGAGCGCCGAAGCGCTCGCCGCCGCAGGGCTGAGCGTGACCGCGGCAGCCGCGCGGATCGACGAGAGCGCGAGCGTGCCCGGGGTCGCGCTGCACCACAGCCCGCGCTTGTTCGACCCGAACGCCACGCCCGAGCAGCGGCTCGGGGGCGCACTCAACGCACTGCCCGAGCTGATCCACCTGCACCAGTACGAAGACCCTGAAGCACTTGCGCTGATGCGCGCCGCCGCGCCGGTCGTGATCAGCTTGCATGGCTACACCGCCTGCACCTCGGGCGTGCACTACTTCCGCCCCGGCCAGGAGTGCATGCGCGAGCACGGCCCCGGCTGCGTGCCGAACCTGCTGCTGCGCGGCTGCGCGCACACCCGCGATCCCCGCTGGCTGCCCGGCGCCTATCGGCACGCGGGGCGCGGGCGCGAGGCGTTGCGCAGCGCGGACCTTGTCGTCTGCTATTCGAGCGCGATCGATCGCCACCTCGCGATCAATGGCGTCGAGCGTCGCCGGGTCGTGCCGCTGTTCACGACGATGACCCCGCGCTCGGGCTCCGGGCACGAGTCGCGACGGCGCGTCGTCTTCGCGGGCCGGATCATCGCGCCAAAGGGCGTCGCTGTGCTGATTCGCGCCGCCCGCGATCTCGATGCCGAGGTCGTGATCTGCGGCGATGGCTCACGCCTTCGCGCGATGCGCAAGCTCGCGCGCAGGCTCAGCGTCGAGAGCCGCGTCGCGTTCCCCGGCTGGCTCGGGGTGGACGAGCTGGCGCACGAGCTCGCCGAAGCCTCGGTCGTCGCGCTGCCCTCCGTCTGGCCCGAGCCGTTCGGGCTCGTGGGTATCGAGGCGAACGCCGCGGGGCGCCCCGTCGTCGCGAGCGCAACGGGAGGTGTCGAAGACTGGCTGCGCCCGGGCGTCAACGGGCTCGCTGTACCGCCGGGCGACACCGGGGCGCTGACCGCCGCGCTCAGCGAGCTGCTCGCCGACCCCGCGCGGCAGGCCACGATGGGTGCCGCGGGACGCGAGCTCGTCGAGCGCGAGTTCTCGCGCGAGCGGCACGTCGCGGCACTGCGTGAGGCCTATGCGATCGCACGCGTCACATGGGAGCGCCGATAGCTGTCACATCACTGCTTTTGTGAGATAATATCTCATTATACGTGATATGATCTCACGCTATGCGTGATAGTCGTTTCCCCAGCGCCGATCTTTTTCCCACCGATCGCCCCCTGCAGGCCGATGCCATGATCGGCCGTGAAAAGGACGTCGATCGCATCGCCACGGCCCTCATGGGTGGCGTCAACACCGTCCTGGCCGGACCACGTCGGACCGGCAAGACGACCGTCGCCGACGCGGCGATCGCAATATGTGCGAAAGAGGGTGCGTACGTTGCGCCGGTAGACCTCTTCCAAGCGCCCAACCTCGCATCTTTGGCGCACATGCTCAGCATCGCCCTGCTCGCCAATCGAGCGCCTCTGAAGCGAGCGATCGCCGAGGCCAAGCGCTCCGGCCGAAGCATCCTCGAAGCGCTCCGCACCACGGCCACCTATCGCGCTCGCGCGGATCTAGGAGAGGACGTGGAGCTCACCCTGGAGCTGCACCTGGCCGAACGCGACCCTGACGGCGCGCTGATCTCCGCGATCCGGCTGGCGCAAAGACTCGCGGACGCCGACGGTCGTCGGGTGATCCTGTTCCTCGATGAGTTTCAGGACATTGCCGAGAAGCGCTTCGGCGATCCGGACACGACCACGCGACAGATTCGTAGCGTGCTCCAGCGCTCCAAAGATGTAAGCGTGCTATTCGCAGGATCGATCGAGCACCTGATGCGCGACCTGTTCGCGCCAAGCAATCGTGCGCTGAGTCAGTTCGGGAGCTTCCACGAGCTGGGACCGATCTCGGTCGAACAATGGACCACCGGCCTGCGAAGCCTGCTCTCTCTCGACAGCGCCACCATCACCGACGACGCGCTGGACCATCTGATTTCTCTCGGGGAGATGCATCCACGCGCGACGATGCTGCTTGCACAGCAGGCTCACCTAGCCTCAATCGAGGAGATCACACGCGAGATCGACAACGCCATGGTCGTGCAGGCGCTTGAGCGATCCCTTAGCGCCGAGCGACTGCGTCACGAGCAACAGCTCGAGCGAATACGCGCGAGCGGCCGCTATGCCGAGCAGATGGCGATGCGCGTGGCATCCGACGCCGAGCTCTATGAGGATCTTCGCCCACAGCAGGCGGCGAGGGCGTTGAACTCGCTGCGAAACCTCGGAGCGATAGAGCATGGCGAGGCCCACGGTCAGTGGTTCTTGATCGACCCGCTGTTTCGGCGCTACCTCAGCAGGCGTCGACTTTCGCTCTAGCTAAGGCTGCCCAGGCGCGATCGCGCGGAGCAACCGGGCCACGACCTGAGCGGCGCTCTCCACGCTCATCTGCGAGCGCGCGAACTCGCGGCCTCGCTCGCCGAGACCGGCTCGAGCCGCGGGGTCGTCCAGCAGCCCGCCCAGCACCCCGGCAAGCGCGGGCGCATCGGGCGCGACGATCCGCGCCGCGCCCGCGTCGGCCAACTCGCGCCAGCGATGGGGCCCGTCGATCGCGACGACCGGGCTGCCCGAGGCCAGCGAGGCCGCGAGCGTCGTCTTTCGCGAGGTCGGACCTGTCGGGTCGGCAAAGAGGAGCGCATCACAGCTCGCGAGCGCGTCCGAGAGATCCTGCGCCGAAAGCATCCCCGAGAACGACAGAGAGTCGGCGAGACCCCTCTGTGCGGCCGCGGCAGCCCAGGCGCGTCCCGCGTCTGAGTCGGCCCCCGGCGCGCCGAGCAGGCGTAGCTCGACGGCGCGGCGTTCAGCGCGCAGCGAGCGCAGCGCGTCGAGCACCAGCTCCAGCTCCGTCGCCTCCGAGGCGTAGCCGAACAGGCCTAGTGTCGCGCGCCCCGAGTCGCCCGTGACTTTCGGGGCATGCGGCGCGGGCAGGTTCGAGAAGACCGGCGCGACCTCGATCCGGCGGCGCGGCAGCCACCTACGCGCGGCGAGCTGCTCGGCGCGGAATCCCGCAGTCACAATCAGCGCGTCGGAGGCACGCGCGACCTCGAGCAAGAAGGCACGCTGCGTCAGTGCCCACACGAGACCGCGGGCGCCTTCTCGCCCCCACGGGTAGGCGTACTCGTGCAGGAATGTGACCAGCGGCGCGTTTGCCGCGCGCGGGGCGCCCCCGCCGCGCACGGCGCGCAACACCGCCGGCACGAACAGCGGCACACCACGGAAGGAAGACGTGAAGACCGAGTAGTGCAGGAGCACCGCGTCGGGACGCGCCTGTTCTAGCTCGCGGCCAAGCCGCCAGGTCCACGCGCCGAGCTCGCGGCGCGAGCCCGCGAGCGAGCGCTGCTCGCGCGAGAGCCAGTGCAGCGTGCATGTGACGCTCTGCTCGGGCAGCGCCCGCGCGAGCAGCGAGGCGTGATCGCGCACGCCGCACGTAAGCGGGTCGGTCGAGACGCCGACCACCGCGACGCGCAGCGGGCGTCCCCTCGCGCCCGAGCGCTCGCTCGCGCCGCGTAGGGGTCGGCCGGGCACCGCAGCTTCGCCCGGCGCCCGGTCGGGTGGCCCCGCGCCTCCCGACTCAGCGATTGAAGAGCTCACCGCGATAGGCCGCGTCGATCGCCTCGGTCAACGCATCGAGGTCGCCCGTCGGCAGGACCAAGCCGTGCCGGGAGGAGCCGATCAGCTCCTTCATCCCCGTGTCTTCGCTCACGAGCACCGGCACACCGCACGCGATCGCCTCCGCCGGGGCATAGCCGAAGCCGTCCTCGTAGGCAGGGTGCACGCATAGCGCCGCCGATCGCAGATGTGGCAGCGGATCGCCGGGGCTCACCACGATCCGTGCATCCTCCACGCAGGCGCGCTGCACGAAGCGGCGCATCCCGCGCGAGCCCCAACCACCCACGAGGCGCAGGCGCAGGTCGGCGTGCGACAGGCGCCGGAACGCGTCGATCAGCAGCGGCACGCCCTTGTGGACGTGCAGGCTGCCGACGTAGACCAGCTCGAAGCTGTCCGTGGGCGACGCGTCGGCTGGCGTGGGGGCGCTCGGCGGCGCCCCGCCGATCTGCGGAGAAGCGGCGGGCGCGAAGCGCGGGTCGGGCGTGAGCGGAAAGCGCACCAACCGCTCGGCCGGGAAGCCCTGCTCCAGAAACGAATCCCGAATGTAGTCAGTGGCGTAGTAGACGCAATCGGCGAGCCGGTACTCCGCGAGGTTGCGCGCGAGCATTCGACTCGCCCACGAGCCCTCCAGCGGATAGCGCTCGTGCGCGTGCGCGTGCAGCCGCTGAACCTGACGCATGTGCGAGTTGGCCGAGACCAGCGCGAGCGACTCATATCCAGAGCGCCGCGCCGCCTGCATCTGGCGCAGCGCCTGGCCATTGAACGCGATCACGTGATCGGCCCGCGGGAGCTGCCGCGATGCCCGCCGATCGAAGCTGAACATGTGTGCCCAAGTCATCGCACCCGGTGGGACCGGGACCGGAAGCCAAGAGAGCAGCTCGTCCGGCATCGGCATCCTCGGCAGCAGATCCGAGAGCGCCGAGCTCTTGCGGTGCATGCGAGCCAGCGCGCCGTCGCGTCCGAGTGCTGCCCAACCCTGGGAACTAAGGCACAGCGGTGGCGCGCCGCCCCGATCGCCCAGCGCATCGGCCAGCTCGCGCAGGTGACGGCCGAGCCCGCCGACGTCCAGCGGGGCCGCGCACGAGAGCACCGTCGCGCCCGCTGGGAGCCCCGCCCGCTGAGCGGCAAGCGCCTGTGCGCGCCAGGCGTCGCCGAGCGGCGCTTCCTTGTCGCTGTCGCGGGAGCCGGCCTCAGTCGAGGCTGTCATAGCCCCAGAGGCTCACCAGATCGCGGTCCAGGTACTCGCTCAGCGCGACGACCTCTCCCTTGAAGCGGCGGCGTAGATCGAGCATCAGGTGCTCGTCGGGGGGCTGCGGCTTGCCCATGACCAGGCTGCGCTGCGCGGTGTCCATCGCGGCCTGGCGCAGGCCGCGCGGGGTGACCGCCTTCAGGCCCGCCTTCACCGCAAGCGAGACCGGGCCGCGCCCGACCGACACGACGTTGACGAGTTCGTCCAGCTGCTGCGAGCGCATCGCCTTGACGGTCGGGTTCGCGTCTTTCGCGTGTACCGGCAGATCCTCCTCGATCTCCAGGAAGCGGCGCACGGCTCGCACCGTGCCATCGTTGTCGGCGCGAAAGTCGTCGTAGATCAGTACGAGCACCTGCTCGGGCGGGAATACCGCGTGGTAGCGACGCAGTTGCTCGGCGTAATGCACGTGGTCGGAATACAGCAGCAGCTGGGGACGATGGGAGCGACGTGGGACCCGTTTGCCCGCGCGACGCGCGGGCTCCAGCGCGATCGCCTTTGCGAAGCTCCTCTCCCCCTCGACGTGAGTCCGCAGTAGCTGCATGTGCAGCGAGCGCAGGAAGGCCGCGGGCTCGCGCAGGATTGCGATGATCTTCGCGTCCGGGCGCAGCCCGGCAATGCGCTCGGCAGCGGTCGCCGAGAGCAGGTAGCAGGAGGATGCCTCGCCCGCGAGCTGGCTCGGCTCGGCTTCGGCGAACAGCTCCATGTACTGCTCCAGCGTCTCGGGCGGCTCGGCCGAGCGTGGCGGCTGAAAGCGCGCGGCCATGTCCTCCGCGAGATACCACGGCTCCTTCAGTTCGGGCATGAAGACCTGCGGGTGCGTACGCAGCATCTCGTAGAGCGCCGTCGTGCCGCACTTGGGGTGTCCGGCGATGAAGAAGTCCGGCATTCGCGGCCCCCACTCGACACCTTCGGCGCCTCCTGCCGTCACCGACGCGCGCACGACAGCCGATCGGTCCGCTTCAGCTGTCATGGCACGAAAGTCTAACGATGGCCAGCTGCTGTCAAGCACCGCCGAATGCCTGCCGATAGAGCCCGCGAAGCGCCTACCCGCGACCAAATCAGCCTTCAAGACAGAGGAGCGCACGTGTTCACACCGCTTCCCCGTTCGCCTCGCGCGGCACTGCTCGCGCTCACGACGTTCGGCCTCACCGCCGGCGGCGTCGTGGCGCCTGTGGCCGCCCAGGCAGCCAACCACGCTCACCGCACCGTCCAAGCGCATAGTGCCGCGCGCGACGCGGCCGAACGCGAAGCGCGCGTGCAGGAACGCGAAGCGCTGCGCGCGACTCGGCTTGAAGAACGTGAAGCTGCGCGCACCGAAAGGCAGACACTGCGCGAACAGCGTCGCGCGGACCGTGCCCAAGAACGCGTCGCCCGGCGCGAAGGTCGACACGAAGGCGGCAAAGGCACCAGCGGCACGAACTCCGCGGGCGAACCTTCTTCCTCCAGCTCAACTACTTCTTCCGCATCGACGCGGGGCTGCCACGTCACGATCCAGACGAGCGCTCCGCGAATCTTGGCCGGCGAATCCGTGACCGTGTTCGGCAAGGTCACGTGCCCCGCGGGAAATGAGCCCGGGGGCGAAACGGCCACTGCCTCTGCGAACAGCGCTGCAGGCGGTCAGCAGCTTACGATCGAGCAGAGCGAGCGCGATCACGGTACGGGCATCGCGCACGCGCTCGCCGCGACGCAGACCGTCACGACCGAACCCGATGGCTCCTACCAGCTCTCGCTGGTGACGCTCGACGCGAACACCGTCTTCCGCGTGCACCTCGGCCGACACGGAGCGCACACGGGCGTGCGTGTGGCCCCGGTCGTCACGTTGAACGCGCCCACGCCTGAACCGGCCGCGGCGCAGCCCGCGAGCGCCGGTGGCCGCGAGCGCCAGGCGAGGCGCAGCAAGCTCGTCTTCACCGGCACGGTCTCCCCGGCCGCGCCGGGCGCGCGTGTGGCGCTTCAGGTCTCCTACCCCGCCGACGGCGAACAGTGGCACACGATCGCCTACGGCCAGGTGACCGAAGGCGGCTTCTCGATCGTCCACAGCCTGCGCATCCCCGGCGAAGCGAAACTGCGGGTGCTCGCCCACCCCAAAGGGGCCAACTCTCCAGGCGCCTCGGAAGCGATCGCCTACAACGTGCCCCAGCCGCAGAACCCGCAGTTGACGATCGAGTCCTCGGCGAACCCGATCCTCGCGGGCCAGACCGTCACGCTGAGCGGCGTAGCCGCGGGCGCGGCGGGGCAGACCGTGACGCTGCTCGCCCGCAGCAAAGGCGGCGCGTTCGCGCCGGTCGCGACGAGCACGACTGACGAATCGGGCGCCTACAGCTTTGCGGACCAGGCGCCGCAGCAGAACACCTACTACGAGGTCAGCGACGCGACTACGCACTCGGTAGCGCTGTTCCTCGGCGTGAAGTATGCGCTCACGCTGAACACGCCCCCTGCCACGGTCGCGACCGGCGAAGCCCTGACGATCGCCGGCTCGGTCGCACCCGCGCGCGCCGGCGCGTCGGTGCTCCTCGAACGAGGCGGCCCCTCTGGGCTCGGCTTCCACCCGATCGCCTCCTCAACCGTGAACGCCGACGGCTCGTTCACGCTTGCACACACGTTCGCGAGCGCGACGAGCGCGAAGCTGCGCGTGCGCATCGCTAACGACCCGCAGAACCTGGGCGCCGCGAGCGCCCCGTTCACAGTGTCGATCAGCGCGGGGCCGGCGGCGACGCTGGCGCCCGAACCGGTCGCGCCAACCAGTTGACGACTCCCTCGGCGGCGACGAAGGCGACGCGGTCATACGGCCCGTCGCCCGTCGCCGCGAACACCTCGTAGTCGAGCCCGTCGAGCAGGTCCCACGGCGCGCCGGGCGCCGCGCCGTAGATCGCCGAGGCACCCGCGACGTGCTCAAAAACGATCAACGGCCGCGCGCGGGCGAGCAGCTCGCGCGCGCCTTGGAGCACCTGGAGCTCGGCGCCCTCGACGTCGATCTTCACGACTGCGGGCTCGACGTCCGCCAACTC
>DATJOE010000004.1:0-3132 GCA_035507305.1 Solirubrobacteraceae bacterium | reverse complement strand
CAGATGGCGCCCGAACTACTACCCGATTCCGAGAATCCGCTCGTCGACCAGGTACTGCGCGGTCCTGCCGACGACCTGGTCAGAGCGATGGTCGACGGACTCGTGCGCCTCTACGCCGACAACGGCCGGTGGCTGCGCGCGCTCGCAGCAGCGGCGGATGCCGACCCCGAAGTCGCAGCCGAACTCGATCGCGCACTCGTCGGCCCGCGACAGCTGCTTGAGCGGCTAGTAGCTGAAGCCCCCGACCCGCCGGATGACCCCCGCGAGTTCGCGCTGCTGCTGATGGCCACGCACCGCGCCTATCTGCTCGACAAGTTCGGCGCCGGACACACCACGCCGAAAGCCCGCCGGGAGGCGACAGCCGCGCTGCTCGATCTGTGGAAGCGCCTGCTGGCCGCGGGGCCCGGCGCGACGGATGGCCGGACGAGCGAAACGGAGGGGGAGGGATTCGAACCCTCGTCAGAGGTTTAGACCCCTGAAACGGTTTTCGAGACCGCCGCATTCAACCACTCTGCCACCCCTCCGGGTAGCCGGCTGAAGGCTAGATGATTGATTCCACGGCGGGGGCCGTGGTTTTCGAGGGTTTGTGGGCAGCAGGGTCGAAGTCGGCGGTGCTCAAAAGCATCGCCGACCAAAGGGGGCCTCGATGGACGCCGACCTCGACCTGCTGCTCACTGCCGTTTACGTCACGGCCGACGATCTCCTGCCTGAGCGACCGAAGAACGCCCGGCGAAGCGTCACAGACGCGGAGGTCGTCACGCTCTGTGTCGCCCAGGCGATCATGGGAATCCCATCCGATCGGCAGTTCCTGGCGGTCGCGCGCAAGCGCCTGCTTCACTTGTTTCCCAAGCTCCCCGCCCAGCCCGGCTACTTCAAGCGCCGCCGGCGCGCGGCCGACACGATCGAGTGGCTGCTCGGCGTTTTCGCCGATCAGAGCCCCGGCTCTGAGAGTCGCACGTTGCTCGTGGACTCCACGCCCGTGGAGTGCGCCAGAAGCCGCGAGACGGTCAAGCGCTCGGCGCTGGGCGATGCCGCCGACTACGGCTACTGCCGGTCTCACTCGCGCTTCTTCTGGGGTTTTCGCCTGCACGCGATCTTCGCTGCTGACGGCACGCCCAGGGCGCTCGCCTTGACCTCTCCGAAGATCGATGAGCGCGAGGTCGCGCTCGGCCTGCTCGCGCGTGTCCGACGAGAAGGCGGCGAGATCGTGATCGGCGACAAGGGTTATGCCGGGCGCGAGTTCGCCGCCGCGGTCGGCGAGCTCAACGCCACGATCGTCCGCCCCCGACGCAAGGACGAGCCCGGGCACGGGCCCCACCTCGCGCCGATCCGCCAGCGCATCGAGTCGATCTTCTGGAGCTTGAAGGGCACGCTCATGCTCGAGCGCCACGGCGCGAGGACGCTGGCAGGGCTCAGAGAGCGCGTGCTCCAGCGCTTGCTCACCCTCGCCGCCGCCGTGTGGCTGAACCACCAGCTCGGCCGGCCCACCCGTGCACTCGTCGACTACTGCGCCTGAGCGCGTGGAATCAATCATCTAGGCCGCGAGCGTGTCGCGCTCGAGCACATCCTCGCCGTGCTCCTCGATGCGCGCGCAAACACTTGCACCGGCCGCCGCGAGTCCCAGGCCGGCCGCGCCGCGGCGATCGCCATGCTCAGCCGCGCCCACACCCATGACCCCGTGGTCGCCGATCCGGGCGCAGGCGCACAAGGCCACCACCAACGCGCCGAGCAGCACCCACATGACGATTGCAAGCACGATGAACATGCGTTCCTCACTCATTTTATCAGCTTTATTGGAAAAGCGTGGGCGAAGCTGAGGGCGTTTTCGCAAACCGCGGCAAAACGCGCACCCGGGAAGGGCCGCGATCGGCCGTTGGTAGCATGATCGGAGGAGCTCGGGCCCCGCGAATTCGCCCGAATGGGCCGAATCGATCTGCCCTTGGCCGGGTTATCAGAGGCAGACCCGCGAGGGGGCGATCCGACCATGCCAACAGACAACCGGCCAGAGCACGGAGGGACTCCCGCATGAGACGACCCAGCATCAAGCGCATGACGGCGATCGAGCTCGCCGCACTCGCGAGCGCAGCGCTCGCGCTGCCGCTCCAGGCGAGTGCCGAAAGCGGCCAGACGGCCCCGGGCAAGCCCCTCGTCAGCACCGCCGGGGCGGCGCACGTGAAGCCCCCGTCCGCGCTTCTGCAGGGGAGTGTCGACCCGCGCACGCTCGCGACGACCTACTACTTCGAATACGGGCCCACGGTCGCCTACGGCTCACGAACCCCGACGGCGACGCTCGCCCCCGGGACGGCCAGGGTCAGGGTCAGCCAGACGGTCACGGGGATCGCGCTCGGCTACCACTTCCGCCTCGTCGCCACGAACGCCGACGGCACGCGCGACGGGCGTGACCGCACGATCACGACCAACGCGAAGCCCGCTTTCTTTCTCCCGCAGACCTTCAAGGAGACACCGCTCGGCGGTACCTTCATCCTCACCGGCAGGCTCACCGCTGTCTCGAGCACCGGGCGGCTGATCGTGCTGCAGGGAGACCCCTACCCGTATCGGGGGTGGGCGAACGTCGGCGCCCCGATCACGACGGATGCCACGGGGCGGTTCGCCTTCCACGTCGCCAAACTGATGATGAGCACCAAGTTCCGCGTCGCCACCGTCAACGCGAAACCCATTTACAGCCCCGTGGTCCCCGAGCTCGTCACCGTCCGGACGCTGTTGAAAGTACGCACGAGCAAGAGCGCCCCCGGGCTCGTGCGCCTGTATGGGACGGTGACCCCAGCCGAGGCCGGCGCGAAGCTGTTCGTTCAGCTCGAAAAGCCGCCGAAGGGCGAAACGGAAAAAGCGCCGAGTCGCGAAAAGCTGATCAAGCCGGAAAAGAAGAAGAAGAAATCGAGCAACTCGAGCGGGGGGCACAAGGAAAGCTCCGAAAAGCTTCCCACCTTCCTCACCGAGTTCACGGGCATCGTCAAACGGGGAACGCGCTCACTCTCCCATTTCAGCCTGGTCGAGAAGATCCGCACGACGGGTCACTACCGGGTGTTCATCGTGGTCCGCCCGGGCCCGGTCGCCTCGGGCGCGAGCCAGACCGTCTACCTGCACGCTCCGCCGGGGGCGAACAAAAACCAT
>DATJOE010000003.1:0-13308 GCA_035507305.1 Solirubrobacteraceae bacterium | reverse complement strand
GGCGTGTATGACTTGCTGGGCAAGCGCGTAGGCGGCCCGCCGGTGCGCCCGCTGGACCGCTTCTACACGCGCGTGGAGGGCGAAGATGTACAGATCGGTCCGCGCTTTAGCGTGAACAGCGAGTTGAAACGGTTCTCGCCACGCGACCCGGGCGAGCCGTTGGATGGCATCGGCCAGTACCTCTACCCCTCGCGCCCGAGCGCGCAGAAGCTGTAGGCGCGATCAAAGATGCCCAGGCTTCCGAAGCTTCCCGCCCCTCCTCTGCCCTCGGCGCTGCAGGCGCCGCCGCCGCGCCCGAGCGAGAACGGCCGCAAGGCTGGCCCACTGGAGTTGGGCCAGGAAGCGGGGATCACGGTCGTGGACTGGGTCGACGAGCGGACCTCGCTGAGCGGCGCGGGTCGCTGGCTCTTGTTCCGCAAGGTGCCGAAGGGGACGAACTGGTTCTACACGTTGGGCTCGGCGACGATGTTCGCGTTCCTCTCCCAGGCGGTGACGGGGGTATTTCTGGCGATGTACTACCGCCCGGACCCGGCGGGTGGCGCGTACGAATCGATCCGCCACGTTACAAACGAAGTTTTCTTGGGCCAGTTCGTGCGCGGGATGCACAAGTGGGGATCGAGCGTGATGGTGATCTTGATCTTCCTGCACATGGGGCGCACGTTCTTCTTTGGCGCCTACAAGTACCCGCGCGAGCTGAACTGGGTGATCGGCGTGGTGCTGCTGATTCTGACGATGGTGATGTCGTTCACGGGCTACCTGCTGCCGTTCGATCAGCGCGCCTACTGGGCGACGATCGTGGGCGTGAACATCAACGGCACGGGGCCGCTGCTCGGTCCCTATCTGTCGGACTTCCTGCGAGGAGGCGGCGAATTCGGGGCGACGACCCTGTCGCGCTTCTACGCGATCCATATGTTGCTGGTGCCAGGCTTGATCGCGGCGCTGATCGGCGCGCACTTGTACCTGGTGGCGAAGCTCGGCACGACGGCACCGCCTTGGTCGAAAGCCGAGGAGCGCCCGGAGCTGCGTGAGGACGAGGTATGAGCGATGCGCGAGCCGAGGCCGGGTAGCCGATGAACCAGCGCGAGAAGGAGGAGTACCTCCGCGAGTACGCGATCCTGAAGGCGAAAGGCAAGCCGTTCTTCCCCTACGCGGTGGCGAAGGACGCGGCAATGGCGTGCGTGGTGATGGCAGTGATCATCTCGATGTCGCTGGTGCTGGGTGCGGAGCTGGGGTCGAAGGCGAACCCGACGACGACGACGTACGTGCCACGCCCGGAGTGGTACTTCTTCTTCCTGTTCGAGGTCCTGCGCGTGGTCAAGCCGCCGAGCTTGGTCCCGCTGGCGACGATCGGGGTGCCGACGCTGGGCATGATCCTGCTGTTCCTGCTGCCGTTCTACGACCGCAGTCCGGAGCGTCGACCGGAGCGCCGGCCGATCGCGACAATCACGGGAATCGCGGTGATCGGGGCAATGGCGTTCCTGACCTACTCGGGCGCGAACGCGGGCTCGCCGACGGCGATCGAAATGAAGACGCCGCAGTCCGTGTTGAACGCGGGTGGCAAGACGCTTTCGGAATACGAAGCGGGCAAGCTGGTCGTGGCCCAGTCGGGTTGCCTGGCGTGCCACAAGATTGGCGATAACGGCAACGACGGGCCGGGACCGCAGCTGACGCACATCGGCGCGCGCCTGCCGCGTCAGGGGATCGCGCGAACGCTGGTGAACCCGACGGCGCCGATGCCGTCGTTCAAGAACCTGCCGGCGAAGAAGTTCAACGCGGTCGTCGCGTTCCTGGCCCAGCTGAAGTAGCGTCCTCATCATGGGCTCCGGTCCACCCACGGGCTCGGCGGCGGGTCGTTTGGAGGCCGAGCAGGTGCGCTCGATGTTCGACGGCATCGCGGGCGTCTACGACCTCTTGAACACGGCGATGACCGCGGGACTGCATCATCGCTGGCGCGAGCGCGCGGCTGACCGAGCGCGCGTGCGCCCGGGCGATCGCGTGCTGGACGTGGCGACGGGCACAGGCGATCTGGCGATCGAGCTCGCACGCCGGGTGGCGCCGGGTGGCGAGGTGATCGGCAGCGACTTCGCTGAGGGAATGCTGGAACATGCGCGCGAGAAGGCCGCGCGGGTGGGGGATGGCGGGTCGATACGCCCGCGCTTTGAGTGGGGCGACGCACTCTCGCTGCAGTACGCGGACGACACGTTCGACGCGGCGACGGTGGGCTTCGGGGCGCGCAATTTCGCCGACCTGGGTCGTGGATTGGCGGAGATGCGTCGTGTGGTCAAACCGGGCGGGCGGGTGGTAGTGCTGGAGATCACGACGCCAGTGAAGCCGCCGCTCTCAACGTTCTACGCGCTGTGGTTCGATCGGATCGTGCCGCTGATCGGGCGCACGACCCAGGCGGTCGCGCGCACGATCTCTGCGGCGCGCGGCGGCTCGGGTGCCCGCGCGAACGGCAACGGCTCGGGTGGAATCGCGGCGGCCTACAGCTACCTGCCGAACTCGGTGAAGCGGTTCCCGGCGCCAATGCAGCTGGCGGCGGAGCTGGAGCGGGCGGGCCTGGTCGAGATCTCCTACCTGTTGCTGGCGGGCGGGATCGTGGCGATCCACGCGGGTACCGTGCCGGGTGGGCCGGGAGGCGCTAGGTGAGCGCGCTCGAAGGCATACACGCGGGCGCTGCCGAAGGGGTGGAGGGCTTGGACGCGATCATGCGCCGCGGAGGGGAGGCGCTGCGCGGCCGAATGCAGCGCACGGAGCGCCACCTGGAGCTGGTGACGGCACAGGCAGGCAAGCCGCTGGCGACACACGCAAACGCGACGATCAGGGCGGGCGGCAAGCGCCTAAGGCCGCTACTCGTGGTGCTGGCAGCGGAGTCGGCGGGCGGACCGCCCGGAACGCCCGACGGCGAGGAGCGGCTCGTGCGGGCGGCGGTCGCGGTCGAGCTCGTGCACTCGGCGACGCTGGTGCACGACGATCTGATCGACGGGGCGCAGCTTCGCCGCGGACATGCGACGGTGGCGGCCGAGGCGGGACGCGAGGTCGCGGTGGCGACGGGCGACTTGCTGTTTTCGCTCGCGTTCGCGGAGCTGGCGCGCAATGAGAGCGCGACCCAGCTGCGCGCGCTGTCGGACGCGAGTTCGGCGCTCGCGGCGGGTGAGCTGTTGCAGCGCGAGGACGCGTATGCGGCGCACGTCCCGGTCGAGCGTTACCTGCTGCGCTGCGAGCTGAAGACCGCGGCGCTGTTCGAGGCGGCCTGCCGTCTGGGCGCGCTGACCGCTGCGGAAGGCTCGACCAAGTTGGCCGACGCGCTGGGAGCGTTCGCCCGGCGGATCGGCCTGGCGTTCCAAATGCTCGACGACGTGCTCGATGTCTCGGGACCGGTAGAGCGCACGGGCAAGGCGCGCGGCACCGATCTGCTCGATGGCACGGTCACGCTGCCATTCATCCTTGCGCGTGAGCGTGAGCCCGAGTTGGCGTGTCTGGACCTCTCGGCGCTGAGCGGGCCGGAGCAGGCGGAGGAGCTCTGCGAGCGAATCGCGGCGACGGGGGCGTTGGATGAGGCACGCGAGCGCGCGTTGGGGGTTGTGGCCGAAGCGAAGGCCGGGTTGCCGGCGATCTTGCCGGACGGGCGAGGGGAGCTACTGGACCTGGTGGCGGACGCGGTGGTGGAGCGCTACCGCTAGCCGGCCTGGATGGCCCGAAGGCCGGATGGCGTCAAAAGTCTGCGGGGGTGATGAGGTCGGCGTCGAGCGCCCGCACGAAGAAGTCGACTTCCTCGGACATGTTGGCGTGGGTCATGCGGCGCAGGTCGCCGAGCAGGGCGCCGGCAGCGCGGTCGAGCTCGTCGTCGAGCAGTTCTACGGCAGCTTGCTCGAAGACACCCTCGCGCCGCGACTCGCACTCCGGACAGCGCAGGACGATGCGCCAGTGGCGTACGCCTTCCTCGCACCAGTCGAGCGGGTAGACGAGCTCGCCGCCACAGTTGAAGCAGACGTGTAGTTGCTCGGGGGAGCAGGGCGCACTCGCTCCCGCCTTGGCGCGTTCCTGTGCCTTAGCCACGGGCTTCGAACCAGCCTGTGGGGGCTTGGGCGCGCGGGGGTGGATGTCAGGGCTCTCGGGTGTCTGCATTGCCTGGTCAGTCGAGTCATCGACGGCTAGGGCCGGGGGCTTTAGCCCAACCCCAGCCTCCTGCCGCCGCTCATTCACAAGACTCCAGAGGGGAGTTGTTCATTGCAAGGGCAGCAAACGCGCGGTGGTAGCTTGAGATGGCCCATGGCGACCGCGATACGCCCGATCAGCCACGAGGATCGACTCAGCCTCGTGGAGCATCTCGACGAGCTGCGCACGCGGCTGATCATCAGCGGCGTCGTGCTGGCGATCGTGTTCGGCTTCTGTCTATGGCAGAACCACGAACTGCTGCACCTATTGAACAAACCGCTTCAGACGCAGACAAAGAAACAGGTCGCGAAGGGGGAGGGCACCATCGGACAGGCGGTGCTCGCACAGCAGGGTGTGCTGAAGCTCTCCGGCGACACGCGCGCGGCGCTCGAAGCGCTTGCGCGTCCGGACAGCGGGCTCTCGGCGACCGCGCGCGCGCAGCTCCCAGGGTTGATCGCGAAGATGAAGCAGGACGTTGCGAAGATCCCGCGCAACCCGGTGGGGGACAACCCGGTGACGCTCGGGGTGGGCGAGCCATTCACGACGACGCTCACGGTCTCGCTGCTGTTCGCGCTCGTGATCTCGCTACCGCTGATCCTCTACGAGGTCTACGGGTTCATCGTGCCTGCGCTGAATCCGCTTGAGAAACGCGCGATCAAACCACTGCTGCTGGCGGTGCCGTTCCTGTTCGCGGCCGGGGTGCTGTTCGGTTACTACGTCGTGCTACCCGCGGCTGTGCGCTTCTTCGTGAACTTCAATGCGAACGAGTTCAACGTGCTCGTGCAGGCGAGCCAGTTCTACAAATTCGCGGCGACGGTGCTGCTAGCGATGGGCCTGGTCTTCCAGGTACCGGTCGTGATCCTAGGCGCGACGCGCGCCGGACTAGTGACGGTCAAGCAGCTGCGCCACAGCCGCCGCTACGCGATCGTGGCCTGCGCCGCGATCGCGGCGTTCCTGCCGGGCGACGCGATCACGCTGATCCTCGAGACGGTACCGCTGTACGTGCTGTACGAGGCGAGTATCCTGGTGGCCGCGCTTGTGGGGCGAAGAGCCGCCAAGCGCGAAGAGGGCGGCGGGGGGCCGATGAACAGCCCAGCGCCGCACCCCGAGCAACCAGCGGAGCCAAGCGTGCAGCAGATCATCGACCACGTCGACCCAGATCACACAAACTGATGCTGTTCGACCTAAGGGGCGGGCACCGCCGCCGTGCGGTCAAGGTGATCTACGTCGGTCTGGCGCTGCTGATCGGCGGCGGGCTGATTCTGTTCGGCGTTGGCGCTGGAACCGGCGGTGGCGGACTGCTCAACGCAGCGACCGAAAACGAAGGCTCGGGCGGCACGAGCTTCGCAAGCCAGATCAAGAAGTATGAAAAACAGACCCAGAAACAGCCGAGCAACGTCGCTGCATGGGAACAGCTGACGAAGGCGCAGCTGCACGAAGCGGGCGGAGAAGCCTACGTGAACACACAGACAGGGGCGCCGACGTCGAAGGGCAAGGAACTCTTCTACCAGGCCTCGCGCTCGTGGGAACGCTACCTCGCGCTGAATCCGCCGAAGCCGAGTCTCGAATTGGCCAAGCTAATGCTCCGCGTGTACGGGGCGGAAGGGCTGAACCAGCCGTCCTCCGCCGTGCAGGTTCTACAGCTCGTCGTGGCTGCCGAACCCAGTAACGCTTCGTACTATGCGGCGCTCGCGGAGTACGCCTACAAAGCAAAGAACACGCGCGTAGGCGATCTGGCGATGGATAAGGCGGTCGCGCTTGCGCCCGCGACAGACCGGGCGCGGGTAAAGACCGAACTCGAATCGGTCAAGAAGAGCCCCGAAGGCCAGATCCTGACGACGACGACGAACGGCACCACCTTCACGGGCAAAGCCAACGGCAAAGGTGGCTTCGTGGGGACGGCGGTGAAGACCACGCCGCAACCGAAGACTTCGACGGGCAAGACGGGGACTTCGAGCACGTCGAGCGGAAAGAGCAAATAGCCCGAGCCGCCCGGCTCGGCTAGAATCGACTGCCTGGCCGGCACGCGCCGGCGCCCTCACGGGCCGTTAGCTCAACCGGCAGAGCAGGGGCCTCTTAAGCCCAAGGTTGCAGGTTCGATTCCTGCACGGCCCATTTTCGATGACGTTGCGCAAATCGGGCTGGACCAATGGTCTTGCGCAGCAGGTGCCACGCTTGACCAGACCGCCTGATCCTTCCGCGAGCAATACCGGGGCGGTACGGCTGCGAGCGTTTGAACCACTCGCTGAACTTGAGCCCGTGCCGCAATGAACGTCGCAATGCCCATGCAAAGCAGCACGTTGGCGCCGTGCCGTGAGGCGAAGTCGGCTTTTGCTTGAAGTGGCAAGAGTCTTCACAGGACCGCCCAGCAGCGCTGGCCCTGCGGTATATGTTACAGGCTGTTTAGGGACAGATTTTTGCTCAGATATAGACCTAAAAGACTTTATGCCCTGAGATGCAGCTCGATCTAGAGATCGGAGAGTCGCTACGGCGCCGAGAGCTCCACGAACGCTACGGGGGTCGACGTCAAGGCGGAATCAGTCCCTCGGCGGCGTCGCCGAACGTGTTCCTCTTCACTGATCAGGAGCAGGGGCTTAGACACGGCTATCTCTATGACGGCCAGCACAGCGACGGCTTCTACCACTACACGGGAGAGGGCCAGTTCGGTGACCAGAAGATGGCTCAGGGCAATCGCGCGATAAAGGACCACGCGGCGGAAGGTCGTGAGCTCCATTTGTTTGACGCGGGTGGCGGATCGGCTACCTATCTAGGGCAGTTCCAATACATCGACCACTACACCGCTGATGCGCCCGAGACCGGCGACGGTCCGATGCGCTCCGTGCTCGTGTTCCGTCTGCAGCCGATCGGCGAGACGGTGGGGCTCGCGCCGTCTCGCCTTGAGAACATCAGCCCGGAGTTGATCAAGGAGGTATCTGTCGAGCAGCACCTCACCGAGCGAATGATGATCGAGCCCAATCGCGAGCCCTACGTGGTCGAGCGCCGGGAGCAGCACCTTGTGAGGAGCTACATGGCGCAACTAATTGCTCGCGGCCACGACGTTTGTCGCCTGCAGCTCCGTCCTGCCGGAGAGCGGGCCCCCCTGTTCTGCGACCTCTATGACCGGAGCACAAACACACTTATCGAGGCGAAGGGAAGCACCGCCCGTTCTGCATTCCGCATGGCCATAGGCCAGCTCGCGGACTACGCGCGCCTAATCGATCCTTCGCCCGGTCGGGTCATTCTTGTCCCCGACCGGCCACGGGATGATCTGCTCCGCCTTGCTGATAGCCAGGGAATCGCGGTGATCTGGAGGGACGGCGAGGATCAGTTTCAGTCCGCTTATCCCGCGGCAGAAGCAATCGAAAATTCGCGTGTGGGATAGGAGCTGCGGGATGGTCCATCTTGACGAGGCGGGCGAACCCTCCCCGCGGACGATTGGCTCGTAGCGAACTTCGAGCCTGCTTACCGCTCGACGACTCGCACCGTGTGCAGCAGCCGATCGCTCGCCCCGCGCACACTGCCTCCGTGCTCGAGCGTACGCTGGATGTAGGCGAGTGTCTCGGCAGTGAGCCGCTCGCCGGGAAGCACGTTTGGGATGCCGGGCGGGTAGGTCGCCAGCGACTCTGCGGCTATCCGGCCGGCCGCCTCGCTCGCCGGCACTACTTCCTGCCGACCGAGGAACGCCTCGCGCGGGGTCATCGCAAGCTCACCCCAGGGCGGAGGCGCGGCGAAGCTCGCGCTCGCGCCGCTCGGGTCCAGGCCGACGCGGTCGACGGCCTCGCGCAACGCCTGAACGAGGCGGGAGGCCTCGGGCATCGTCCGCTCGCCCATCCCGAACACCGCGACGATCACGTTCTGCCCATAGAGCTCGAGGTTGATATCGCCGAGCTCTCGTAGCAGCCGTGCGAGCTCGTAGCCGCTTGCGGCGATGCCGCGCACGTCGACCGCAAGCCGCAGCGGGTCATAAGCGAACACGCCGGGGCGCCCGGCTAGGCGCTCGTCCAGCACGTCGAGCCCTTCGATTTCCCGAATCTGCTCGCGCGTCTCGGCGAGTGCCCGCATCGAGTGCTCGAGCAGCTCGTGCCCATCAACGGCCGCCTGGCGGCGGGCGGCATCGAGCGAGGCGCCGAGCAGCGCGCTGGGGCTCGTCGACTCGGTCAGCGTTACCGCGCGATCCACGATCTCCGCATCGATCCGTCCCTCAGACTCGGAGCCGAGATGGAGCATCGCGGACTGCGTCAGGCTGCCCACGATCTTGTGTGTGCTTGAGATCACGAGATCGGCACCCAGCGAGAGCGCATGCTCAGGTAGCCGCTCGTGGAAGGCCATGTGCGCACCCCAGGCCTCATCGACGATCAGCGGCAGTCCGCGGGCATGGGCCACGTCGGCGAGTCGAGCGACATCCGCGACAGCGCCAAAGTAGGTCGGGGAGACAATCCAGGCGCCGACTGCGTTAGGCGTGCTGTCAAGCGCCTGCTCGAGCGCTTGTGGGGAAAGACAGTGAGCGATCCCAAGCTCGGAATCCAGCTCAGGGGCGGCAAACGTCGGGCGCATGCCCGAGAGTACGAGCGCGTCGATCGTGCTCGAGTGCGCGTTGCGCTGCACTACGACCCGATCGCCGTAATGCGCGAGCGCGAGTCCCGCCGAGAGGTTGCCCTGCGAGGCTCCGTTGATCAAAAACCACGCACGCGCGGCGCCCCATGCCTCGGCGGCGAGCCTTTGCGCGAGCTCGAACGGCGTCGGCTCGACGCCGACGTCGATCCCGTGCGTGAGCGCCGGAATGTCCAGGCGCAGCGCGCGCTCACCGATCGCTTGGAGCAAGCCAGGGTCGGCCCCCGGTCCCCCCTTGTGCCCCGGAACGTGTAGGCGCGCAGGATCGCGTTCCGCGTACTCGCACAGCGCATCGAGATAGGGAGTTCTTTGCTGGTCGGAGCTCATGCCTCCAGGCTAGAGCCCCGCAGGCGCTGTCCGGTGCGCGAGCTCAGGAAGCTTGCGGGTCCGGCCCGTGCCCGTTACGTCCGATCAGCGTTTGCGTCGCGTCCTCGGTCCACAAAACCTGCTCACGCCCAGGCCCCACGCCCACGAGCGTGACCGGTGCGCGCACTTGCTCAGCAATGAACTGGAGGTACTCACGCGCGGCGGTCGGCAGATCCGAGACCGAGCGGCACTCGCCTAGGTCCTCCTTCCAGCCCGGCAGCTCGGTCAACTCGGCCGATGTGTGGTGTAGCACCGTCTGGTGGTAGGGGAAGTCCTCAAACACCGCGTCTTCGGCGCCGCGATAGCTCGTGCAGACCTGAATCCGATCGAAGCCCGAGAGTACGTCGAGCTTCGTGATCACGAGCGCGGTCAGGCTGTTTAGTCGAGCCGCATAACGAAGCGCGACGAGATCTAGCCAGCCTGTGCGCCTAGGGCGTCCGGTCGTAGTACCGAACTCGCCGCCAGCTGAGCGGATCTGCTCGCCCGTCTCGTCGTGCAGCTCGCTCGGGAAGGGACCCGCGCCCACACGCGTCGTGTATGCCTTTGCGATACCCCAGATCTCATCGATGCTCTTGGGCCCGACGCCCGTGCCCACGCACGCAGCGCCCGACAGCGGATTCGAGGAGGTGACGAAGGGATAAGTGCCGTGATCGATGTCGAGCATCGCCCCCTGGGCGCCCTCGAAGATCACCTTCTTCCCGTCGTCCAGCAGGTCCCACATCAGCTTCGCCGTGTCGGCGATGTGCTGCTCGAGGCGATGGCCGAAGGTCAGGTATTCCTCCGTCATCGTGCGCAGATCGAGTGAGGGATCTTTCTCGAAGGGGCGCAGCGAGAGCCGCTTCGGCTCCATCGCCGCGACGATCTTCTTCTTCAGGATCTTCTCGTCGAGCAGGTCTTGTAGGCGGATCCCTAGGCGTGCCGCCTTGTCCGCATAGCATGGACCGATCCCGCGGCGAGTCGTGCCGATCTGCAGCTTGCCCAACTTCGCCTCGCCCGCCGAGTCCAGCAGCAGGTGGTAGGGCATGATGAGGTGCGCGTTTGCCGAGATCCGCAGGCCGCCCACGTCGACGCGTCGGGCGCGCAGCGCGTCGAGCTCGCCGATCAGCACCTTCGGATCGATTACGACCCCGTTTCCGATCACGCAGCACTTGCCGGGGTAAAGGATCCCCGAAGGGATCAGGTGCAGCTTCCACTCCTCGCCCTCGCGCACGATCGTGTGCCCAGCGTTGTTGCCGCCCTGGAAGCGCACGACCGCGTCCGCCTGTTCGGCGAGCAGGTCGGTGATCTTCCCCTTGCCCTCATCGCCCCATTGGGCGCCAACGATCACGATTCCCGGCATGCGATGGAGTCTACGTGCGCCTGCTCAGGGAGACCGGAACGCCGCCAGCGGATCGTCCTGGACCTCGGCTGCGTGCTCGCGCCGGTCGCGCAGCGAGAGCCGGTCGTCTTGGCCCCACAGCGGCAGCAGCTCGCAGATCGCCGCGAGCCGCGAGACTGTGCGCGGGCCGAGCTGCTCGATCAGCTCGTCATGAGTCAGGTTCGTCGTCACGATCATCGCCCGCTCGTCCTCATAGCGGGTGTTGACGATCGAGTAGAGCTGCTCGAGCACCCACGCCGTGGTGTTCTCCGCCCCGAGATCATCGATGTGCAGCAGATCGACCGCCGCCAACTCTTCGAGAAATCCGTTCATGCCCGCCTCGGTCTCAATCGCCGCGCGGATCAGGTTGAGCAGGCGCGGGAGCGAGTAGATCGCTACCGAGCGTCCCGCTTCCTGCGCCGCTTTCGAGACGATCATCGCGAGGGTCGTCTTGCCCGTGCCCACATCACCCATCAGCCAGAGCCCCCGTCCCGCGTCGAGGTTCGTGTTGATCTCCAGCACGTAGCGGCGTACCTCCCGCACGACATCCGGCGCCACGCGAGCGATTTCCGGCACCGGCGGGCGGTCGAAGGACACGCCGCGGTAGTGCTTGGGCACGCGGCCCTCCAGGCGGGCGGTGCGACGTCTCGCCAGCCGTTCCGCACGGCAACGGCAGTCGCTTGCGGTGTTCGAAGCCTCGTCGAATACGAAGCCCCCGCCGTCGCACAATCCGTAGGGACAGCTCCCGGCGTGGGCGTCCAGTCGCCTGATGGCCTCCTCGCTCATGCCGCGTACCGTTCACCGGCATAGTTGCTGAACTTCGGGTACTCCTTCTGGAATGTCAGCGTGACTTTGCCGACAGCGCCATTGCGATGCTTCGCGATGATCAGATCGGCCTCGCCCTCGCGTTCGGATTCCTCGTCGTAATACTCGTCGCGGTAGATAAACATCACGAGGTCTGAGTCCTGCTCGAGGTTCCCCGACTCGCGTAGGTCCGAGAGCTGCGGCTTCTTGTCCGGCCGCGTCTCAACCGCACGGCTCAGCTGCGAGAGCGCGATCACTGGCACACCCAGCTCGCGCGCGAGGATCTTCAGCCCCCGACTCAGCTCGCCGACGGCAGTGACGCGGCTGTCATAGCGGCTGTCCGTACGCATCAGCTGCAGGTAGTCAATGATGATCAGCCCCAGCCCGCCCTCGCACTGGCTGTGCAGGCGACGTGCCTTCGCGCGTATCTCCAGTAGGCCCACGTCGCTTGAGTCATCGACCCATAGAGGGGCCGCCGCCAGCACCTGCGAGGCCTTGAGGATCTTAGGCCAGCGCTGCTCGGCCACCCGGCCCTTGCGCAGCTCCTCACCCTTGATTCGCGCCTGGGAGGCGACGAACCGTTGGGCCAACTCGGCCTCGGCCATCTCCAGCGAGAACAGCGCGACAGGCTTTTTGTGCTCGACCGCCGCGTTCTCGGCGATGTTGCAGACCAGCGCGCTCTTACCCATCGCCGGACGCGCGGCGATAATGATCAGGTTGCCCGGCTGAAAGCCGCCCGTGATCTCGTCGAGGTCCTTGAAGCCCGATGGCGTTCCCGTCAGCGACGTGCCTTCGATCGAGAGGCGGTGCAGCTTGTCGAGCTCCTCGTGCAGCACCTCCTCGATCGCGCGGAAGTCCTGCTGGCGATCATCGCGGGCGACCTCGAGCATCGCCTTCTCCGCACGCTCCACCAGTTCGCGTGGCGCCGCCTGGTGGCCCGAGACGCTTTCCTGAATCTCGTAAGAGGCCTTCAGCAACCGCCGTAGCAGCGCGTTCTCGCGCACGATCTGGGCGTAGCGGCGTGCGTGGCCGGCGGCCGGCACGACGCCCGTCAGCTCGTCGACCGCCGCCGCGCCGCCGATCTCCTCCAGCTTGCCCATCTGGCGCAGGCGGTCGATCACCGTCAGCGTGTCGACCGGCTCGCTCTCGTTGTAGAGCGCGAGCATCGCCTCGTAGATCATCCCGTGGCGCTCGCGGTAGAAGTCGTCCGCGCGCAGCCCCTCCTCGATCACCAGCGCGTACAGCGAGCGGTCGGACAGCAGGATCGCACCGAGCACCGACTGCTCGGCGTCGAGGTTGTGCGGCGGCGCGATCGCGGCCGTGCCGCCCGCGCGGCGTGGCTCTGCGCTGCCCGCGCCGTTGGACGGAGTGACGGCGATGCTCATGACCGGGACTCCCTCGAGTCTAGATCGGAGCAGGCAACGGGCCGATCAGGCTCCCCGCTATCTCGGACTAAATTGCATGCGTCACCCTCCACGAACAAATGTTCGCAGAGGCCGCGGACGGTCATCTGCCGCTTGGCCACGACCATAACTCGGCAAGGGGGAAAGCAAGCCTCCGCTACCCTCTTCCGCGCGTTTCCTCACCCTCGTGTAGTGGGGGAAGGCCTGTCTACTTCTTGGCCACGACCATCGTCTTGATCGTGGCGGTCACGCCCTCGACGACGTCAACTACGACCATGTAGGTGCCCACGTTCTTGATCGGCTCGGGCATGTGCACACCGCGTTTGTCGATTTTCAGCCCCCGCGCATCGCGGATCGCGGTGACGATGTCCTGCGTGGTCACCGATCCGAACAGGCGCCCGTCCGCGCCGGCCTGCTGCGGGATCGTCAGCACCGTACGGTTCAGCAGCTGGACGTTCTCCTCGGCTTTTTCGATCGCGTTGCGCTCCGCGCGCTCCTCCGCCTGCTGGCGCTGGCGGATCGCTTCGACGGCGCCCTTCGTCGCCGGCTGGGCGAGCTTGCGCGGCATCAGGTAGTTGCGCAGGTAGCCCTTGGAGACATCGATCACCT
>DATJOE010000002.1:0-35866 GCA_035507305.1 Solirubrobacteraceae bacterium | reverse complement strand
GGCCAGCTTCGCCGTTGCCGTTTCCGCCACTCGCGAGGTTGGCGCCTTCAAGTAGGTGATTGGTCAGCTTGATGTCGGCACTCACGCCTTCAACGGGCGGAGCGGTGAGCGCGTCGTGGACGGCTTGAGCGAGCGGCTTGGCGGGTGGGGTGGGCGCGGAGCCGATCGCGAAAGCGATCGCGGTGAGCGAGACGCCGAGCACGAGGACGAGCGCACAGAGCAAAAGCAGCCGAGAGAGAGGCAGGCGGCGGAGGATGTTCACGACGGCGCGTCCATGGTTTGCTCGTCAAATTCCTCGGTAGGAGGCCAACTCCAGATTAGCGTCGGACCTTGGCGGGGCATAAAGATCACGGGCCAGGGCCGCCTGAGAGCGGGCGTCGTGGCGACCGTTCGGCGTCGCCACCCGATATGTTCTCGCGCGCATGGTCATCGTCATCGTCCTCAGCTGGGTGCTGCTGGGTCTCGCGGTGTTCTTCATCGCGATGCGCGGCGGTCCCCGTGGCGCGCGTCAAGCCCTGCACACCGAATCGAAGGTCAGCCGGCGCACAGTCACGCTTGGCGTGATCATCCTGTTTGCCTTCGGCCTGGCGGTGCCGGCGATCGTGTTGGCCTTCAACGGCGACCACAAGGGGAGCGTTGGCCCCGGCGGCGTGCACCTGACCGCGGGCGAGCAGGAAGGGCGCGAACTGTTCGCGAAGTCCTGCGGCGTCTGCCACACGTTGGCGGCGACCAAGTCGGTGGGCGAGATCGGTCCGAACCTCGATATCCGGGTCGGCGCAGACATCTCGACGCCGGCCGGGCGCAAAGCGCTGGTGCTGAACGCGATCGAAGAAGGCCGCGCCCGCGGCCTTGGCCAGATGCCCGCGCTGCTCTACCAGGGCAAGGAAGCGAAGAACATCGCGAACTTCGTCGCCGCGGTAGCGGGCCACTAGCGCTCGCGTTTGGCCAGCCGTCGATACCGACGGCGAGCGCCCATCGATAAGGTCAGACCGGCATGACGGAGTCGCCGAAAACTGCTGAGGACGTCAAGGCGATCGTGGCGGAGCGGGAGATCCGCTTCATCCGCTTCTGGTTCACTGACGTCCTCGGCCAGCTGAAGTCGTTCTCGATCAACGCCGAGGAGCTGGACGATGCGTTTGAGGCGGGAATGGGCTTCGACGGGTCCTCGATCACGGGCTTCAACGCGATCGAGGAGTCGGACATGATCGCGATGCCGGACCCCTCGACGTTCGCGGTGCTGCCCTGGCGCCCGGAGGAGCAGGGCGTGGGCCGGATGTTCTGCGATGTGATCACGCCGGAGCGAACCCCGTATGAGGGCGACCCCCGGCACGTGCTCCGCCGCGCGCTGGAGCGCGCGCACGGCATGGGCTTTGACGTGTTCAACGTGGGTCCAGAGCTCGAGTACTTCCTGTTCAAGGACTCGCGCTCGACGGAGGTACTGGACGAAGGCGGCTACTTTGACTTGACGACGCTCGACGCGGGCTCGGATGTGCGGCGAGAGACGGTCCTGGCGCTGGAGCAGCTGGGGATCCACGTGGAGTACACCCACCACGAGGTGGGTCCCTCCCAGCACGAGATCGACATGCGCTATGCGGACGCGCTGAAGATGGCTGATGACTGCATGACCTACCGCATCACGGTCAAGGAGTACGCGATGAAGTACGGCTGGCACGCGACGTTCATGCCCAAGCCGCTGTATGGCGAGAACGGGTCGGGCATGCACACGCACCAGTCGCTGTTCTCGGACGGCAAAAATGCGTTCTACGACGCTGAGGATCAGTACTTCCTGTCCGACGTGGGCAAGGCGTTCATCGCGGGGCAGCTCAAGCACGCACGCGAGATCTGCTCGATCTTCGCCCAGTGGGTCAACTCCTACAAGCGCCTGGTCCCGGGTTTCGAGGCGCCGACGTACGTCGCGTGGTCACGGCGTAACCGCTCGGCGCTCGTGCGTGTGCCGCTGTACCACCCCGGCAAGGAGAAGGCGACGCGCATGGAGCTGCGCTGCCCGGACCCGGCTTGTAACCCCTACCTGACGTTCGCGGCGCTCTTGCAGGCGGGCCTCGAGGGAATCGAGAAGGGCTACGAGCTGCCGGAGCCGATGGAGAAGAACCTGTATCACCTCTCAAGCGAGGAACGCCGCCGTCTTGGCGTGGAGCAACTGCCGGAGAGCTTGGGCGAGGCAATCGAGCTGACGGCTCAGTCTGAGCTAGCGCTGCGCACGCTCGGCGAGCACATGTTCAACCGCTACGTGGAGATCAAGCGCCAGGAGTGGGACGACTACCGCGTGCAGGTCACGCAGTGGGAGCGCGACCGCTACCTGGCGATCCTCTAGCCGCGGACGGGCACCGCGCAGGCGATCGGCCGTGCGGGGGATAGGTACCAGTGCATCGCCTGCAGCAGGTGCCCGAAGGAGGTGGGGTGGCGTGGCGCGATCTCGGCGAGCAGGCGCATCACTGAGACGGCGTGTTGCTCGTAGCGCTCATCGCCGGTGAGCTGAGCGAGGCGCAGCAATCCCATCGCGGCGCTTGAGCCGCCTGCGGGGATCGGCGAGTCCTCTAGGTCCTTGCGCCGGGCGATTAGCTCCGCGGCATCGGCCGCGGTCGAGTAAAAGCCCCCGCGCTCGGAATCGGCGAAGCGCTCGATCATCGCCTCGGCGAGCGTGACGGCTCGATCGAACCAGCGCTCCTCACAGGTTGTTTCAAACAGCACGAGCATCGCTTCGAGCAGGAAGGCATGGTCCTCCAGGTAAGCGTCGAGCTTTGCCCGGCCGTCGTTATAGGTGCGCAGAAGCCGGCCGCGATCGTCGCGCAGTTCGCGCCAGATGAAGTCGGCGCACTCTCGCGCGGCGTCGAGCAACTGCTCGCTTTGCGCTGGGTCGACTTCCTCGACGTGCTGATCGCGCAGTGAGGCTCCCGCCTCAGCAAGCGCGCAAATCATCAGCGCGTTCCACGAGGTAAGCCGCTTATCGTCGAGCCCGGGTCGCACGCGCTCGGCGCGCACGGCCAACAGGCGATCGCGAATACTCTCGCGCAGCTCAGGAGCGGGCGCGCGCTCAGGTGCTTGCCAGGAGCGGTCCTGAAGCACGTTTAAGCCCGGCTCGGGGTGATGGGGATCGGTGAAGTTTCCATCGGCCGTGGCACCGAACCACTCCACTGCGACGACTGCATCCTGGCCTAGCGCCTCGCGCAGCTGCTCGAGCGTCCACACGTAGTAGCGGCCCTCGATGCCCTCGGAGTCGGCGTCGAGCGCGGAGTAGAAGCCGCCCTCGGGACCGCGCATCTCGCGCAGCGCCCAGCCCAGCGTGTCGAGGCACACATCGAGCAGGCGACGCTCGCCGAAGTGCTGCCAACCGTGGAGGTAGGCACGGGCGAGAAGCGCGTTGTCATAGAGCATCTTCTCGAAGTGCGGAACGGTCCAGGACCGGTCGACGCTGTAGCGGGCAAAACCGCCGCCGAGCTGGTCCTGGATGCCGCCGCCGGCCATCGCCCGTACCGTCGCGAGCGTCATCTCGCGCTCACCGCGCAACATCAGGAACTCGAGCGCGGAGGCCGGGGGGAACTTGGGCGCGCGGCCGAATCCGCCGTCGGCCGGGTCGAACGACGCCCGCAGGTTCTCCACAGCTTGATCCAGGATGCCCTCGTCGATCGGCTGCTCGGAGGGCTCCAGCTGCGCTCCACCTCCCAGACGTGCGCGTAACTGCTCTCCGCCCGCGCGGACCTCCTCGCCGCGCTCCCGCCAAGTCTCGGCGATCGCCTGCAGCACCTGTGTCCAGGACGGCAGCCCGTGGCGCGGCTCGGGCGGAAAGTAGGTTCCGCCGTAGAAAGGCAACTGCTCGGGCGTGAGGAACACGTTCAGCGGCCAGCCGCCCTGGCCGGTCATGTTTTGCACGGCCTCCATGTAGAGGGCATCGACGTCGGGGCGCTCCTCGCGATCGACCTTCACGCATACGAACTCCTCGTTCATCAGCTCGGCGGTGCGTGGGTCCTCGAATGACTCACGCTCCATCACGTGGCACCAGTGGCAAGAGGAGTAGCCGATTGAGACGAGCAGCGGCTTGTTCTCGTTTGCGGCCAACGCGAGCGCCTGCTCGCCCCAGGGAAGCCACTGCACGGGGTTCTCGGCGTGCTGGCGAAGGTAGGGCGAGGTCTCGTGGGCGAGCGCGTTAGCCATCCGCAGCCAGCCTAGTACCGAGAGAGACCGGGCTCAGCGAGGGTGCTGCGCGCTTTCGCCCACGAGCCCGGGCAGCGGGAAGTCCGCATGCGCGGGCCATTCGCCCCCGGTTTGCCCTGTGCTTGAGAGTTTCACCCTGGCGAGGCTCACGTTGAAGCGCTTGCCACCGAGCGTGCCGCTGACGCGTTTGTCGGCGGACAGCCGGACGCTGCCGGGCGCGGCGCTCCCACCCGAGATGCGGATCGTGGCGGGTTGCAGTTCGTGATCCTTCACGGGGAAGGTGCCGCTGAGGCCGACGCCGCTCACGAAAGAGAAGTTCTTCAGCGTCGCGGCGGTGGAGGTGATCTTGGCGAAGCCGCCTCGCAGGCCACCGAAGCTAGAGCCGCTGGGTAGTTCGGCCTCGGCTTGAAGCGTGGCGGCCACGACCTGCCGGTCGAGGTCGACGATCGCGTCGAGCACCGCGGTAAGCGTGCGCCCGGGCTTGCCACGCAGTCCCGGGGGCGAGTGCAGGTAGGCGAGTTTGCGCGGCGCGACGGGCGTGGGGGCGAATACATTCGCGCTGTGTGTGCAGGGTTGCACGGGCGTGTTCGCGAAGAACGCGCCCACCGCGGCCTGGGCGCACCCGCTGAAGTCGCTGCCTAGTACGGAGTGCCCGGTGTAGGGAACGGTCAGCAGTTGAGCGTCAGGGATCAGCGCGGCGACGGCTTTCGCCCCGGAGGTCGGCGTGCGCAGGTCCTGCTCGCCGGAGAGGATCAACGTCGGTACGTTGGGCAGGGCGCTCGCTGTGGGTGGCGCGGCGGAGGCGTCGGGCCAGGCGTCGCACACGGGCACGAGGCTGCTCTCGAAGGCCGTGGCGGAGTCAAATGGGTAGAAATCGCCGGCAGGCAGCCCGTGCAGCGAGCCGAGCGCTTCGGCTAGCTTCGTGGCCGTTGGGGCGCCTCGCTGCCAGGGGAACAAGGTCTCCTCGCAGGAGGTCGTGATGAACAGTGCGTTGTTTTCTTCTTGGTTTGCGATCCGTTCGCGTTCGGGCTTGACTGGCACGCTCGGGACCAGGCCCTCGGCGATTAGGTTCAGGCGTAGCAGTGGGTCGGGGTCGCCCCTCAGCGTGGAGCGCACCGCGGCGGGCAGCAGCGCGCGCAGTGCCGGATTCAGATCGCCGGCCTGCAAGATGCCGAGCAAGTCGGTCTCGCCGAGCGAGACCGAATGCCGCTTGCCGGCGCCGTCGTAGGCTGAGCCGCTGAGCCGGTGCTTGCGCAGTTTCGTGGTCAGCTTCGCGAGGTCGCCGACGGGGCTCGTGGTGATCCCGGCGCAGGCTTTGTTTTCGCAGAGCTCGTCGAGCACGGGCGTGACGGCCTGCAGCCTGTCGATCCCCCAGGCTTCCGGGCCCGTGGTTGGCACGACTGAGTCGAGCACGAGGGCTTCGACGTGCTGGGGGTAGCGTTCGGCGTACTCCAACGCGACCTTCGTGCCGTAAGAGGTGCCGTACAGGACGAGCTTCTTGTAGCCAGCGGTGTGGCGGATCGACTCGATGTCTTCGACCGATTCCTGCGTCGTAAAGGCACCGCGTGCCGGGCCGATCTGCAGCGCGCAGAGTTCAATCAGCGCCCCGAGCGTGCTTTCGGTGGCTTTTTCGAGTGCTGCTTCGTTGTTGAAGACGGGGCAGTTCAGCGGGTTGGCCTGCCCCGTGCCACGCTGGTCAAACACGAGCAGATCGTGCGAGCTGAGCGCGGGAGCGATCGCGGTCGCGAGCTGTTCGCCGAGTGGGTTGGCCGCCTGGCCGGGGCCTCCCGCCAGCGCGATCAAGGCGCTCTGCGTCTGAATCGTGCCAGATGATTTCCGCTCGATCGGCAGGTTGATCGTGCCCGGCGCTTTGCCGCTGCGGTCGAGTGGGACTGAGAGCGTGGCGCAGCTGAAGCCCGCGGCACTCGGGCATGGCGTGAAAGAGATAGCGGCACCCGCCGGTGAAGCGGCGCCCACGAGCGCAACGCTCGTCGCCGTCACGGCGAGCGTCCAGGTGAGCGTGCGCCGTGGCATGCGGCGAAACGTTACTGGCATGCGGGGTCGAAAAGACGCAGTTGCAGGGCATTTCTCCATCGCAGATTGCAGGTACCCTGAGACGGTGCCAAGCGAACGCGAGACGGTTGACGCGGCGGGAGCTCCGCCGGCGATCGGTCCCTACAGCCACGCGGTACGCGCGGCGGGCCTGCTGTTCTGCTCGGGGCAAATCCCACTCGACCCGCAAAGCGGTGAGATCGTGGGGGACACGCCGGCCGAGCAGGCCAGGCGCTGCCTGGAGAACTTGCAAGCGGTCTGCGCCGCGGCAGGTACGTCGCTTGGGCGTGCGGTGCGCCTGACGATATATACGACCCGGCTGGGTGCGTTCGCCGAGATCAATGAGACCTATGCATCGTTCTTCCCTGAGAGCCCGCCGGCGCGCGCGGCGGTCGGCGTAGCCGAGCTGCCCAAGGGGGCGCTCGTGGAGATAGACGCCGTGATCGCGCTCTAGGCGGCTGTGGACGCGAGCGGCTTGCTCGCGTCCTCGCAGGCCTCGGCGAGCTCGGGCTCCGCGCCCCGCAGCGCCTGGCCGAGCAGGCGCCAGAGCGTGGCGCGCTCGTCGGGGTCAAGCGCCTGCAGCACGTCGTCCTCGATCGTCTCCTGACGGTGCTCGGCCTTCTCCAAGGCCTTCGCGCCGCGAGCGCTCAGGTCGACAAGGTGGCGCCGTCGGTCGCTGGGGTCGCGGCGGCGCCCAACGTAGCCGAGCTCCTCGAGCTCGTTGAGCAATAGGACGACGTTGTTCGCGTCCATGCACAGCGCCTCAGCCAGCTCCTGCTGGGGGCCACCGTCATGGTCGCGGACGTAGCTGAGCGCCATCAGATGACGCATGTGCATGCCGAGTAGCTCCTCCGTGCTGCGTCGATAGACCTGCTTTGCCAGTCGCGTAAGCAGGGCCATTGAGCCAGGAGCACACGGCCTCTCACCACCCATCGCGTGTGATCTTACACCATTGCGCATTAGTTATCAATATAGCAACAACAATAAATTTTACGACGATCTTCCTTGTTATAGGGATGATCCTTGCTATGGTGCTCCCCACTGCAACGAAGGGAGCCGTATGAGTAGCACGATCGACAAGCCACAGAGAAGGAACCGCTCGGTTCGAACTCGCCTGCGCCCCGCACTTAGGGGCGAGCGGGCGGGCACCGAGCGTGAGACGAACCAGACGGCACGCGCGGCGCGCCACACCGACGCCCAGCTGACCGGCTCAGCGGCTGAGGTCGCGAGCCGCAACGAGCGTCGGCGCTGGATTGCGCTGGCGGTGCTGTGCCTCGGACAGCTGATGATGGTGCTGGACTCGACGATCGTGAACGTCGCGCTGCCGTCGATCCAGCACGACCTCGGCTTCTCCCAGGGCAACCTAACCTGGGTGATGAACGGTTACCTGATCACGTTCGGGGGCTTCCTGCTGCTCGCGGGGCGAATGGGCGACCTGATCGGCCGCAAGAAAGTCTTCCTCGCGGGCCTCGTGCTATTCACGGCCGCCTCGATTTTGTGCGGGATCGCCGATAGCCAGGCGCTGCTGATCGGCGCGCGCCTGCTACAGGGCGTTGGCGGCGCGGTTGCCTCGGCGGTGATCCTCGCGATCATCGTCACCGAGTTCCCCGAGAAAGCCGAGCAGGCGAAGGCGATGGGTCTCTACGCGTTCGTCTCGGCGGGCGGGGGCTCGATCGGCCTGCTCGCGGGCGGCGCGCTGACGCAGTCCCTGGACTGGCACTGGATCTTCTTCGTGAACGTGCCGATTGGGATCATCGCGTTCGTGCTCGGTTCGGCGCTGATCGAGGAGAACGAGGGGATCGGTCTCTCCGGCGGGGTCGACGTGCTCGGCTCGGTGTTGATCACGCTAGCGACGATGGCGGGCGCGTTTGCGATCGTGAAGTCGACCGAATACGGCCTGACCTCAGCGCGCACGCTGGGCGTGGGTGGTGGTGCCCTCGTCCTGCTGACGGCTTTCCTGTGGTTGGAGTCGCGTCTGACCAACCCGATCATGCCGCTGCGTATCTTGCGACTGCGGGCGCTGATGGGTTCGAGTGTCGTACGTGGTTTCTTGATCACAGGGATGTTCTCGGCCTTCTTCCTTGGCTCGCTCTACCTAGAGCGCGTGCTCGGCTATGACGCGATCTCGACGGGTCTCGCGTTTCTTCCGCTAACCGCGGCGATCGCGGTGATGTCGATGGGCGTCTCGGCGCGGATCGTCGATCGTGTCGGCGCGGTGAACACGCTCGCCGGTGGTCTTGTTGGAATCATCGCGGGCCTAGTCCTGCTCGCGACCCAGGGCGTGCACGCGAGCTATTTCCCGGGTCTGGCCGTGGCGTTCTTGCTGCTCGGGCTGGGCGCAGGCGCTTCGTTCCTGCCGCTGCTGACGATCGGTATGTCTGACGCCCCCAAGCAGGACGCGGGTCTGGCGTCGGGCATCGTGAACGTCTCAGTGCAGCTGTTCGGTGCGATTGGCCTGGCAACGATGGGCACGATCGCGACCGATCACACGAAGGCTCTTACCGAAAGCGGGCAGGCGCTAACGAGTGCGCTGACCGGTGGCTACCACCTCGCCTACATCGTCGCCGCGGCGAGCGTGGCGGTCGGCGTCCTGGCGGCGCTGCTGACTCTGCGCCCGCCGAAGGGCGAGATCGCCCAAGAGGTCGAGGAGCTCGAGACCGACTTCGCCCGTGCGAGCTCGAGCGCGCAGACAGCCGAGCAGTTGGTCTAAGCCATCACTGCTGTGGCGCGGCTCCCCGCTCGCAGTACAGCGCCATCCGCCCGCCGCCCATCCCCTGGGCGGCGGGCGGCTCTGTGATGTGGAAGTCGCCGGCGCGAGGGGTCTAGGACTGCGCGCGCAGCAACGCCCGCTTGACCTTGCCGCTCGCGGTCTTCGGCAGCTCGGGTGCGAACTCGACGATGCGCGGATACTTGTAAGGGGCGGTCTCGCGCTTGACGTGCTCCTGAAGCTCGCGCACGAGCTCGGGAGAGGGCGCGAACTCGCCGTCGCGTAGCACGACGATCGCGCGTACGACCGAGCCGCGCTCCTCATCGGGTGCGGCAACCGCGGCGGCCTCTGCGACCGCGGGGTGCGCGACGAGCGCGGACTCGACCTCGAACGGCCCGATCCGGTAGCCCGAGGAGATGATCACATCGTCGTCGCGACCTTGGAAACGAAGCCACCCATCGCTGTCGCGCTCGACCAGGTCGCCCGTGCGCCAGGGGCCGCCCGTGCGGCGATCTTCGATCCGCCAGCTTCCGTCCTCCTCGCGGCACACGTGCTCGCCGAGGTAGCCGAGGAAGAAGGTTGGCACGGTCATCGGGTTGGCGGTCAACTCGCCGTCTTTGACTAACAGCCCGATCCCGGGCAGCGCCTTGCCCATCGAGCCGGGCCGCGCAGATTCACCAGGCGGCGCTCCGGTCAGCTGGCCGGTCTCGGTCTGCCCGTAGCCATCGCGGATTTCGCGGCCGGTCGCGACGCGCCAGGCACGCAGTACCTCGGGGTTCAGCGCCTCGCCCGCGGCGACTAGTCCGCGCAGCGAGGGGATCGGTGTGAGTGTCGCGCGCTTGGCGATCACGCGGTACTCGGTCGGTGCCATGCAGAGCACGTTGACTTGCTCGCGCGCGAGCAGCTCCAGACGCTCCTGCGGGTCAAAGCGCCCGTCGTGCAGCATCGCCGAGGCGCCGCGCAGCCAAGGTGCGATGAACACGTTGCGCGCCGACTTCGACCAGCCGCTTGCGGCGGTGCACCAGACGAGTTCGCCCTCCTTCGGTCCGAGCCAGTGCCTGGCCTGTAGTTGCTGGCCGTCGAGGTAGCGCTGCGCGTGGACGACGGCCTTGGGCTCTCCTGAGGTACCGCTGGTGAACGTGATCAGGCACGGGTCCTCCTCGGCCAGCTCGGCGATCGGCGCGAGCTCCTCGGCATAGAAACGTGAATCGCCGATCAGTAGCACCTCGCACGAAGGGCCAGCGGCCTCAAGCTCCGAGCGGTTGCGCTCGTCGGCGACGATCAGCGCGGGGTGCACGGTATCCAAGCGCAGGCGCAGGTCTTTGGCGCGCAACTGCTCGGTGCATGGCAGCACAACGGCGCCGATCCGAAAGCAGGCCACCATCGCAAACACCCACTCGGGTCGGTTGCCGATTAGCGTCATCACGACGTCGCCGCGGCGTACGCCGAGCGCTTCGAACGTGCGCGCGAGGCGGGCGCTGCGCTCGCTTACCTGGCGGAAGCTCCACTCGCGTCGCTCGCCATCGCGCGCGAGCTCGAGTAGCGCCAGACGCTGGGCGGGCGCTGCTTCGACGACGTCGCGAGCGAAGTTCACGCCGGTATTCTCTCTGGATAAGAAAAAAAACGACTTTGGAGCGCTAATCCGAATGGCCGTAGCCGCCACCCCGTACACCGACAAGACCGACGAGCAGAAGGCGATCACCGAGATGGTGCACCAGTTCGTCGATGAGCAGATCCTGCCGAACGCCGAGCACTACGACCACGAGGACTCCTTCCCGGAGCCGATCGTCGAGCAGATGAAGGAGCTGGGGTTGTTCGGAGTGACGATCCCTGAGGAGTACGGCGGCATGGGACTGGACCTGACGACCTACGCGATGATCGTCGAAGAGCTATCACGGGGTTGGATCTCGATCTCGGGCGTGGTGAACACCCACTTCATCGGCTCTTACCTGCTGATGAAGTTCGGGACCGAGGAGCAGAAGCAGAAGTACCTGCCGCGGATGGCGAGCGGCGAGATCCGCGCGGCGTTCTCGCTCTCCGAGCCCGAGCTCGGATCGGACGTGCAGGCGATCAAGACCTCGGCTAAGAAGCAAGACGACGGTACCTGGGAGATCAACGGGCAGAAGATGTGGGTCACGAACGGCCTGCTCTCCTCGCTGGTGTTCACGCTCGTAAAGACCGATCCCGAAGCCGACCCGCGCTACAAGGGCATGACGTGCTTCATTTGCGAGAAAGAGCCGGGCGTCGCGGAGAACACGGGTGCCCTTGCGGGCTTCAACGTCCCCCCGAAGATCAAGAAGATGGGCTACAAGGGCGTCGAGTCGACGGAGCTGGTGTTCGACGGCTACCGCTGCCCGGCCGAGAACATCCTCGGCGGGGAAGACGACGGCCTGAACAAGGGCTTCGTGCAGATGATGGATGCACTTGACCTAGGACGCGTGAACGTCGCGGCGCGAGGCGTGGGCCTGGCCCAACGTGCGTTCGAGCTGGCGGTCAAATACAGCCAGGAGCGCAAGACGTTTGGCAAGCCGATCGCCGAGCATCAGGCGATCCAGTTCAAGCTCGCGGACATGGCCACCCAGGTCGATGCGGCGCGCCTGCTGGTCCGCCGCGCGGCGGCGATGAAGGATGCCGGCGAGCGCTCGGACCTGGAGGCGGGGATGGCGAAGCTGTTCGCTTCCGAGGCGGGCCGCTTCTGCGCGGAGGAGAGCCTGCGGATCCATGGTGGCTACGGATACTCCAAGGAGTACGAGATCGAGCGCATCTATCGCGACGCCCCGCTGCTGCTGATCGGCGAGGGCACTTCCGAGATCCAGCGCATGGTGATCGGTCGCAAGGTTCTGCAGCGGCATAAGATCTGAGCCGATGGCTGAGGATGCCAAGGCGCTGATCGAGCTCGCGACGAGACGATTCATCGAAGAAGTCCCGGCGCTCGCCCCGATCAAGCTCGTGGTCGGGGCCGAACTGCGCGGACGCGGAGACGTCCAGCACTTCCGCTTGGAGATGCCGGACGTGAAGGTGACGAAGGGGCCGGCGGCGGACGCGCGTGTGCGCGTGGACATGCGCCGGGAGTTCTTCAACGTGATGGCTCGCGAAGGCAAGGTGCCCGACTGGGTCGAGGCCTTCACCTACGGCCAGGCGAAGGCTTCGGGACCCGAGCAGATCCTCAAGCTGATTGTCAACGTGGTCGAGCGCCAACAGGAGCGCGAACGCACGCGCAAGGCGCGCCGACCCGCCTGAGGTCGCGGCGTCCTAGTGGTAGGACGTCAACTGCTGGGCCAAGAACGCGAGCGAGCCCAGCAGGAACAAGCACATAACGATGAGCGAGAAGTTTTCGTTCATGGCTCCCCGCTTGAAGATACCGCCTGAGGCGGTGTTCAGGCGAGGAGGGCGTCGCCGTCGTAGAGCTTGATCACCTTCACCGCGCCCTCCGGCGCGGCGTCGAGGCACAGGCGGCAGAGCACGCACTCGTCGAGGTTCTGCTCCACGAGCTCCAGCGAGCCGTCGGCTTGCTGGGCGTAAATGTCGACGGGGCAGGCTTCGGTCAGCTTCTTCGCCAGCTCGGTGTCGGCCGCGGCCTGGTCGGAGACCTCGACCGCGATGAACAGTCCGTCGGCCCTCATGCCCCGCTCCTCTCGGCGATCTTGGCCTTGACGAGGTCGGGGATCTCATCGATCCGCTGCACGACGGGGATGCCAGCCGCTTGCAGCCGGGCGATCTTCTCGGTCGCTGAGTCCTCCTTGCCCTCGACGATCGTGCCGGCGTGGCCGAAGGACATGCCTTGCATCTCCTCGTCGTCCATGAACTTGCCGGCCATGAAGGCGACGATCGGCAGGCGCGAGTTGTTGTCTTTGACCCACTGCGACAGCTGCGCCTCCATCCGACCGCCAGGCTCGGTGTAGATGACGATCGCTTGCGTCTGCTCGTCGGCCTCGAAGAACGGCATCAGCTCGGCGTACGTCGAGCCGATGATCGCGTCGCCACCGATTGAAACTGCCGTAGAGACGCCGAGCCCTGCAGCCGTCAGCGTCGAGGAAATCTCGGTGGTCATGCCGCCGGAGCGGCTCATCACGCCGACTTCGCCGGGCTGGTAAGCCACTTCGGCGTTACGCGCGGGGCCGCCGATGCCGCCCATCTTCGCGACGCCGGGCACGATCAGACCAAGGCAGTTGGGCCCGATGATCCGTGCGCCCTTCGCGTCCGCCAACTCGACCATCGTCGCGACATCGCGACGAGGAATCCGCTCGGTGACGATCACGATCGTCTTGATCCCCGCATGCAGCGCCTCGAACACCGCGTCGCGCGTGCCGGCCGGCGGGACCGTGACGACCGAGCCGTCGGGCACGACGCCGTTGTTGTGCTCGACGACCTGCTCGACTGTGTCGAAGACGGGAACGCCGTGGACCTCGCGGCCCTTGCGGCCGGGCGTGACGCCGCCGACGATCTTCGAGCCGTAGTCCAGGCACTCGCGGGTCAAGTTGACCGCCTCACGGCCGGTGATCCCCTGGATGATGAAGGTCGTGTCTTGATTGATCAGGATCGACATGGCTAGGCTGCCTCGCCCTGGATCTTGGCGACCGCGCGACCCGCGGCCTCCCATAGCGACACCGAGCGGTCGCAGTACTCGATCCCGTAGGAGTCGAGGATCTTGAAGCCCTCCTCCTCCCAGGCGCCGGGGATGCGGAAGATCGCGATCGTCTCGCCGGGATCCTTGCCTAGCTCGAGGCATGCCTTGATCACGCCGCGGGCGACGATGTCCACGCGCGTATTCGAGACGATCGACATCATCACTGCGATCTTCTCGACGCCGTCTTTCTCGAGGACTTGCTTGGCCAGGCCACAGGCCTTTGCGACCGACGGGTTGCCGCCGATCTCGGAGTAGTTCGCGGGCTTGCCGCCCTGCTGACGCACGGCGTCGGTGAGCGTCAGCGAGCCGCCGCCCGCGCCGATCACCAGGCCGATGTTGCCGTTAAACCCTGCGTCCTTGCCCTGGATCACGCCGCGGTGGTCGGCGGCGTCGATCGCCTTGACGGCCTCTTCGAAGGGGGACGGCGTGTGACCCTCGCGCGTGCCCTCCTCCTCGCCTATGCCGAGCGCCTTCAGTAGCGCTTTCTGGCGCGGCATGCCCTCGTTCTCCATCTCCATGTGCGCGTCCAGCGCGACGAACGAGCCGTCCTTCAGCTCCGCGAGCGGGTTGATCTCCGCGAGCGTCATGTCGTTGTCGAGAAACAGCCGCGCCAGGCGGGCGAGGACCGGCGTGGCGCGCTGCAGGGCCCTGCCGGTGACCCCGGCCGCTGCGATGACCTGCTTGGCCTGGAAGTCCGAGAACGGTTCGAGCGTGGAGAAGTGGCCGCGGCCCACGTGATTGGGGTGCTCCTCGGCGACCTGCTCGATGTCGATCCCGCCCATGTCGCTGAACAGCATGAGCGGCTTCTTGGCGGTGCCGTCCCAGACGACGCCCGCGTAGTACTCCTGCGCGACGTCGGCCTTTGGGTCGACGAGCACGCCCTTTGGCATGTGGCCGTTGATTTCGAGGGCAAGGATATCCTGGGCGTGCGCCTCGGCTTCCTCGGGGGTGTCGGCGAACTTCACGCCGCCCGCCTTCATGCGCCCGCCGGTCAGGACCTGGGACTTGATCACGGTCGGCCCCCCGATTCGCGCGGCGACCGTCTTCGCCTCGGCGGCGTCGGTCGTGAAGCCGTAATCCGTTACGGGGATGCCGGCGCGCTTGACGATCTCGCGCGCCTCGAACTCGTAGAACCTCATGCGGCGCGGAAGCCTATAGGGCTCAGACGGCGGCAGGCGCGAAGCCGTATGCCTCTGCCAGCTCCGGGTCCTTCTTGGCGAGCATTTCCGCGAGGCCGACGACGACCTTGCACTGCTTCCAAGTCGCGTCGTCCTGCATCTTGCCGTCGATCATGTGCACGCCACGCCCGTCGGGGATCGCCTCGATCACCCTCTTCGCGAATGCGACCTCCTCCGGGTCCGGCGAGAAGACCTTCTTCGCGATCGCGACCTGGCTCGGGTGCAGCGACCAGGCGCCGACGCAGCCGAGCAGGAAGGCGGCGCGGAACTGCGTCTCGCAGCCCTCGGCGTCTGAGATGTCGCCATAGGGGCCGTAGTAGGGGAGTGCGCCTACCGAAGTGCAGGCGTCGACCATGCGTGCGATCGAGTAATGCCAAGGGTCCTGCTGATAGCTCGGGCGCGGCGCGTCCGGGTTATCCGGGTCGGGGTCGGCGATCGTGCGGTAGCCAGGGTGCCCGCCGCCGACGCGCGTGGTCTTCATGCGCCGCGAGGCCGCGAGGTCCGCAGGGCCGAAGCTCATTCCCTGGATGCGCGGGGAGGCCGAGGCGATCTCCTCGAGATTCGAGACGCCCTGCGCCGTCTCCAGCACGCAGTGGATCAACAGCGGCCGGTCCAGGCCGGCGCGCGCCTCAAGCTGGGCGAGTAGGCGGTCGGCGTAGTGAATGTCCCACGGACCCTCGACCTTGGGGATCATCACGACCTCGAGCACCTCGCCGATCTCGGCGACGATCTGCATCAAATCGTCGAGCACGTAGGGGGAGGCCAGCTCGTTTACGCGCGTCCATAGCGCGGTCTCGCCGAGGTCGATCTCCTTGCCGACCTTGATCAGGCCTTCGCGCGCGGCCTCCTTACGTTCGAGCGGGATCGCGTCCTCGAGGTTGCCGACGAGCACGTCGACCTTCGTCGCCAGGTCCGCGGTCTTTTCAACCATTTTCGGGTTGGAGAAGTCCATAAAGTGGAGCATCCGGGAGGGCTTGAAGGGGATCTCGCGCACCGGCTCGGGCGCGTCGATTGCAAGGGGCTTGAGGAAGTCGCGGGGGTTTCGCAAGTGGCTCTCCTGGTCTGCTGTCGCTCGTGGCGGTTCAACGCGCCGCATCCGTGGCGCGGGTGGCCCTGGGCAGTGAACGGTATCGGCTCGCGGTGGCTCGGCGCCGGCGCGGTTGACTTCGTGGCCGCAAGCTTGGGAGGATCGCCCGGGTGGGGGGCTCGGACTCATTTCCTGTAGGCGTGATCGGGGCGGGTGGCTCGGGGATCCTGGCCGCGACGGCGCTGCGGGCGAAGGGCGTGCCGTTCGAGGTGCTCGAGGCACGCGATGGCGTGGGCGGCACCTGGCACTACGGCGAGGGCTCGGCGGCGTACGACTCGCTCGTGATGAACACCACAAGGCTTGCGACCTCGCCGAAGGTGATGCGCATCCCGGGGGCGCCGTGGCGCTACGCGACCCGGCCCCAGATGCATCGCTACATGGAGCGGTTGGTCGAGCGCGAAGGGCTGCGCGAAGAGATCCGCCTGAACTGGCCCGTCGAGCGGGCGAGCTTCGGCGAGGACGGCTGGACGCTCGGCAGCGGCTCCGAAGACCGCCGCTACCGGGCGATCGTGTGCGCGCTTGGGACGAACGGGCAGCCGAGGTTCGCCCCGGTCGAGGGCTCCTTCGCGGGCGAGCAGCTACACAGCGCCGAGTACCGCAACCCCGAGCGCTTCGCGGGGCGCGACGTGCTCGTGGTCGGGCTGGGCACCTCCGGCTGCGAGGTCGCAGGCGAGCTGGTGGGCCATGCTCGCTCGGTCCACGTCGCGGTCCGCTCGCCGCTCTGGCTGATGACGCGGCGGCTCGGCGGCATCCCGATCGACTGGATCGACAACGAGTTCTTCTCCCGCGTGCTGCCCTGGTCGCTGCGCCGCCGGATCCTGCAGGGCCTGTGCGAGCTGACGACCGGGAGCCTGCGCCGCCACGGCGTGCCGCGCCCGACGCGTCGCTGTGGAGAGGACATCATCGGCATCTCGGACACGTTTCCCGCCGCGGTCAAGCGCGGCAGGATGACGTTCCACGGCGGCCTTGCACGGGCGGAGGGCAATCGCGTGCACTTCCTCGACGGAAGCGAGGCCGAGATCGAGGCGATCGTCCACGCCACGGGCTTCGAGCCCCCTACGGGCTTCCTGCCGCCGCCTGCCCGGCCCGACCGCTACGGCCTGTTCCGCCGGGTCCTGCACGTCGGCGTGCCCGGCCTCTACTTCGTCGGGTTGTTTGAGGCCCACCGCGCGTTGCTGGGGATCGCGGAGTCTCAGGCAAACTGGGCCGCGGGCGTCTTGGCGGGCGAGATCTCGCTGCCCGCCCCGGCAGAGCGCGAGGCGCAGGCGCGCGCCGAAGGCGAACGAACGCTGCGGGACTTCGGCGAGCGCCATCCCTTCTTCCTGGACTGGGCCAGGTACAAGGGGAAGCTGCGCCGCGAGGGGCGGGTCGGGCGCGCCGCCTGAGACGGTCTGTCGCCGATGCGCGCCAGCCGGCGTCGGCTATCGTTCCCGCAGCCCAATCCGGACCGCGAGGAGACGCTAGAAACCCCATGAGCGACACCCAGACCGTCGAGACTGACCAGGCCGCGCGCGAGGCGAGCGGCGCTCACCCATACGGACGCTACCTCGAGGAGTTCGAGGTCGGCGACGTCTACAAGCACTGGCCCGCGAAGACGGTCACCGAGGCCGATGACCATCTCTTTTGCCTGATCACGATGAACCACCACCCGCTGCACATCAACGACGTGTATGCCCACAAATCGCAGCAGGGGCGCAACGTGGTCGTGGGCCCGCTGGTCTACTCGCTCGCGCTCGGCATGTCGGTCAGCGACGTGAGCGGCAAGGCGATCGCGAACCTGGCCACCGAAGAACTGAGCCACCCGGCGCCGGTCTTCCACGGCGACACGCTGTTCTGCGAGTCCGAGGTGCTCGAGAAGAAGGAGTCTCGCTCCAAGCCCGACCGCGGCACGGTCAAGGTGCATACCCGCGTGCTGAACCAGGACGGCGTGCTCGTAGCGGAGTTCAAGCGACTCGTGCTCGTGCCGCGTAAGCACCCCGGCAGCGCGGGCGAGGCCGAGGGCAACGTCGAGTAGCGTCCAGAGGGCGGGTACCGCCGCGCGGGCGTGCGGTACCCTCTGCACACCGCCCGAACGGGCGTTTTTTCCGTTCCCGGGGGCCAATGAGGGCATCCGAGGGCGGCGCCGACCGACACACGAGCGAGTCGGCGCGCCGATCATGACCGCGATCGAGGAGCACCATCACCCATGAACACCACGGCTTCAGAGCTCAGCACCCCGCCCACCACCAACGAGCGCCTGCTGGCCTGGGTCGAGAAGATCGCGGCGCTGACCGAACCGAGGGACATCTACTGGTGCGACGGCTCCAAAGAGGAGTACGACCAGCTCTGCCAGCGCCTCGTCGACGCCGGCACCTTCGAGCGCCTGTCCGATGCCAAGCGTCCCAACTCCTACCTCGCACTGTCCGATCCCGGCGACGTCGCGCGCGTCGAGGACCGCACGTTCATCTGCTCCTCCACCGAGGAGGAAGCGGGCCCCACGAACAACTGGCGCGATCCCGCCGAGATGCGCGAGACGCTGAACGATCTGTTCGCGGGCTGCATGCGCGGGCGCACGATGTATGTCGTGCCTTTCTCAATGGGACCGCTCGGCTCCGACAAGAGCCACGTGGGTGTAGAGCTCACGGACTCCACCTACGTCGTGGTCTCGATGCGGATCATGGCTCGCATGGGCCAGGGCGCGCTCGACGCGCTCGGCTCAGAAGGCGAGTTCGTCCCTTGCGTGCACTCCGTCGGCGCACCGCTGGCCGACGGCGCCGAGGACGTCTCCTGGCCCTGCAACGCCGAGAACAAGTACATCGTCCACTACCCCGACACGCGCGAGATCTGGTCGTTCGGCTCGGGCTACGGCGGTAATGCGCTGCTCGGGAAGAAGTGCTTTGCGCTGCGGATCGCCTCGGTGATGGCGCGCGATGAGGGTTGGATGGCCGAGCACATGCTGATCCTCAAGCTGACCTCACCCGAGGGCGAGGTGAAGTACATCACCGCCGCCTTCCCGAGCGCCTGTGGCAAGACAAACCTCGCGATGCTGATCCCCACGCTCGAGGGCTGGACCGTCGAGACGATCGGCGATGACATCGCCTGGATGAAGTTCGGCGAGGACGGTCGCCTGTATGCGATCAACCCCGAGTACGGCTTCTTCGGCGTCGCTCCCGGCACTGGCGAGGACACGAACCCGAACGCGATCCATACGATCGAGCGCAACTCGATCTTCACGAACTGCGCCAAGACCGACGACGGCGACATCTGGTGGGAGGGCCTCACGAAGGAGCCGCCCGCGCACTTGATCGACTGGCACGGCAACGACTGGACGCCAGCCTCTGAGACGCCCAGCGCCCACCCGAACGCGCGCTTCACCACGCCGGCGTCACAGGACCCGGCGATCGCGCCGGAGTGGGAGGACCCGAAAGGCGTTCCGATCGATGCGATGCTGTTTGGCGGTCGCCGCTCCACCGTCGTGCCGCTCGTGACCGAGGCCTTCGACTGGGAGCACGGCGTGTTCCTCGGCTCGGTGATGAGCTCCGAGAAGACCGCCGCCGCCGCGGGCAGCGTCGGCGAGCTGCGCTTTGACCCGATGGCGATGCTGCCCTTCTGCGGCTACAACATGGGCGACTACTTTGGCCACTGGATGGAGATCGGCCGCCGCCAGGGCGCGCAGCTGCCGAAGATCTTCTACGTCAACTGGTTCCGCAAGGACGCCGGCGGGCGCTTTTTGTGGCCGGGCTTCGGCGAGAACTCGCGCGTGCTGGCATGGGTGTTCGCCCGCTGCGCGGGTCACGGTGCCGCGACCGAGACTCCGATCGGGATGATGCCGCCAGTCGGCCCCGAGGGGATCGACACGCGCGGCGTCGACGTCTCCGACGAGGACATGGCCGAGCTGCTGCGCGTTGACGTCGAGGAGTGGAAGGCCCAGCTGCCGCAGTTTCAGGCCTACCTCGCGCAGTTCAACCGTCTGCCCGACGCGCTCAACGTGCAGCTGCAGGCGCTGCAGGAGCGCCTGGGTTAGCCAGGCTGCCCGCGCGGCCCTCGGCCGCACGCGGCGCTAGTACCCAAGCGTCGGGCGGGCCGGCTCGCGTGGATGCTCGCGCCCGCCGAGGCACGGGTCGGTGCCGAACGGCGGGGAGAAGCGGCTGCGCGTGCGCTGCGGGCGGCACGGGAGGACGTGCCAGTAGTAGCAGGGCCGAGCGCGGCCGCGCCGTGATGCGGGATTGGGCTTCTTGCAGCCGCGGCGCATCATCAGAACTGAGCGGTCGTGCCGATTGTGAAGGCCGCGAACGCGTTGCCGAATTCGTCGGTCAGATTTGCGTCAGGTGTCAGCGTCGCCGCGCTGGTGGTGACGGTTTTGGTCGTCCCGGTGCCGGCCTGGCCACCGAGTTCGACTGTCAGTTTCTGGCTGCTGGGCGAGTATTTGATCGCCGACGCGCTGGACCCGTTGCCGCTGAAGGTGACGTTTCCGCCAGAGACATAGCCGGCGGAGCCGAGATCGATCGTGCCGAAGTGGATCGTGCATTTGCTCGCGCTGAGCGTAAGCGTGTCGTCGCTGGTACCCGCGCCGTCGCTCAGCGTCACGGTCACTTCGCCGTTGCCGGAGAGTTCGTGACTGCTGCTGTTGCCGCTCCAGCTGGAGCAGAACGTGTTGACGGCGAGCGGGACGCTGAAGCCGACCGAGAAGGTGTCGTCTTTTTCGATCTTGCCTTTGGTCCCGCCGGCGTGGTTGCTCAGCGTGAGTGAGCTGATCTTCGACGCTTCCACCGTCACGGGCAGGCCCGAGCCGTTGTTGAAGGTGCCGTCGGTCACGGTGATGCTCGCGGTTTCTGGCTTGTACAGGGTCATCACGCCGTTGCGCGAGCCAAACGAGACCGAGGCGACACCGCTGCTGAACGAGATCGCGGTCGTCGAGCCGAAGGCGATTGCCGCGCCCGAGGAGTTCGTCACCGTCGGGTGGTTGCTGCCGATCGTCTGCGCGCCGCCGAAGGTCAGGTTTTTCGAGCCCGTGTAGCTGGTAATCGTGTTGCCGAAGCCGTCGACGGCGGTGATCGTGAGTTCGGAGCTTTCGCCCGGGGAGAAGCTCGTCGGGCTCGCCGCGAGAGACAGCGCCGACATTGCCGCGGCGTTCACGGCGAAATTGCCGGTCTTGTCGTTGATCGAGCCTTGGACCGCTTCGATTGCCGTGCTCGCCTGAGCGTCATACAGCGTGATCGCGGCGATGCCGACGCCCGCGGTGAAGGTGACCGATGCCGGGTAGCTCGGGACTTTCCCGCCCGGGCTCGTGCCGGGTCCACTGAACGTCACGACCTTCGCGCCTTCGTACCCGGTGATCACGTTGCCGAATTCGTCCTTCGCCGTGAGCGTCAGGTTGAAGGCGGTCCCCGCGGTCTGCGCGCCCGGTGTGCCGAGGCCGAATTCGCTCGCGCTGAGCGGCGCGACCGTGAAGCTCGCGGAGGTCCCTGAGATCGTGCTCTGGGTCGCAGTCAGCGTCGTGGTCTGAGCGTTGTACAGCGTGATGGAGGCGGTGCTGACGCCGGAGGCGAAGTTGATCTGCCCGGTGGGATATTTCGGCGCTTTGCCGCCCGGGCTGCTGCTCGGGCCGGTGAAGCCGATCGTCTTGTTGCCGGTGTAGCTCGTGGTCGTGTTGCCGTAGGTGTCAGTCGCGGTAACCGTCTCGCTGAACGATTTCCCTGCGGTCGGCGACGGCGTCGACAGAAGGAATTTGCTCGTCGTGCTGAGACCGTTGATCGTGAAGTTGGCGGACACGCCTTTGACTGTGCCCTGTGTCGCTTCGAGCGTCGTGTTGCCCGCGTCGTACAGGGTGATGCCGTTGGCCGTGCCCACGCCCGCGCTAAAGACCACGGATGCGGGATATTTCGGCGCGCTTCCGGCAGGGCTCGCTTCCGGACCGCTGAACGCGATCGTCTTTTCGCCCGTGTAGCCCGTGGCGAGATTGCCGAATTCGTCCTTGGCGGTCAGCGCTACGTTGAACGCTGTGCCAGCCGTCTGCGTGGATGGGGTCGGGACCGAGAAGCTCGCGGCGCTCGCGGGTGAGACCGTGAAGTTGCCGCTGCTGCCGGAGATCGAGCTTCCTTCTTTCGCGGTCAGCGCGGTGGTCGCGCTCGCGTTGTAAAGCGTGATCCCTTTCGCGGTGCCGACGCCGGAGGCGAAGCTCACCGAGGCCGGGTAGACCGGAGCTTTCCCGTTCGGGCTGTTCGTCGGCCCGCTGAAGCTGATCGGCTTGCTAGCGCCGGTGTAGCTCGTCGCAGTGTTGCCGAAGGCGTCCAGCGCCGTGAGCGTCACTTCGAACGCTGTGCCAGCCGTCTGCGTGGATGGGGTCGGGACCGAGAAGCTCGCGGCGCTCGCGGGGCTCACTGTCACCGAGGCGCCGGAGCCACTGCTGATCGTGCCGTCGCTGACGGTGATTTTTGCGGCCTCAGCCTTGTACAGGGCCATCGCGCCGTTGGCTGCGCCTGAGACGGTTGCGATGCCGCCGCTGAAGTTGATCGTCGTCGGGTTGCCGAACGCGACCGCGCTGCCCGCGCTGCTCGTGACAGCCGGGTGGTTAGCGCCGATCGTGCCGGCGCCGCCGAACGTGAGGCTCCTCGCGCCTGTGTATGAGGTGACGGTGTTGTTGGCGGCGTCTTGCGCCGTGATCGTGAGGTTGTCGGCAACGCCGGCGATCGTGTTCGCGTTCGCCGGTGAGAGCAGAAGGTGCGTCGCCGCGCCGAAGGTCACCTGCGCCGAGGCGGTCGAGCTTTTCGCGGTCCAGGAGTGCCAGACGGCCGTGATCGTATAGCTGTGACTGGCGATCGAAGCGCCGGAGTCGGTGCAGCTCGTTACCGTGCTCGGCGAGCTCGCGCTTGGGCATGTGCCGCCGGGGGTGCCGCCGTCGCGAGTTACGTAGTAACGGACAGTTCCGGCCGAGGGAGGGGTGACCGCGTTCCAGGAAAGCGTCACCGCGCCCGCTCCGGGTTCCGCACTTGCGACCGTCGGTGCCTGGAGGGTTGAGACTTTCCCGCTGGCGCTGCCGGCGCTCGGCGCGCCCCAGTAGGCCCAGCTCGCGGCACGCAGGCCGAGCACGAGAGCGAGTAGGACGATTATGGCGCGGCCGCGGCGGCCGCTCGTGGCGATGAGGGTCCTCATGAGTGCGCGCTCCCGCTGTAGGTGAATTTGAAGCTCGCGCCCTTGCAAGCGTCCTGATTGGTCGGCAGGTCGCGCATCAACACCGACGGCGCGCTGACCGAGCCCGCCGGCAGCGAGACGTGGCCGTTGGCCGGTACGGCGAGCGGGTTCGTGCTCGAGATGTTGGACTGCGTGAGTTGCAGGTTCGAAGGCCCGTCGCAACCGGCCTTGGTGCTGCCCGCGAGGACCGTCGTGCTCAGCGACGTCACCGTGATCGCCACATTGTTCGGGTTCGCGACGGTGATCGCCAGCGCACGAGAGACGCCTGGAGCAAGCGGGCCGGTGGCGTTGCCGGTGACCGTGAACGGTTTGCCGCTTTCTTCCACGACGGTCTTAGCGACCGTCCATGAGTAGCTGGCCGGTGCGCTTGCGTTGCCGACCCCGTCGACGGCCTCGACTTCGAAGCGGTGGGTGCCGAGCGAGAGAGAGGAGTAGGACTGGGGGCTCGTGCAAGCCGAGAACTTCGCGCCGTCGCGCCTGCATAGGTAGCGCGCGCGAACTTCGGTGTCGGTGAAGCTGAAGCTCGCGGACTTAGAGGTGGTGTTGGTGCTCGGCTTCGCCGTGATCGTGGGGACGGGCGGCGGGGTCGTGTCGATCGTGAAGCGCCCGCTCGCCTGTGCGGAGGCGGGCGTCGTGTTCCCGGCCTCGTCGATCGCGCGTACGTGAAGGATGTAAGCGCCATCGGTGGGCAGCCGCATGCTGTAAGACCAGCGCGTCGAGTTGTGGTCTCCGTGGGAGAGGGAGACCGGGCCGAAGGTCTCGCTGGTGCGGTCAAACGCGCCGCCGCCCCACCAGTTGCCGCCGCTTCGCTGGATCGAGACGAGCACGGTCTTGACGCCGTTCGCGTCGTTTGCTGTGCCGCACAGCGTTGCGTGGTCGGGGCACCGTGCGCCCCAGTCGCCCGCGGCGAGCGTCGAGCCGTCGCCAGGGTAAGAGATCGCCGTGGTCGGCGCGACTGTGTCGACGGTCCAGCCGTATGAGCTGGTCGAGCTCGACTTGCTCCCCGAGATCGCCTTCACCTTGAAGCTGTGCTTGCCCTGCGCGAGCGGGCCGGCGTAGGTGATACCGGTAGCGGGGCAGGAGTTAAGCGGGCCGCCGTCGAGCTGGCACTGGTAGCTCACGCCCGACTGGGAGTCCGCGTAGGCGAAGTGAGCCGAGGTCTGATTGTTGGGGTCCGCGGGCTTTGCCGTGATGCTCGGCGCGGGCGGAGTGGGCGGCGCGGGGGGTCCGAACGCCCCGGCTGCCGCGAGCGAGATCCCCGCGACGAGCAGGGCCGTCAGCGACAGGAGCATCAGGGCGCGGCGCGTAAGGGCCGGGGCCCTGCGGGCGGTCTCTGCGCGCTCTGCTTCCCGGCGGTCCCGCTTGATGTTGAAATTGATGCGTCGCATTGCGCTGCCCGTTCTCCTCGAAGAAGTTCAAGATCGAGCCGGCTCGGTGCCGGCGCTGGACTGATGTGGTGGATCGTGTCTGGTGGTGCTTGATGCGGGTTCGTTCCGGTCGTGCGACCGACGCGGACTCACGGAGGGGGAGCGTCCTTGCTCCCCCTCCGTGTGGCCCCGCTTCGCTAGCTCGTGAGAGCGAGCGAGATCGTGGCGCCCTTGCAGGCGTCCTGGTTTTCGGCGCTGTCGGTCATCGCGATGCTGCCTTCTTTGGCGAGCGCGACGCCCGACTGTTTGGCCCCGACGACCTGATTCTCGGCCGTGTCGGCGATCGAGAAGTCAGAAGACTTGCAGCCGTTTTCGGCGTGTTCTTTGTCGATCGAGACAACCGCGTGCACCGTGCTGACCTGCAGGCTCGAAGACCCGGCGTTGTCGGCGCTGAACTTCACGGGCGAGCTGGCGCCCGGGGTGAGCGCTTCGGTGACTTCGCCGTGCAGCGTGAGCGTGCCGTTGCTCGACGCCACCGTACCCGAGCCTTCGCCCGAGCCAGTCGTGGTCCAGTACGCGATCGCGATGCCGGCGATGGCCAGAACGGCGACCAGGCCAAGCACCAGAGTGCGCTTTTTGATGAGTTTGCGGAACACAGGCTCCTCCTTGCGTTTGGTTTGCCCTTGTTGGAGCCGTGTGCTCCAGTGCCGGGCATGTTGGACTGCGCCGCTTGCGATCTCGCCGGAAGTTCGGCTAGTTCGACCTAGACCTTCGATTAGGTGGGCTCGGGAGGCGGCCCTCGCGGCCGCGGTGCTCGCGCGGTTTAGACCAAGGTCCAGTAGGCCCGATGCCCCGCGCGCGCCAAGCTGTCGGGCATGGATCGGGATGAGACAACGGCAAAGGTGATCAGGCTGCGCCCGTTGCGCGTTCTGGTCGTCTCCGAGGACGACCCGTTTCGCGCGGTGAACGCGATGCTGATCTCACGCAGGGGCTGCCGCGTGTTCAGCTTGAGCGGGGCGTATGCCGCAGCGGAGCTGGTCGCGCGCGAACGGATCGATGTGGTCGTCGTGGACGGCACCGCCCGCCACCGCGCGCTCTTGGCGGAGCTGGCGGTGATCGCCGACCTCGTGCCTCCGGTCGGCGTGGTCTGCGTCGAGGAAGGGACCGGCAAAGGCTCGCGGCCTGATTCGGCGCTTGAGAAGTGGGGGCCGTTCGAGGACCTGTTCGCCGCGATCGTGCGTGCGGACCGCGAGCGCGCGCGCGGCAGGGCCGCTCACTCCGAGGATCGGCTCCAGCCCCCGGGCGCACGGGCGCACGGGCTCGACTGAACGCCCAGCGCCAGGCGAGTTGAGCTTGGGCGTCGATCTGTCGATACACCCAGGTGCGCCACGTGGTGAGGCATGTCTAGATCTGGGTGGAGGAAGATGCGATCGCGAGATAGAACCGCGACCGCACCGACGGACGGGCTCGATCGGGTCGAACGCGTCTTCGCCGAGCTAGGTCTGCTGCCAGGCGAGACCCTACGCCTGCGCGCGCGGGAGGCCACCGTGGCAGCGCTCGCCGACACGGAGAGCCAGGAAGTTGAACAAGCGGCGTCGTTGCAGCTAGCGCGCAGGCTGTTCGTTGGGACACTCGGCGTGACGGCGGGTGACCCGGGCGCGATCGCGCGCCTGCTCGACCGCCTCGCTGACGAGCTGGGCGAGCGTCGCGCGGACGTGGCGCGAGAGCTACTCGGCGCCGAGCTAACGGCTGAGCGCACTTCCGCCTCTACGCGAGAGGATCTCGCAGCCGAGGCCCTGCTCGCGCTGATCGAGGGTGGTGACCGCCGCCTGACGCGCCTGGGCTTCGACCTGCACGACGGGCCTTTGCAAGAGCTGCTTCTGCTTGGCGAGGACCTGCGCATGTTTCGCGGGCAGCTCGTTTCGGTGCTAGGTGACGGCGAGCAGGCCCATCTGCTGGAAGGCCGGGTCGACGATCTTGATGCCAGGCTCGTCGAGCTGGAGGCCGGGCTACGGCGCATCTCCAGGGCCGTGCACGCGAACTTCCTGCTCGACAGACCCTTCCCGGAGGCTGTGCGAGAGCTGAGCGCTGGGTTCGCCGCGAGGACCGGAATCACTCCCGAGCTGCGGCTGGAAGGCGATCCCGCGATGATGTCCCCCTCGCAACGGATTGCGCTCTTGAGCGTGATCGGCGAGGCGCTGAACAACGTACGTGAGCATGGTCGCGGGGTCCGCTCGGTCGAGGTTTCGATCGAGCTCGGAGGGGACGGCGTGAGCGTTTGCGTGCGGGACGACGGCTGCGGCTTTGAGGTCGAGGCGGCACTGCTCGACGCCGCGCGTCGTGGGCGGATCGGCCTGGCCGGGATCCACGAGCGCGTGCGGCTGCTCGATGGCGAGTGTGTTGTCGAAAGCCGTCCCGGAGGCCCGACCGAGGTCGCGCTAAGGCTCCCGCGCTGGGAGCCGCTGTCAAGCTCGGCCACCTTCGCCGCGGGCGGCGAGTGATCCTGAGAACGCTTGGGTGATGCCCGCGAACCCGGGGGGTCAGCTCGTGACCGGGACGAGCCTGTGCTCGTAGGCGTAGCGCACGGCGCCGCTGCGATTGCTGACGCCGAGCTTGCGGTAGATGTTGGTGAGGTGAAACTTCACGGTGTGCTCGCTGACCCACAGCTCGTTGGAGATCGCCTTGGTCGTGAGCCCGCCCGCGACCGCGGCGAGGATCGTCAGCTCTCGCTCGGTCAGCTCCGAGCTGGCCACCTGTTCTGAGGACCCTGACTCGCCTAGCTCCTCCTTGGGCGAGTGGAAGACCGAGTAGCCGGCGGCGACCTGGCGCAGCACGCCGGGCACGTCGAGCGAGCTGACGCTCTTGATCACGTATGCGTTCGCCCCCGCCTTCACAGCGGCGTCGATCGAAGCTCGATCGTCTGAGCCAGACAGCACGATCGCCTTGATCTCGGGCCAATCGTGCTTGATCTGCTCGATGCATTCCACGCCATCCATCTCGGGCATATGCAGGTCGAGCAGCACGATGTCCGGCTTGCGACGCTCCACTAGCGGTAGCACTTCGGCGCCCGAACGGGCCTCGCCTACGACCTCGATGTCGTCGCATGCTCCCAGCGCACGACGCACCCCTTGCACGATCAAGGGATGATCATCGGCGATCAGCACCTTCAAGACTTGCTCCATGCTTTGCTCCCGTCGTCGCTGCCTGCTCAGGACAGCATCGGCGTGCGACCCGCCCGACTGAAGCGCGCCGGGTGGGCGCGGACGAGCTACGAGCGGTCCCTATTCGTGGCCGTGGCTGTCGCCCGCGGCCGCGGCGGGGGGGCGTGACTCCTCGGCGAGCGAGGTAATCGTCAGCGCGCCGCGCGCGGATGACTCCAGTACCTCGGTGGCCTCCTCCAGCGATCGTGCGTACAGCTCGACAAGCAGGTGCACGATGATCCGCGAGTCGTCCTCGTGCTTGTGAAACCGCACGTGCGTAAAGAACTCCCGAACGCCGTGATCACCGAATGCCGCATAGGAGAGCGCATCGCCCGCCTCGGGACCCGAGCAGCTCTCGACCTCGTCGGCGTCGACGGTCACGGTGCACGAGGCAACCCAGGGGGTACCCGCGATCATCCGTTCCCAGCGGTCCTCGATCGGCTCAACCCGGCTGTTGCTGAAACCGAGGTGCGGCTGGTCGTGCATGCAGTCCAGACACTGCACGACCGCCTCCTGCAGCTCGTCGATCACTTCGGCGCGCTCACCGGTGTCGGGGTCGATCTTGTGGATCCCCTCGTAGTGGACCTGAACCTCCAGATCCTGCGACCAGCAGCGGTAGCAGCGCAGCCAGCTGCGCGCGCCGGTCTCTGGGGTAGAGCCCTCCATGAGACAATTGTAGGACGCGGCCCCGCGGCGATGTCTGCCGCGAGGCCGTCGTCCTGGTGCTCCACCGGCCGTTAGTGATGCTTCTTCTTGTGGGCCTTCTTGACGAGCGCCCGCAGCGTGACGTGCTGTTTCTTCGTCACGACGGGAGTGCCGTTCAGCGTGGTCACGGCAACGGTGAGCGTGAGGCGCGCCTTCTTGCGCTTGCCGAGGCTCGCAAGCGCACGCTTGCCCTTGGCGGTCGGCTTGATGACCAGCTTGCCTTTGCCCGGCGTGCTCAGCTTGACGCTTCCCTTGCCGAGCAGAACCGGCGTGAGCTTCTTCCCTTTCTTCTTCTTGCCGTGAGCCGCGCTCGAAGCAACCACTTCGACCTCGCCTGACAACGAGGCGACGGAAGCGATACTCGATAGGTCTGGGCCGCTGTTTAGCAGGCCGCTCGCGGAGCACGGGAAGCCGCAGTCGATCGGGACGACCACTTCGCCGCCCGGGTGAATCGTCCCTGCTTCGGAGAGATCCACCAGGTGTTCGAGTGAGCTCGCGGGGCCGTAGTGGGTCTCACCGCTACTCGAGTTGTGCGTCGAGTCGCCCGAGTAGGTACCCACGATCTCGGGCAGCGTGCCGGGTTTGCTCGGAGGCAAGAACTGCACCGAGCAGCTCGAGGTGTTGCCGGAGAGCGGCGTCGGCGTGAGGTTGCAGGTGTTGCCGGTACTGAACAGGCCGCCGTTGCGCGTCGCGAAGGTCACGGTTCCCGTGGGGACCGTTGAGCCCGAAGGAGCGGCGTCGCCGATAGTCGCGGTGCATGTATCAGTCGCGGTCGCGATCACGAGGTTGCATATCACCTGGGTGAAAGTCGGGTGGCTCGTCGGTTTCGGAGGCACGATGCAGGTCCCTTCGCCCTGGCGGATCTGGCCCTCCGGACAAGCTGCCAACGCTTTGCTCGCCCCCGATTCGATGATGTTTGTCAGCGTGGTCGCGAGTTCGCCGCTAGTCCCGTCGAGTGCTTGCCCGCCCGAGAGGCCGGCCCAGTATTCCCAGTAAGGCAGGTATCCGCTTGAGGTGCCAAAGAACTCGACGGACTCCAGCGGCTTGCCATCCGTGCCGAGCTGTGCCGCGACGGAGCGGATGGCCAAGTTGGCGCCCGAGGTCCACTGTGTACCCGCGATGCCGAACCGGCCCGGCGGTTCTTCGTAGGTGTTGAAGGGGTTCCCGCCGGCCCAATTGCTTTCGGCGATCCCTTCGTTGAGGTTGGGGTCGTGGGGGACGTTGTCGGCGATCAAGACGATCTCGTGCCGGGCATCCGAGCGCCAACCGACGGTTGGGTTCGTGTCGGACTCCCACAGCGCCCGTCCGTAGGCTTCGGGGCCGTCGCCGCCGAAACCGATTTTCAAGCCGTTGATCGCCTGAAGTGCTTGTTCCCGGTTGGTCGTTACCGGCGCAAAGAGCTTCCAGGCTTTTTCTTCGTTTTCTTCGTACTGCTGTTCGGTGAACGTTTCGCGAAATTCACCGTATTCATAGCCTGGAATGTCTTCGACGGTGGCGACGCCAAACGCAACGTCGGGAAGATGCGCACTCACGGTTTCCATCACGCTCGCGGCTTTTTCCTTGGCTTCACCCAGCTCTGAGCCCATCGAGCTGCTCGTGTCGAACAGGAACAAGACGTCCGTATGCGCGGGCGTGTCCGCGCGAGCTGTACCTGCGCTCGATCCCAAACTGGCGATCAACAGCGCTATGACGGTCGCGAGCAGTGTCCTGGCATGGCGTGACACGGTGCGAGTGGGCACGCCTCCTTGCATGAGCATTCGAATCCCCCAGAGGTTGATCGGCAAAACATTGGCTCGGGCTCCAGTCCGAGCGTTGGCCGATCCTAAGCCCGCCCCGCCCGTTGCCGGTGTGTGGGTAGCCGTTGTGGTACGTATCAGTGCGTACCTACGCAAAGGAGAGACGGGACGCCGAGCGCCCCGTCTCACGCCTGATTAGAACTGCGCTGGCGTTCAGCGATGCTTCTTTTTCTTCTTCTTCGGTTTGACGGTGAAGTGGTAGACCTTCACGGTCGGCGCGCCGCCGAGGACTGACTTGTAGGTCAGCTTCGCGGTCAGCTGCACCTTCTTGCCCTTAGCCAGCGCCTTCTTCACCTTGCTCGAGGGCTTGACCGTGACTTTCAAGGGCACGCCGGCCTTCCCCGCGCTTGAGACCTTCCCCGAGACGCTGGTCTTCGGGCGGCACTTGCCCTTGATGCGCACGAGGCCTCGCTTGCACTTCTTGGCCCGGGCGATCGACGCGTTGCGCGAGATCGTCGCGGTTGGCACAGTTACTTCGACCGTCGCAGTGCCGTCCTGCGTCGGCACGAAGACGATCGTGATCGTCCCGTCAGCGTTGGCTTTGATGCTCTGGATTTTGTAGCCACTGTTCGGCGCGGGCGGCGTCGGCGGCGGAGGCGTCCAGGTGACCTGTGCCGTCCCGCTTGGCTCGGAGTTGTCAGGGCTCCCGTTGCCGTTCAGATCCAGGAACATCTGCATCGTGTCGATTCCTGCCCCGGTGCCGACGTAGCTGATCGTCGCCTGGCCCGACGCGTCGGTGGTCACGCTGCCGGATTTTGGATTTGCGCCGTCAATTTTGTAGACGATCGGCCTGCTGCCATAGGGGGTGCCGGCGTTGTCGGCCGCGGTGACCGTCACTGACGCCGTCTGCCCGACTGTGTGGGTCTGTGTAGCGGGCTGTACGCCCAGGGTGGGAATCTGGGTCCGGTTGATGATCTGAAAGGCCTGTTCGGTACCGGGAGCGAGCCCCGTGTTTCGGAGCTGGTCCCACTCGACGCCTACCGCGTTGTCGACTTCTTCCGGATCGGCTTCTTCTTTGAACGTGTGTGCTTCTTCGACGCTCGACTGAATGCGATCCCAGATGGTCGGGTAGGGAAGCTCTTCGAAGGCCGACCAAGCAAGCGCAGGACTGCTTGCTTCTTGCAGTCCACCAAGGACCCCCGTGGAAGTGTTCTGCCCCCCGATAAAGCGAGGCGGCCCTCCGATTAGGCCAGTTCCCAAGTCGCTTCCGTTGACAAACAGGTCTCCGGCGTAGATCGCACGGAAGTAGAGTTGGTCGGCAGTCACGTTCTTGACGTTGTAAGTGGAAGTGAACTGCGGTGCCCCGTTCACGTAGGTCGTCGTCTCCGTGATGAGCGCGTCTTTCACTTTGGCGGAATCGATGACTTCGAAGACCGTCGTCTGCGTGAATGGGTCGCCCGTAGAACCGTCGCCGCTCACCGGTGATTGTGAGACAGGCGTATAGATTTCGCTGAAGTCCACTGCGGCCGCATTCCCTGCGAAGCCGAACGTCTTGCCCTGTAGCGCTACCGGCTGGCCTGTGCCCGCTTTAGGGAACGATAGGAAGAACCCGCAGTCTGCAACGGGGCTGAAGTCGTAAGGGGCACCACCGGGAAAGTAGTTGCCCTCGACGACTCCGCCGACCGTATAGCTCGACTGGCACTGCCCGCGTGGACCGATATAGACCGTCATTGGGTTGCCCGGGATTTGCTTGGCAGTCGTATCGGAAGGCGCGGCTCCAGCGTTCAAGGCAAGCGGTCCGCCGATTGCTGCAAGCACGGCAAGTGCCGCTGCCGCCTGAATCAGGGCCGGTATCCGCTTGCCTCGATGTGCCGGTCTAACCCCGCCGCTGCGGGGCATCCCCGGCCATTGCTGCACGTTCATCTCGCTTGCCCTCCTAGTGCTCGCAGGTTCACGGCGCCGAGCCCACGCTGGTGCCGGATAGCGGACGGTACACGCCGGGTCTGCGGTGCCATCCCTCAATTGGACAGATTTCCCGCAGTTTGCGTGCCTCACCCGAACGTGAATGCAAACCCGCTGACCCCAGGCGCGAAACGCAAGCTCAAGCGACGGCGCTCGTCGCGTGGGAGCGAGACGAGCGTGTAAAGACGCTGCCCGCGCACGGTGACATAGCTGTCGTGCACGTCCGCACCCGCGTCACGGACGGGTATCGGTTTGCCATCGAGCAGCACCTGCACGCGGCGCGGCGCGCCGCCTGTGGAGCTGAGCACGAGGTAGACGTCCTTGGCCTGGAAAGTGAGGTCGATACCCGCGTTCGCAATCGCTTCCGCGGGCTGCCCGCCGATCTTCCACGTGCCGCTGTAGGCGAACTCGTTCAGCGGCAGCGCTCGCGCCGGCGCGAGGCCGTAGTCGTGCACGCCGTCCTTCGGGCGCTGCAGCCAGCCTTCGGCTCGCTCGGTGCCGAGGTAGGTCTCGGGCGTCGCCTGCTGGCTCGGCACGATCACGTCCTTGGGCGAACTGTGTGCGCCGACTTCGCCGCCCGCTTCCGCGAGCAGGGCGCGGATTGCGGTTTCGGTTTGCGCGTAGTCACCCTCGCCGAACGTCGCGTAGCGCACCTGCCCGTGGGGATCGATCAGGTAGTCGGCTGGCCAGTACTCGTTGCCATAGGCGTTCCACGTGCCCATCTCGTTGTCCTGGACGACCGGGTAGCGCAGGCCAAACTGCTTGATCGCGTTCTCAACATTGCCGGCCTCGTGCTCGAATGCGAACTCAGGGGTCTCCACCCCGACGACGGTGAGGCCGTCATGGCGGTAGCTGGCGTCCCACGCCTTCAGGTAGGGGAGCGTTCGAATGCAGTTGATGCAGGTGTAGGTCCAGAAGTCGACGAGCACGACGTGACCGCGCAGCGAGGCGAGCGAGAGCGGCTTCATGCCGGGCGTGTTGAACCAGTCCTGGGTCTGCATGAACTCAGGGGCTGGGCCGAGCTTGCGCAGGCCGTGCGCGTCGGCGAGCAGCGTTGCCTGGCTGGCGTTCGCGGGCGCTGCCTTCACGCTCGAGCCGCCACAGGCCGAAGAGCCGTTCGCGGGCGCGAACTTCGGTTCGTGACCGCTGATTTGATGCAACCGGCCGGTGATCGTCTGCGAGCACTCCAGCGAGGCGGTCAGGTTCACGTCGGGGATGTGCTGCGCGACGAACTGGTCGAAGTTGACGTCGAGGTTCGTGGCGATCGCGACGGCGGTCACGACCATGATCGCGCCGAGCACGCGTTGCAGCGTGGGTCCGCGCCCGGCGCGGCGCACGCGGTCGAACAGCCGCCGCCCACCGAGCGTGAGCGCCAACAGCACCAAAGCCGAGCCGAGCGCGTAGGCGAGCGCGATCAGGATCGTGCGCCCGGTGGCGGCGCCGACCGAGATCACCGCGGCGAGAATTGGGCTGGCGCAGGGGGTGTAGACGAAGCCCAGCGCTCCGCCGACGAGCAGGCCCGAAAGGAAGCCTGTGCCGCGCGAGCGCGGGCCGAAGCGAGCCAGACGCGAGAGGGGCGCCTCGATCCGTGCGGCAAGGTCAGGCACGATCAGCGCCGCGCCAAACACGAGCAGCACGACGATCGCGAGGATCCGCAGCGGATCGCTGCCGAGGCCGACGCCATCCACGACTTCCGCGACGCCGACGATCGTCACGGTGAACGTGATTGAGAGCCCGATCACGATCCCGAGCGGCCGGCGCCGCCCACCGACACCGCCGGCCGAGAGCAAGGCGGGCAGCACGGGGAGCACGCACGGCGATAGGGCGGTGCCCGCCCCGGCGAGCACGGCGAAGCCGAGCAATACCAGCATCGAGCTAAAGCCTACGCGGGCAGGTGCGTCTCAGGCGCCGATTCCGACGCGCAGCGTGGCCTCGAAGTCGGTCTTGGAGATCGGCCCGACGCACGGCGTCGTGGCGCCTGCGGCGCGGTAGCGGTCCAGGCCGCCACGTACGTCGGACTCCGTGCCGACCGCGGTGAGCGCTTCGAGAAACCCGTCGGAGATCGCGGCCTGCATCTGCGGCAAGTCGCCCGCGGCGGCGTCGAAGCGCTCGATGTCCGCGCCAAAGCCCGAGCGCTCGATCATCGCGCGGTAGAAGGGCAAGCCGAAGTAGGGGATCAGTTCCATGCGCATCGCGGCATATGCCGCCTCACGGTCCTCGGTCAGCGCGCAGGGCACGGCGGGCACGACGTCAAAGCCTTCGAGCGTCTTGCCCGCTCGCTCGCGTCCCTTGCGCACCTCGGGGATTACGACGTCCTCGATGTATTGGGGGCAGCAGAGCCAGAGCAGGACTCCGTCTCCGACCTCGCCGGCGAGCCGCAACATCGCGGGGGAGAGCGCGGCTGCGTAGATCGGCAGCTCCGGACGCGGGTCGATCCCCGCGAGCTGGAAGCCCGTCTGCCACTTTTCCCCGCTCTCGTAGCTCTCCCCCCGCAGGATCGACCGCACGATCGAGGTGTACTCGCGCATCTCGGCGACGGGCTTGTCGATCGTTTGGCCGTGCCATCCCTCGACGACGGGGCGGTGCGAGACGCCCATGCCGAGATTCAGGCGCCCGTCGGAGAGCTCGTCGATTGTCGCGGCGGTCTGCGCCATCGTCGCGGGGGTGCGGGTGTAGATCGGCACGACACCCGGGCCGACCCTAATCCGACTCGTGGCCAGGGCGTAGGCCGTCACGACCGTGAGCGACTCGCGCCCGGCGATGTGGGTCACGTAGGCCGCGTCGTAGCCGAGCGACTCGGCGAGCTTGACGCGCTCGATCGCTGTCGGCAGCGAGCGGCCCGTGGAGACGAAGCACCCAGTTCCCATGCGCGCCAGCTTATGTGACTCGTCGCGTTTGTCGCTCCCCCGTTGCGGATAAAGAGCAAGGGTGAGTAGCGCAGATCCACCGCCCAGGCCCCCGCTCCCGCCGACGCAGCCGCTCGGCGGGGTAGTCCCGCCGCACCAGCCTCGGCCGCCCGTCGTGGCCGAGCAAGTGGTCGAGCGCGTGCCTCCCGAGCCGCCCGAAGGATGGGCCAGCCCGGCGACCGCGGTTCTCCTTGGGATCCTCGGGCTGATCGTCGGTGCCCTCGTGGGCTACTTGATCGGCCATCACGGCAAGCGGACCACCGAGGCGGGAGGGACCGGTCCGGCGATCACGCACACCGTCACGCACACCACTACGGCTGTGCATCCGCAGGTCGTCGTGCACACGGTCACGGCGAAGACCGTCGAGCAGACGCCGTCGCCGGCGAATGCCGAAAACGAAGCCCGCAGGCGCGAAGCGGAAGCGCAGACGCGGACCCTCGAACGCGAAAACGAAGAACTTCGGCAGAAGGCCGGAGAAGCGGCGCCGTAGGCTTCGCGCGCGGCGGCTTCGCCGGCCGGGGCCGCTGCTCCTCTCAGCGACGCACGATCAAATAGACGACCGTGAGCGCGACGGCGATCTGCCCGAACGACAGCGCGGTGCCGAGGTTGATCGCCCCGAGTGCCCCCGCCAGCGCGCTCGCGAGCACGAATGCGGCGAGGATCAGCAGCAGCTGACGCGGCCAGCTCATCGTGGCGGTGCGCTTTCCCCGTCGCCCGCGGCCGCTCGTTCGAGCGCCGCGACGAGCGCCGCGGTGTCGAGTAGAGGATCCTGTCCTTCGAGCAGTCCCTCGGCCACGCGGCGCCCGCCAAGTCGACGCAAGCCTCGCTCGCCGTGCTCGTGCTCGAAATCCGCCAGCGCGCCCAACCGCCGTGAGCGCAAGCGCCGCTGTCCCACGTCGACTCGGGCGCGGTGGTCATCCAACGCACGGATCAGCTCGTCGATCCCCCGGGGTGGAGCAAGCGAGGAAACCGCGATCACCTCGGTCTCGCGCGAGCCAA
>DATJOE010000001.1:0-8664 GCA_035507305.1 Solirubrobacteraceae bacterium | reverse complement strand
TGGGAGATCTCATCGGAATCGCCCCTCTGGGGCGATTCCCCCTCAAGGTTGAAGACATCCTCCCGCGCACTCTCGCCGGGGTCGGTCGTCCTCACGGAATACCAACCTTTGGCTTTCTCCTTCAGCACGTACACGTCCTCGTAGAGGGACTCGGGCGGGGGAAATGGGGAGGCGTCCGCGAACTGCACCGCCGCGTCAACGCGGGCGATCGCCTCCGCGTCGATCCGCTCGCGCTCGGCCTCGTCGATCATGTCCTCGCGCACGAGCAGATCGCCGAACGCCGGGATCGGGTCGCGCTCTCGCCAGTGGGCTACCTCCTCCTTCGAGCGGTACTGCTCCGGGTCCGCCATCGAGTGCCCACGGAAGCGGTACGTCACCGCCTCGATCAGCAGTGGGCGGCGCTCCTCGCGCACGCGCGCGATCGCCTCGCACACCACGCGGTAGGTGTCGAGCATGTCCATCCCGTCGCAGCGCATCCCGGGCACGCCGAGAGACTCGCCCTTGCGCTGGAGGTCCGTCACCGCCGAGTGGCGCTGCAGCGCCGTACCCATCCCGAACTGGTTGTTCGTCACCATGAACACCACCGGCAGCTTCCACAGCGCCGCGAGGTTCAGCGTCTCGCCGAACGTCCCCTGGTTCGAGGCGCCGTCGCCGAACGTGCACAGCGTCACCTCGTCCTTGCCCTCGTAGTCCGAGGCCAGCGCGAGCCCCGCCGCGATCGGCAGGTTGCCCCCCACGATCCCGTAGCCCCCCATGAAGCGCCGCGCCCCGTCGAACATGTGCATCGAGCCCCCGCGCCCGCCCGAGCAGCCATCCACGCGTCCAAACAGCTCGGCCATCACGTTCTCCGGCGGCGTGCCCCTTACGAGCGCGTGTCCGTGCGAGCGGTACGTCGAGATCAAATAATCGTGCTCGCGCAGCGCCCGCGCCGAGCCCACGATCGTCGCCTCCTCGCCGATCGACAGGTGCAGGAAGCCACCCACCTTCGCCCGCGCGTACATCTCTCCCGCGCGCTCCTCGAAGCGGCGGATCAGCGTCATCGTCTGTAGCCACTCGCGAGCGATGTCCGGCGCCGGCAGATCAGCCATCAATCCACGGTACTCCAGCGCGCGAAGAACTCCCCCGCCTCGAGCTGCGCGAGGTCCTCGCGCAGCTGCCTCGCCATCTTCGACGCCGCGTGCGGCGGCAAGTCCCAAAACAGCTCGACTTCCCCGTCGTCGATGCTCACCAGCTCGATGTGATCCACGCGCTCCGCATCCGCCAGCAGCGCCGGCGCCAGGCCGCCGCGCGTCACGATCAAGCGGTACGCGGCCTTCGCCTTCATCGTGTTGCCCCGAGCGCCATGTGCTCCGCGGCTTCCTCGATCGCGCGTGCGCCCGCGAACACCTCGCCGTCCACCACGATCGCCGGCAGCTCCGAGACGCCCAGCTCGCGCGCCTCGCGCGTGCGCTCGCGAAGCGTCGTCGTCACCGAGCCCAGCTCTGTGCCCTTGCTCACCGCCGCCGGGTGCATCTCGCACGCCGCCGCCGCGATCAGCACGTTGTCCAGCTGACCCAGATCGCGCCCGCCCGCGAACGCCTGGCGGAACGCCGCCTGGGCGAACGGCACCGTGCGGCCGATCGACTTCGCGTACGTCGCCGCCCGCATCGCGAGCGCGCTGTCGAACGGGAACGGCTCCGGCCAGCGCACCGGTTGCAGGCCCAGCTCGCGCGCGCGACGAGCCACGTCCTCGCGGAACGCGTCCAGCTCTTGCTCGCAGCGGAATGCCTCGTAGGGTTGTCCCGCGCCGAGCTGCCCGTCGCCCGCTTGCTCAGTCGCCAGCTCCGCCGCGAGTACCGGCTGCCACTCAGCGGGGCCCGGCAGTGCGTGCAGCACCTGCTCCGCCGCCAGGTACGCGAGCGGGCTCTGCAGATCGAAGTAGAAGGAAGCCGTCGGCGTGCCCACGGCTCAGCCGTGAATCAGCCAGCCGTCCGCCGCGCGACCGGCTTCCATCACGGCCTCCGAGAGCGTGGGGTGCCCGTGGATGATGCGGCCCACCTCCGTGAAGCCGCCCTCTAGCAGACGCACGTTCACCAGCTCCTGGATCAGCTCGGTCGCGCGCGTGCCGACGATGTGCCCGCCCAGCAGCTCGCCGTACTGCGACTCGCCCACGAGCTTGATCAAGCCGCCCGTGTCACCGTAGACCACGCCGCCGCCGACCGCGCCGTACTGGACTTTGCCGACGATCACGTCGTAGCCCTGCTCGCGCGCCTGCTCCTCCGTCAGCCCGAACGAGCCCACGTTCGGCGTGCAGAACGTCGCGCGCGGAATGTCGATGTAGGAGATCGGGTGGGTCTGCTGCCCCGCGGAGTCCTCCGCCGCGATGATCCCCTCGTCCGAAGCCTTGTGCGCGAGCGCCGGGCCCGGCGTCAGGTCGCCGATCGCGTAGATCCCCGCGCGGCTCGTGCGCATCGCGCCGTCCACTTTCACCAGCCCGCGATCGTCCAGCTCGACGCCCGCCTCCGCCAGGCCAAGGCCCTCGACGTCCGCGCCGCGGCCCGCCGCGATCACCAGGTAGTCGACCTCCAGGCCCGAGTCCTCGCCGTGGGTGAACGTCACGCTGCTCTCGCCGCTCTTCACGTCCGAGATCGGGTCGCCCGTGTGCACTTCCACGCCTTGGCGCTTGAACCCCCGCTCGACGCGGCGGGAGATGTCGGCGTCCTCCGTCGGCAGTACGCGGTCCAGTGCCTCCATCAAGCGCACCTGCGAGCCCAGGCGCGCGTAGCCTGAAGCGATCTCCGCGCCCGAGGCGCCCGCGCCCACGACCGCGAGCCGCGCCGGCAGCTCGGGAAGCGCCCACGCCTGCTCGGTGCCGATGATTCGCTTGCCGAACTCGACGCCCGGGATCGAGCGAGGGGTCGAGCCCGTCGCGAGGATCACCGTCGGGGCCTCGTAGACCTGATCGCCGACGACGACGTGGCCCTCGGCGTCCAGCTTCGCGTCGCCCTCGATCACGTCGATCTTGTTTTTCTTGAACAGTCCGCCCACGCCCGAGGTGAGCGTCGTCACCACTTTCTCACGACGCGCCTGCACGCCCGCGAAGTCGACCTTCACGCCCGCGACCTCCAGGCCATACTCGCCCGCCTCGTTGATCTCCGCGAGCAGGTCCGCCGAGCGGAGCACCGCCTTCGCCGGGATGCACGCGTAGTTCAGGCAGCGTCCGCCGAGCTTGTCGCGCTCGACCACCGCTGTCCTTTTTCCGAGCTGCGCTGCGCGGATCGCCGCCACGTAGCCGCCCGGGCCCGAGCCGATAACGATGCAGTCGAAGGTGTTTCCAGCCATCTAGCTGAGCCTATCGAAGGAGACATGCCTCCCAGGGCGCCGAGAGTCAAGCGTGACTAGGACGCAGGGAGCGCCGCGTGCAGACCTGCACGCAAGCGACCGAGGACGACGTCACGCGCCGGCTATCGGTGATCCTGGGCCTGGATCCGGCCCATGATCCGGATGAGCTTCCAGAACAGCCAGCCGCCCAGCAGCACGCTCACTAGGCAGATCGCCGCGGCCAGCAGCGTCGAGGCGACGACGAGCGCCAGCGACGTCACGATGATCTGGAACGCGAGCAGCGCCTCGAAGCCGAGCGTCGCCCAGTAGCGATGCCTGTACATGCCCTGTGCGAGCAGCAGCAGCACGACTGCAAGCAGTGCTGCCCCCGGCAGCGAGCCTCCGTGCTTGCTCAGGTCGTGGATGCTCGCCGCGCCCGCGATCACCCCGATCGCCAGCAGCACGCAAAGTGCGATCGCGATTCGCAGCGGGGTCGGCCACTCGTGCTCATCGAGCGGGCTCAGCGCCGCCCGAGCCGCCGCGTCGCGCTCAGCGCCGCGGGGGCGCGCGCCGCCGGAGCGCTCGACACCCGGCGGCTCAGCCATCGAGCAGGCCTCTCAGCTCGCGCGCTGCGTTCTCCGGATCCTCGGCGTTCGCAATCGCGCGCAGCACCACGGCACGCGTCGCGCCCGCGGCGAGCACCTCGTGCAGGTTCGCGCCGTCGAGGCCGCCAATCGCGAAGAACGGCACCTTCGCGTTATCGGCCGCGTACGCGACAAGCTCCGTGCCCACCGCGGGCCGGCCCGGCTTCGTCGGGGTTTCGTGCACGGGCCCGACGCCTATGTAATCCACGAGCGGCGTGCCGTCGGGGGCGGTCGACTCCGCCGCGTCGATCTCCCTAGGCGCGTGCGTCGAGAGTCCGATCAGCATCTCCGGGCCGACCAGCTCGCGCGCTTGGGCGACCGGCATGTCGTCCTGGCCGACGTGCAGCCCGTCCGCGCCCGCCTCGCGTGCCACCAGCGGTCGGTCGTTGACGATCAGCAAGGCGCCCAGCCGTTCGCAGAGCGCCTGCGCCGCGTTCGCGACCGCCACAAGCTCTTCGTCGCCGAGCTCCTTCTCGCGCAGCTGCACGACCTCGACGCCGCCCGCGATCGCCGGGCGGATCACGTCGGGCAGCTCGCGCCCACCGGGTTTCGCGTCGCATACGAGGTAGAGCTTCGCGGCCGCCAGGCGCGCGCGGCGCTCGGCGCCGAGGTCTGCAGTGATCATTCCCTCAGTCTCGCAGGCGCTTGGGCCGGGATTGTCGCCCGCCGATCGGGGCTAGCATCAACGGCATGGGCAAGCGCAGCGGATCGAGCGACGTGCTCGTGATCGGCGGCGGCGCGATCGGCCTCTCGATCGCGTGGCGTGCTCGCGCGCGTGGCATGAGCGTCACGGTCCTGGAGCGGGGAGTGCTTGGCGGCGGCACCTCGCGCGTTGCGGCCGGGATGCTCGCGCCCGTCGCCGAGGCCGAGTTCGGCGACGCGGGCAGGCGCGCGCTCGATCTGGGCCTGCGCTCCGCCGCGCTGTGGCCCGAGTTCGCCGCCGAGCTGGAACAGGTCTCAGGCGTCGAGCTGGACCTGCTCCGAACCGGGACGCTCGTGCTCGCGCGCGATCAGGACGAGGCCCGCGAGCTCGAGCGCCAGATCGCTTTTCGCGACGCGCTCGGCCTGCCGACGAGGCGCCTGCGCGCGAGCGAGACGCGCGATCGCGAGCCCGCGCTTGCCCCCGCGATGCGGCTCGCCTACGAAGCGCCCGACGACCACTCCGTAGACCCCCGCCGCATGCTTGAAGCGCTATGCGCGGCCTGCGAGGCCGTGGACGTCGAGCTGCGCGAGCACTCGCCCGCCGCGCGAATCGAGTTCGACGCCGAGGGGCGTGCGACCGGCGCCGCCCTCGCCGAGGGCGGAGAGTCTCTGCTGGCCGATCGGGTCGTGATCGCCACCGGCGCCTGGAGTCCACAGCTGCAAGGCGGCGTGCCCGTGCGACCCGTCCGTGGACAGCTCCTTCGCCTGCGCGACCCCGCGGGTCCCGGGATGCTCGGTCGAGTGGTTCGATTCGAGGGTGGCTATCTCGTGCCGCGGGCCGACGGGCGCTACGTGCTCGGCGCCACGGTCGAAGAACGCGGCTTTGACCTCGAGCCCGACGCCGGTGGCGTCTACGAGCTGCTGCGCGAGGCGCACGAGATCGTGCCCGGGGTACGCGAGCTGAAGATCGAGGAGCTGTGCGTGGGCTTGCGACCCGGGATGCCCGACAATGCCCCCGCGATCGGCTTCGGCGAGCGGCCTGGGTTGATCTGGGCCGCCGGGCATCACCGTAACGGCATCCTGCTCGCCCCGATCACCGCCCGGCTCGTCGCCTCGCTGCTCGTCGAGAGCCCCGCCGACGCGGACGCCGAGCTGCTGCGTGCCTGTGACCCACGGCGCTTCGCCCCCGGCGCGCCCTCGTCCGCCGAGGGCGCCGCGGCGGGCACGGCGACGGTGCTCGCGTGATCAGGCTGAACGGAGAGGACTGCGACTTGCGGGCCGGCGCCACGGTCGCGGCCGCGCTCGCCCAGCTCGACCTCTCACCCGAGGCGAAGGGCGTCGCGGTCGCCGTCGACGGCGAGGTCGTGCCGCGCGCGCAGTGGGGCTTGTTCGCGCTCGCGGATCACGCGCGGGTCGAGGTGCTAACCGCGATGCAGGGAGGCTGATCGGATGAGCGAGGCAATCGACACGCAGGGGGGCGCGCGGCGTAACGGCGCCGAGCCCGTGCCGAGCGCCGAGCCACTGACGATCGCGGGACGCACGCTGCGCTCGCGTCTGTTGCTCGGTACCGGCGGCTTCCCCTCGCTCGCGATCATGGCCGAGGCGATCGCCGCGAGCGGCTCAGAGCTTGTGACCGTCGCGCTGCGCCGCGTGGACCCCGAGCAGCGGGGCTCGCTGATCGACGTGCTCGCCGAGGGCGGCGTCGAGCTGCTGCCCAACACCGCGGGTTGTTACACCGCGCGCGACGCCGTGCTCACCGCGCGCCTCGCGCGTGAGGCGTTCGCGACCGACTGGATCAAGCTCGAGGTGATCGGCGACGAGGACACGCTCATGCCCGATGCCCCCGAGCTGCTGCGCGCGGCCGAGGAGCTAGTGGACGAGGGCTTCGTCGTGCTTCCCTACACCACCGACGATCCCGTGCTCGCGCGTCGTCTCGCCGACGTCGGCTGCGCCGCCGTGATGCCACTCGGCTCGCCGATCGGCAGCGGCATGGGCATCCGCAACCCCTACAACCTCGCGCTGATCCGTGAAGCCGTCGAGGTCCCGCTTGTGCTCGACGCGGGCGTCGGCACCGCCTCGGACGCCGCGCTCGCGATGGAGCTCGGCTGCGACGCAGTCATGGCTGCCTCCGCCATCTCCCGCGCCCAAGACCCCGTCCGCATGGCCCGAGCGATGCGCGCCGCCGTCGAGGCCGGCCACCTCGCCCGCCACGCCGGTCGAATCCCCCGCCGCACGTACGCCACCGCGTCCTCCCCCGACGCGGGGCTGGCGGACTTCAGCTGACAAAGAGGGCCGGAGAGCCCTCGCCCGCGGTCGACTCGTTGATGTGCATGATGTGCGCGCCGAAAGGGCCGGTCGGGGGAGTCCGTATGACTCCAATTCCCACAGAAGCGGACACGGATGTCAGCCGACCAAGAGGGCCGAAGGCCCGGTCACGGAGTCGTGGACGACTCCTACCCCCAAAAGGGGTTGACCGGATGTCAACCGATCACTTCAATCGATCCGTTCATCGTCGCGGGGTGGTTCGTGCACTCGTAGTGGATCACCCCGGGCTTGTTCGCCACGATCGAGAACGTCTTCCCTTCGCCGAAGTTCCCGGAGTCGAAGTGCTGAGGACCGCCCTCGCTCGTGACGTTGTGCTCGACTTCGTCGTAGTTCGTCCAGACGAGCTTGCTGCCCACCTTCACGCGCACAGTATCGGGCGCGATCGCGATGTTGCGATAGGCGATTTGCACCGTGCCGCTGCGCACCGCCCCCGTCGCGGGTGCGAATTTCGGGGTAGTGGTCACTTTCAAGCTCGGACCGCTCTTGTTGCTTTTGGTCGGGCTGGTCGTCTTAGTCGAGCTGGTCGCGCCACTGGTACTCGTGCTCGATCCCGTCGAGCTTGACGTGCTGCCCGACGAACCGCACCCCGCAAGAACGAGCGCTGCGCAGCTGGCTGGGATCGCAAGGCGCCTAAGCATCTGCGCGCGCACCCTAGCCTAGACTGGCTCGTCCATGCCGCAGCACTTCCTCACGGGCGCCGAGCTTTCGGCGAGCGAGCTCGACTCGCTGCTCGACCGCGCTCGCGCCCTGAAGGCCGAGCCGCTTTCCTCGCGAGTGCTGGAGGGTCGCAGCGTCGCGCTCGTATTCCAGAAGCCCTCGACGCGGACGCGGGTCTCCTTCGACGTGGGTGTGTACGAGCTGGGCGGTCACCCCGTCGTACTGCGCGCCGATGAACTGCAGCTCTCGCGCGGCGAGCCCGTGCGCGACACCGCACTCGTGCTCTCTCGCCACGTCGCGGCGGTTGGCGTGCGCACCGGCCCGCACGAGATGCTCGAACAGCTCGCCGAGCACAGCTCCGTCCCGGTAATCAACATGCTCACCGCGGACCACCACCCCTGTCAGGTGCTTGCCGACTTGCTCACCCTCCGCGAGAACTACGGCTCGCTCCAAGGCCGTCGCCTGGCCTACGTGGGTGACGGCAACAACGTCGCTCGCTCGCTCGCGATCCTCGGCACGCTCGCGGGCCTCGATGTCGCGATCGCCTCTCCGGCTGGCTACACGCTCGAGCAGGACCTCGCGCTCCCCGACGGCGCGAGCGGCAAGCTCAGCCTGCACACCGACCCGCGCGAGGCGGTCGCCGGGGCCTGCGCGGTCTACACCGACGTGTGGGTCAGCATGGGCGATGAGCAAACCGCGCAGGAGCGCCGCGCCGCGCTCGCCGACTATCGCGTTGACGACGCGCTGCTCGACGCCGCCGCGCCCGACGCCTTCGCACTGCACGACCTCCCCGCGCATGCGGGTGAGGAGATCACCGCCGAGGTCATCTACGGCCCGCGGCAACGGATCTGGGACCAGGCCGAGAACCGCCGGCACGCGCAGAAGGCGCTGCTCGAGCTGCTGGTTGCGGGCGGGCCCACGAACGCACCCGCGGCGTGAGCGCGCCCGGGGAGCTGCCTGCGACGCTCGCGCCCGGCGAAGTGCAGGCGGAGTCTGTCGAGGGCTTCCAGCGCCCGCAGCGGGGCGATGAGCTGGAGCTGAGCATCGAGTCGCTCGCCTTCGGCGGGGAGGGTGTCGCGCGGATCGGTGACGGGGG